>JBDTWO010000032.1:0-33159 GCA_040006635.1 Chloroflexota bacterium
AGTCGAAGCGCCGATTTCTCAAATTCAAGCTTTTGAGCAAGCGTTGTTTTCCCTGAACAAGGAAGTCCTACCATCAAGTGAAGAGTTGCCACACTTATTTCTCCTCAAGTTTGCATACGAGCCACCCAATATGTCTTAGACGGAAACTTTCCGTCTAAGACCCTAAAATGGGGGAATAGGCGTAAACTTTCTGCGAAGTCCCTTTGTTTGTGAAGGATATATGATCCTTGTGTGGCGTCATATATGGAATTTTCCCACACGTACACCAACTATACGACTGTTTTTATGTTTTGGCAAATTCATTTGAAAGGAGACTGCCGATGCCTCAATCTGACCAAGGCGTAACAAAAGATAGATATACCGTCATCCCCCGTACTGCGATCTTCCTGCGGCGCGGCGACTCGTACCTGCTTCTCAAAGGTGCACCGACGAAACGTCTATGGGCGAACAAGTACAACGGGCTTGGTGGTCATGTAGAAAGAGGGGAAGATGTGCTCACTGCGGCGAAGCGCGAATTGTTCGAAGAAGCCGGTCTAACCGCTGACCTTTGGCTGTGTGGCACGTTGATTGTCGATGCCGGTGCGACGGGTATCTGTTTGTATTTCTTTAGCGGAGAATGCTTGGATGGAGAGCCCGTAGCTTCAGAAGAAGGTTTGGCAGAATGGATTCCGTTTGAGAGAATCGGTGAATTGCCAGTGGTGGAAGATTTGCCGGTGTTGTTGGGGAGAATCCATACGCTGAAACGCGGCGATCCGCCCTTTAGTGCGCGGTCATATTATGATGCAGAGGGGAAGTTGGTGGTGGAGTTTGGGGCTAGCTAGTTATGTCATTGCGAGCCGTCCTTAGCGGAGTGGCGCGTGTTTTTAGCGCCACGTAGTCGAAGGATGGTGAAGCAATCTCCTCGTCGAGTTGGGGATTGCTTCGGGCTAACGCCCTCGCAATGACATAGATTATTTCCACTTCATGAGCGTCATCGTGAAGGTGCTGCCTTTGCCGGGTTCACTGACTACATCCAACCGACCGTGATGCTGCTTGATGACCTGGCGCGTGATGGCGAGTCCGAGCCCAACGCCGCCGAAGAGATCATCCTCATGTTTTTCGAGGTGATAGAAGCGGTCAAAAATGCGCGGCATATTTTCCTTTGAAATGCCAATGCCGTGATCTTCCACCGCCACGAGTAGCTCCTCATTCTTTTCGCTGAGGCGTATTTCCACGTCACCGCCTTTGGGGCTGAACTTAAGGGCGTTATCCACTAAAGCCATCAGTGCCCGCTCTAGCGACTTCGAATCACCTGAAACCGGAGACAGGTTCGGGCTGGGCGTGAAGCGCAAGTCCACGCTGAGTTTGATGGCAACTTCGGTATATTTCTCCAACACGTGCTGCGCCACTTCGTTCATGTCCACTGACTGAAATTCAGGCAGCACCAGATCCATTTCCTGTAGAAACAGAATATCGTTGACCAGTGTGGTGATGCGTTGGAGGTTGCGCGCCACGGTATCGACCCCGGTTGAGACCTGATCGCCGGTCATGATGCCGCGTTGCAGCATTTGGAGATATCCGGTGGCGATCATGAGCGGTGTGCGGATTTCGTGGGCAATGTTCGTAAGGAATTCGCGCCGTGCCAGATCCTGCTCAGCAAGTTTTTGATACGCCTCAGCCAGCTCGCTGGCGCGCATGCGTAGGTCATCCACTGCGAGCTGGTCATTGGAACGCAGACGATTGCTGATCTCGCTGACCATTGCCATGGCGATGCTGCTGCTGGTGCGTAAGACGCGGTCGAATGCGGCTTTATCCAATTCGAGGGTGGTGAGGTCTGATTTTGCCGTCACAGTTGCGGCGCGCGGCGCGTTGTGGATGAGCGCCATCTCGCCAAAGAAATCGCCGGGTCCCAGCGTTTTTAACAAGCGGGTCTCGTTGTTGTTGATCACCTTGGTGATTTCAACATCGCCTTCCAGGATCATGTAAAAACGATCCTCGGTCGCGTTTTCGCGGCACAGGATCGAACCAGGCATATACGTGCGCACCTGGCTATGGGCGATCAGTTCTTCGATCTCATCCGGCTTGATGCCCGGAAAAGCGCGCGGGATGATTTTGGCTGGGGCTCGGCGTGTGGTCATGGGTGTGAAACCTCGATTACAGATTGACTGATTGTAGCACGCAGGTCAACAGGCAGTAATTCACCCGTTGGGTCTAGTAAGAATTGCAAGAATTATACGGTGAATTTTGAAATTGAGTCTTGCAGGTTCTGTGTAAAACCCTGAAAGACGTTCATGACTGTATAATCCAAATCATGAAAACAAAACTTCCCATGTTATTTGCGTTAGCGCTGGTCTTGATGGTAGCTTGCGTCAGCACCCCAGCTGTTGACACGCCAACTGCTTTGCCCCCTGCGCCCACTGTGATGTTATTCCCAACTGCAACCGATCTGCCTACGCAGGTTCCAACAATGATCCCTTCGTCAACTGCCACGCCTAAGCTGCTGGTTCCCGATTTTGACCATATTGTGATCGTCATGTTCGAGAACAAGGAGTTTGGCTCGGTGATCGGCAATTCGTTGATGCCCAACTACAACAAACTCGCTCATGACTACACTTTGCTGACACAGTATTATGCGGTCACGCATCCCAGCCTGCCTAATTACATCGCCTTGATAGGGGGCGATACTTTCGGCATCACTTCTGATTGTAATAATTGTTTTGTGAATGCCCCCAGCTTGCCCGACCTCATCGAAGCCAGTGGGCGCACTTGGCGGGTGTATCAGGAAGACATTCCCTCGCCCTGTTATGTTGGCGATTCGGATAATTATATGCAGAAGCACGATCCGTTCATTTACTTTGACCCGATCCGGCTGGACACGACACGCTGCGAACGCTCGGTCGTCCCTCTAACAGCGCTTCAAATCGACATTGAAACTGCTTCACTTCCGAATTTCATTTTCATCACCCCGAACATGTGCAACGATGCCCACGATTGCTCGCTCGATGTCACCGATGGCTGGATGACAAGCCTGCTGGGGCAACTGATCCCCGCGCTTGATAAAGAAAGCTCAAACTATCTGGTTGTACTGGCATGGGATGAAGGGCAGGGGAAGCACTCTTGTTGCGGTCTGCCGCTTGAAGCTGGTGGGCGTATACCCATCGTTCTATATTCCCCGCTTGTCAAAAATGGATTTGAAGATGACACGCCCTATACTCATTACTCTTTGCTAAAAACGATCTCTGAAGCCTGGGGCTTACCCTATCTCGGTCACGCCGCGGATGCTAACAACGTGCTCATTACCGCGCCGTGGAAATAACTTAACGATCGTCATTGCGAGCCGCGTTCTTTGCGGCAAAGCAATCTCTTGTTCAGCCGGGAGATTATTATAGCGACTCATTCAGAGCTGGCTTTTCTTTCGTAGAATACCAGCAATGTCGTTCCGTATTTGCGCTGTTCGAACTCCTCGAGATTTTTCAAAGTGGCTGCTGATCTTCGATATTCGCTGGGCGCGATCTGTACCACCACCCACGCATCTTCCGCGAGCCACCCCATGTTGTCGTCCACCAGTTCCAACGCGTTGACCCACATCTCCTTGAATTGCGGCGGTGCGATATAAATATATTCGAATTGCCGATCTGCCGGCTGCGCGAGATAGCTGAACGCATCCGCCCGGCGGATCTCCGCTTGCGCTTTGAATCCGCAATGCTCCACGTTGGATGTGATGGTCTCGATCGGTGCGCGGTTCATATCTGAAAAACGCACGAACGCCGCGCCGCGACTCAATGCCTCAATGCCCACTGCGCCTGTGCCTGCAAACAAGTCCCACCAATTCGAATCGAGCACATCCCCGGCAAGGATATTGAACAGCGCTTCTTTCGCGCGGTCTGTGATCGGGCGGGTGGTATCGCCGGGCACTGATTTTAATTTTCGACCTCGGGCGATCCCTGAAATCACTCTAAGACTCATATTAACTCCCTCTCCTTTCAGGAGAGGGCAGGGGTGAGGTCCTCGCCGCAAGGATATTTCCGTGCGACGCAATGATCGGGACGACACAACCGGTGCCCAACATGAAACGCTTGCCGCCCGTTTGTTGGATGGCATCCGCCGCTTCTTTCTGGACTTCGATCTGATTCTGATAAACCAGCGTATCCTGTCTCAGACCTCCACATACCACGCCTGAAAAAAGTTGTTGCGCCTCCGCAAGTGACGGATGCGTTTCGCGGTCATGCCAGTTCACAATGGGAAAGTGCAGAGAAGACAACAACGAAAAATAGACATCGCGTCCATGTAAATGCAATAAATTACACATCAGTTCCCGAGCTGGTTCGAGGATATTCAGATCGCCTGGCAACCCAAACGTTTCATATTCATGCAGGGTCAGCAAACTCGCCTGCGCGTGTTGGACCGCATAAAAGACTCCGTCGATACCGGTCTGCATGCAAGCCTCAACGAAGCGTGTGGTGGTTTCAGTGATCGTCGCGAGTCCCTTCATCACCGCTTCAGGATACAAACGCAAATGCGCGATCAATGTCTCATTGCCTGCCAGATTCTTCGCTTGCGATAACGGATTGAAGATCGTTTGCAGCAGCGGCGTGTCTGGTCCAAGCTCGGCGCGGATCAAACGCAGACATTCCAATTGCGCCGCAAGCTGTGGAGCAGATGGACTCAGCACTGGCAAATGTTCCCAGTCGCTGGGCTTTTGGATAACGCGTTTTGTATATTGCCGTGTCCCCTCAGTGTGCCCGCGCCATTCATCCTCCACGCCCCAATCCCGGACACAAAATGAAGATGCTGGTGTCACTTTCACCAGATCAAAATCATACGTGTGTTGGAAGTTGAGTGTCGCTTTGGCAAGCGTCCCCGGCGTTTGATCGTCAACGGGAAAGTGCCGCCATAGCGCGACCGGCGGGCGGTCAACCATCTCGCCTTGAATACAGGCTTGGATTCGTTCCTTATGTGTGGTCATGGAATTTGCCTCAATACAAATTGTTTCTTCGGTAGTTTGCACTGCCGAAGAAACGGAAGACGCTCTGGTAAAAGACTATAAAGAATCGCTCGGAGCGGAATTTATAACAACGGATTGCCAACAATATCAAACGCACGAATAACAGCCGAGGCGCTCGGCGTGTTGGGATATTCATCTGCGAACAGCGTCCAGATCATTGAGTCGCTGGGTTGACCATGCGCCCAGCCCAGACGGCGGCGCGTGGCTTCGTGGGTATATCCCAGTTTGCGCGGCACGCTGGCGCTGGCAAGATTCTCCACCGAGCAATGGATCTCCATGCGGTCAACATGATAGATCTCAAAAGCGACCTTGGTCAATGCCGCGCTTGATTCTGTGATTAAGCCCTGATTGATGAAATCCTTGTGCAGCCAGTAACCGATCTCGAGCGCATTGTCTTTCAAGCGCGTGTGTAAACCAGTCCCGCCCAGAGCGCGCGATTCGTCTTTGTTGAAAATTCCATACACATAATCTTCACCGCGATCGAACAAACTGCGGAAGCGGCGTGTGAGTTCAACTTTTTGCTCCACTGTTTGCGGTTCGTTTGCCGCCCAGGGCATGAAAGGCAACAGGTGCTCTTTGCTTGCCGCTGCGGCTTCCTGAATTAATGCGGCATCTTTTGGGTCCCAACAACGCACGACGAGACTCTCGGTCTCGATCCGGTAGATAGCCTTTGAAATAACAAGTGTACTCATTTTTTCTTTGCTGGTTTCTTTTTGAGAGGCGGCTTCTTGTTGCTTGGTTTATTGCCAACGCTTTTCAAAAGATTGGTTAATTCTTTTTCTTCACCGATCTGCCCTTCAAAATATTCGTTCATGAATAATGAGCGGCGCAGGCGTAAAGCCATCGGCGCAACGGCTTTCAGATCAGCCATGTTCACTTCTTCGCGCCCGTCCGCCGCAGCATACGCACGCGCCGATTCAAACCAGGTGATCTCAGCGCGCAGCGAATCGATGCCGAGTCTTTGAACCAAAGCGATCGCGGGATTGGCGATATGGTCTGGCACGACAACTTTCTTGACACGATCACGCGCATTGCGGATCTCGGAAGCCGCCGCTTCCATCTCAGCCGAAAACTGTCCCACCATCTGACGTGGATTCGTCACGTAAGCCTGTACTCTGCGATAGGCTTCCAGTCTTTCCGATATATCTTCCAGTCCGCGCACGATCACACGCAGTCCGAAACGATCCAAAATTTGCGGGCGCAAGCGACCCTCTTCAGGATTCATGGAGCCGATCAACACAAAGCGCGAACGATAGGTTGCCGCAAGATGCCCGCGGCGGACGGTGTATGAACCTTGTGCGGCAGCATCCAAAATGGAATCCATCACGTCATCGCTGAGCAGGTTGATCTCATCAATATACAATAAGTTGCGGTCGGCTTGCGCCAGAATGCCGCGGCGGATGCGCATCCGTTCGTGGAGTGCGGCGCGCTCGTCAATGCCGCCGACCACATCATCGATCCGCGCATTCAGCGGCAACTCGATCAAGCGGACCTGATCTGCTGATGTCAGCGGAATGCCCTCGCCGTATTTCTTGGCACAATCCGGGCAGACGGCATCAATGCCGCCAGCTTCTATATCTTCGGGTAGACAGCCATACGGACAATTGCTGCGTTCCACCAGCGGCAATAAGTTCAACAAACTGCGGACAGCCGTAGTCTTGGCTGTACCGCGCGGACCGATCAACAGAATGCCGCCTATGTTCGGGTTGATCAACCCGAGCAAGAGCGCTAATTTCATTTCATACTGACCCACGATCGCCAGATAGGGGAAAGGCAGATTCTCAGTAACACGGCCTTCCTCAGGCACAAGCGGGGGAAGCGATTTACCGGCGACAAAATCCACCAGTTCACGCAAACTGTGGATGGAATGCGCCACGCGGTCTTTCGGCTCAGATTGGGGTTCGGATTGAACTTCGGGTTGGGTCAGTTGTGGTTCGGTCATTTCTGCTTTAACCTTCGTTCTTGTCTTTCTTTTGCCTGCTCGAATTTACGTTTCTCGTCATCGGTCTCTGGTCGTAAAGGTGGCACAGCAGTTGGCTTGCCTTCATCATCCAAGGCTACATACACAAGATAAGCTGTGTTGGTATGAGTCTGTTCGCCGGTGACCGGGTTTTCAGCCAGCACATGCACTTCTGATTCCATGGATGTGTGCCCCGTGTAGGTCACTTCGGCATTGAGGATGATCAAGTCGCCAATGCGGATGGGCTGACGGAAGGTCATTGAGTCGATCGCCACGGTCACGACCTTGCGTTGCGCATGGCGCATACATGCCAAGGCACCGGCTTCGTCCACCAGTTTCATGATCCAGCCGCCATGCACATTGCCAAGCAGGTTGGCGTGTTCGGGATGCATAAGTTGTGAAAGTGTCACGCGTGAGGCGCGCACGGGTTTGGCTTGTAGGGTGTCAGTCATTTCTAAATTTATCTCGTAAAACCTAATCCATATCCTGCCGAAATTCACCACTGTCGAAGCCGTGTAAAAGTTCAGGCGCCTCTTGTAACACGTCAATAAGGCTGTAGGTGAGGTCTTGCATCAAGGGCGCCAATGGGATCGTTGCTGGTGGTGCGATCTTTCCGGGTTTTGGAGGCGGCTTCAGTCGTAGCTTGTTATCATCCTCGGAGCGTTTGCGGACGATGCGGGCATCATCCGTGAGCATGCCAACATAATAACCGAGCACCGAATACACTTCACGCGTGGGGGTTGCCCATCCGATCCATTCGCCGGTGCGGTTGAAAATGTAGGGATAAACTAAAAAAGCTTCGGCTTCGCCGCGCGATGTGTAAATTGGGATAATGCGATGTTGGGGTTGTTGAGTTGTCATGGCGTACCCTTGTGAATTTAATCTACATCATTATACGTCCAATAGCGGTTTATGAAAAAATTCCAGATCATGACAATGCCAATCGCGAGAACCAGAGTAGCATTTCTTGCCAGAAACTCTGAGGTTGCCATAGTTAAGTGACCGACACTCTCAAATGCGCGCGCCATCGGCGGCTCCACAAAATGGAGGATAGGTATGCGGATCGCAATGCCGATCGAATTCACCAAAAAGAACATTCCCAACTGGTGCATCAGCGGACGCGACCGCGAATCGGGGTATGTCCAATAGCGGTTGAGGATGAAGTTACTAAAGACGGCACAAATGAAAGATATGCTGCCTGCATAGACGAGAGGCATATCCAACAAGTGTGTTAATAGGTTTGCAATCCCAATGTCAACGACCGAGCCGATCGCGCCAACTGTAGCAAATTTTAAAAAGCGTACACGTTCTTTTTCTTGAGTCAGAATCATCCCAGCCCTAGCTTCTTTCTAAAATATGGGATGGTCTTATGTAAGCCTTCTTCAAGACCGACCTTGGGTTCCCACTTCAAGATGGTGCGCGCGCGTGTAATATCAGGTCGGCGTTGCTGCGGGTCACGGACACTGCGGGCATCTTTGACGAAAGTGATACCGCCTTTGTTCTCGGTGAGACGATTGATCGTTTCGGCAAATTGTAAGATGGTCATTTCATGTTGGTTACCGATATTGACTGGCAAATGTTCATCTGAATAGAGCAATGCAACAATGCCTTCGATCAAATCGTCAACATAACAGAAGGAACGTGTCTGACCACCGTCGCCATAAACCGTCAGCGGCTGACCAAGCAGGGCTTGTTTGAGCAGATTTGGCAGGGCGCGACCGTCTTCCAGATCCATACGCGGACCGTAGGTATTGAAAATGCGGACGATACGCGTATCCACATTGTGATAGCGGTGATATGCCATGGTTAAGGATTCTGCAAAACGTTTGGCTTCATCATAAACGGCGCGCGGACCGACGGGATCCACGTTACCGGCGTAATCCTCGGTTTGGGGATGTACAAGCGGATCGCCATAAATCTCACTGGTAGATGCGATCAAGAAGCGCGCATTATGCGCCTTGGCAACACCTAGACAGTTATGTGTGCCCAGTGCTCCGGCTTTCATGGTTTGGATGGGCAGGTTGAAATATCCTGAAGGTGAGAGTGGATTGGGGCTGGCGGGTGAGGCGAAATGCATAACCGCGTCCACTTTGCCGCGCACAAAAATGAAGTTGGATACATCATGTTTCTGGAATGAGAATTTTTCATTGCCCATTAAGTGGGCAATATTATCCGGGTTGCCCGTGATGAAATTATCCAGCCCGATGACCTCGTGACCTTCTTTAAGTAAACGGTCACATAAATGTGAGCCGAGAAACCCGGCTGCTCCAGTGATCAAAATACGCATATGATTTCCTTTAATAAATGTATTCGCGCTGAGCGGAGCGCAATGACCTGCTTAGCGTGTTGATAACTATTTCCAATCTATTCTTGTAACTAGCCCATCACCGGTTACTTGATAGGCTTGGCTGTTGCCGCTATCGACCAGCCATAAATTGCCTTGATAGATGACTGCAATAAAATCCCCGCTCTGCCCTGAAATGGGTTCGGGCGCCCAAGCGGGAGTCTGCGGTTCAAGACCGGGCGCATCAGTCGCTGGGAAAATTGTTCGGCGGTTCGAGCCGTCTCTGTCCATGACGACGATGCGGTAGCGGCTGGTTTCACTTTGTTCCGGGAAGATGGCTTGCAGGTACGCCACCAGGTATGATCGTTCGCGTGAGCTTGATTGTATCGAAGAAATTGCGGGGTAGGCAAACATTCCTGTTAGCTCAGCAATTTGCACGGTGGCATCGTTTGAAAATGAAGTGGCGCCCATATCGAAGAATGGTGAATCTTCTTCGCTGACCAAACTGGGCGGCGGGGCGTGTGTGATATAGAAAAGGGTCTTGCCATCTGCGCCCCAAGCAATGGACGGGAGCCAAGCCCAATCGCTGTGGGTGTTGAAGGGTGTGATATTGATCAGAGGTTTGAGGGCTTTGCCATCAAGATCAACGGTTCCGATCCCATCGGGGCGAGCGTATGCCAGCCGACCGTCCGCGGAAAAGGCAAAGTTCATGCCCCACCAACCGTAGACGCCGCCGCTGTTCGCATCAAGGATTTTTCTTTTCTCACCAGTTGTAATACTGGCACGCCATAGATCGTTGTTTGCCTGCCAGCCTGGCGCTGTGCTGCGCGGCTCGACTGTGGAGTATGCAAATGAATTTGTGTTCGGAATCCAATCTGCAAAATGGACCACGTTCACAATACCGGTGTTGAACGGTTTGCCGCCATTCGTGCGCACGCCCCAGAGTTGATTGATCTCTTGATCGGCAGGTTTGGTGGATTTACGGGTGAAGATCAGATAATTCCCGGCGGGGGATAGTTCAAAGATGCGTCCATCGAGATCGCCGGTCGTCACGAGCGGAGTGCGGTTGGCTGTGGATGTGTCAATGATCCACGCGTTGCCGCCCGCGAGGTAGACTAGTTTTCCTGGAATAGGCAATGGCGCAAAGGACGATTGCGCGCCGACCATGACGATCTCTGGCGCGGCATCTTGCAATATGACAGATTTGACAACCGACTTGCTGGTCTCGACTCCGTTTTCTGACACGATGCGATACGTCAGTTCTTTTTTGCCGTTCACGCCCGCTTGTACGAGTCGGGTTTCACCTTCGGGTAGGGATTCGTTACGGGCGACCTGTCTTTCAAACGGGATAACTTGTTCTTCGGTCTCAAAAACTTCTTTGACGCGGATGAGTGTGATCGCATCGCCGTTGTTCAAGACGGTGTAGAGCGGCGGTTCCACCTGATCGAGATTCCCAACCGTAATACCTGCCGTTTGAAAAGCCAATGTTACCGTGCTCCCAGCGGGAACGGTAATTTTTTTTGTTGCACCGTCAGCTGTAATGTTGATCGTGATATCGGGGCTTGCCACTTGCGGCGAACGACAAGACGTCAGCAGAGTGAATGCTAATAGAAACAGGAGCAGGTGTCGGCTAGGGAGGAGGCGCGGCATTTCGTCTGGTGTATAATCCGTGCGCTACTTGATGCGTCCAGTGATCGTCATGATGCCATCGGCAATGGTGATGGTCTCGATACGCAGTCCAGTTGCCGCAGGTCCGATGGAACCGGTATAGGCTTCATCGATCATCGTGGTCAGCGCCTCGTTGATGCCAGCGGGTGCCGGGAAGGGACCGAAATCGGCAGAGACAATTTCGATCTTCGGTTTGCCGAGTTCGTCCACGCCCATGTTGACGATGATGCCGATGTTGGCGGTGAACATGCCTTGTTGTGATTTGCCGTAGATCTTCATTTGACCGTCGCGTAAATACACCTGCGGGTCAGTGATGAAGGGCTTCTTATCGGTTTGCATGTTTGGGTCAGACTGCAAGCGGAACGCAAGGATCGAAGTGATCTGCGGTTCGGTAATGTTGAGCGTGACGATGCCGGTTTGAGCGCCCGCTTCAAAAGCTTTTTGCATCTCGTCTTTGAGACTGCCAGCCGCTTCAGTGGAAACGGGAATGGGCGCGAGACCTGAGTAATCGGGTCCGCCCACGAAGATGGTGCAAGCCAGCGATGCGAGTAACAATGTCAGTAGAAAAATGGGTAGCGCGTATTTTTTTGATTTCATTCTTTGATCCAAACTTAAATAAATTTAGCGGAGTAATTATAGCATGAGCGACTCTGAACCAATCTCTGAGCCAAATATCGAAACTGAATTGCCACTTTCCGTAAAATTGGAAGCGTTGTTGTTCGTTGCGGCTGAGCCAGTGGCGACTGCCCAACTTGCGACGGCACTGGATGTTTCTGCCTCGGTCATCGAACGTGGACTCAACGAACTGGACGCTTCATTACAAAGCCGGGGCTTGCGTCTGCAACGACATGCCGGACGCGTGCAATTGACCACCGCGCCGCAACTGGCTGAGTTGATCGAGCGTTTTCTGGGATTGGAAGCGACCTCTCACCTCAGCCGCGCCGCGCTGGAGACTCTGGCGATCATCGCGTATCAACAACCGGTCACACGCCCGCAGATTGACTCGATCCGCGGCGTGAATAGCGACAGCATGATGAAGAGTCTCCTGAGCAAGAACTTGATCCTCGAATCTGGTCGCGCCGATGGACCGGGTCGCCCGATCCTGTATTCCACCACGCCCGAGTTTTTGCAGCATTTTGGGTTGAACTCCATCCTTGAAATGCCGCCGCTTGCAAGACCGGAAGAGGAAGAGTCTAAGCAGAATGAGTTGTTGAAGGGGTAGAGTAAAATATTCGGGGATATAAAAACGACGCGGCTTTTGGCTGCGTCGTTTTTATATCCCCGAGGTCTCAACGGTTTATGTTATTGGCCCTGGGGCGGATTACTATCCGCGGCGTTCTGCATGCTTTCTATTCCACTCGTCCATATTCCAAGCACGCCCAGGCTCATCGTGACTACGGATAAATGCTTCGCTGATCACATGCTCTCCATATTCACCGTCACTGATAAGTCGATTGGTTATATCTTTAAACATAGCTCGCAGACAATCAACCCGGTTCATATATCCAGCATAGTCAAGTGATGAAGTCCCCAATACTCCCGAAACTCTGTCAGCAAAATTTTCCGGAAGCCAGGATAAAGCCAGCAAAGAGGACATCTCCCGGTTTCGCCAAGGACGCCAGCGACGGTTATAAGCAAATAGAGCTTGCACCAAATACTCATAGGCAGCTTGCAGTCGGTCGTATGCTATAACCGGACCAAGGCTATCCCAATGTACTTGTGGACCATCATCTGATAAATGCTGATCCAGCCATGTGATCGCCTCATCCAACTTCGTTATTCGTATGGCATTAGTATAAAGTGTGCGTCTTTCTATTAACTCAGCAACTTGCCCAGATCGATCAAAAGCCAGCCAGCCCGCATGTAGTTCTGCACAACGTCCCTCAGACCATTCAAAGGATGAATCAGCCCATTGAGCAAGATCGAGACGGGCAAAATCAAACTGCATCCAGTTCTCTGGGGCAGACGCTTGGCTGAAAATGCTATGAAATGTGTTATCTGCCTGACGCCATTGAAATTCAGCCGGAATAATATACCAGTCAAATGGATCAAGGAAGACGATGGCATCAATGTCAGAATCTGGTCGGGCTAATCCATTGGCGATACTACCGATCCCAACGACAGCTTGCACTGATGATTCAGACACAAGGTTATGCTCAATGAAAGCCATCAAATCTTGTCGCTTCTGAAGCGTTGCTGGAGTAGTCATATTTCCTCTTTGGATTTCGTGAGAGCGTCGAGCCACTTAACTGTGACCTATATAGCCACGATATTATGAAATAAAAACCTCAATTTCAAATTGACTGAGTGCCTGCAGAAGGAATAACAGACGAATCCACATAATGCGTTGCCCAAGGTCCAACTGCTGTGCCGATGATGACAGTGTCTTCGTAAGAACCGTCGAAATGCTTTGCATCCGCGGGGACCAGGATGTAACTGCCAGCTTCATATGCTTGAAGTTTTTCTTCTTCGTGTTTGTCTCCATAGCCGAGGTATAGTTTGCCTTGAAGCACTGTTATCCGTGCGTCGGCTGTGTGCCAATGCGCTGGGTCCCAAAAGCCAGCCGGAATGAAGAAGGCATACGTAAATGCTTCACCTGCGCTGTCACGCCGGCCTTCAAGCAGGCTGTACTTGGTTCCGTCTGGGGAAATTTCCTGCCAAATGATGTTATTCAAATTCCAGGCCAGGGCTTTCGCGGGTGTTGAGTTCATGAGATTTATTCCTATTTCTATAGAAGGATTTGGGTTATTGCTATTCAATTCACATTCCAAAGTATAGGAGATGGGGACTCGTCCGTCTACCCGATTCTTGCGGTTTCTGTGACTATTTATTTGGATCCCAGTTCGTATGCTCTGCCCATTCCTGCGCCGCATCCCAGATCAGATCGTAGACCGGGTCTTTGATGTCGTAATAGGCATCCACGTCATCGGCATGGCGTTTGGCGATCTCGCGTTTGATGAGCTCAATGGATCTGGCTGAGTTGGGATGTGCGCGCAGATAATCGCGGAACAATAACGGGTAGCGTTGATTCGGATTGCCATCAATTCGTACATGAATATGTGCCCGGCGCTGTCCTTGAGGTTGGTTGAAGAAAAGTTTTTCCCACAGATTGGGGTTAGCGTCTTCGCCGAGTGGAACATGGTCGTGTGAGTTTTTGCCGGAATGTTCATATCCCGCATTGACCATCTTCTGAATGATCTTTGGGCTTAACTCTTGAACCGTCACCTGGATGTCAATCACATCTTTGGCGCCCAAGCCCGGCACAGAGGTTGAACCGATGTGGTCGATGCGCATGGCGCGCGCTCCGAGAACATCTTGTAATGCTGCCCGCATGGACTCAAATTCTTGAGTCCATGCGGGGTTGTAGGGTTGGATAACGATCAAATGTTACTTACTCCAGACAATTTCGATCTCATCGCGCCCGGCGAGGGCGTCTCTCAGTAAAGACACCAGCACGGCGTCCGCACCTTGGGCTTCAAAGTTTTCAAGCAATAACGGCGTGATGGCGTAATCCTGATCTTCGAGCCATTCCTCCTCAAGGTTGTCGATTAAATACTGGAGTTGGTCTTCACTAATCTGTCCCAGAGGCTTGTGCGTGTCTTTATCATGTAGATTGATCATTTTGTTACTCCTTTTGTTCGTTTGTCAGATGACAAGGCGAATCAATGCTGGTTTGCCAAATGCCCGCCAGCATCCGCTTGATCTAAAACCGCGAGAATGGTCTTGACCAGTTCGCGTGCGGCTTGCTCGCTGAGTTCAACAGCGACACGTGCGCCGAGTCCTTGTGACTCGTTGACGAAATCAATATTGAGCGCGTGTTCGAACGGGGCGTTGAAGGGATGGTCGTATGAAATGTTGGCTTGATTCAAAGTGAACCAGCCGCTGGTGCCCTTGGCGCTGCCATCTACTTTAACTTTTTCCACGATCATTGTGCACATAACGTTTTCCTTTTATTGTAGGGGCGGAGCATTGCTCCGCCCCTACAAGTCTACAAAAGATATTTTTCTAAAAACGCGAAGGTCTTTTGCCAGCCGTCCACGGCTTGCGCCTGACGGTACATAGGCGCATGGTAATAAAAGAATCCATGACCGGCGCCATCGTAGCGATGGAATTCATAGGTCTTGCCAAGCTTCTTGAGCTCCGCTTCGTGCTGGTTCACCTGCTCAGGTGTGGGGCTGCTATCGTCGTTGCCAAACAAACCTAATATTGGGCAGGGCAAATCTTTGGTGTAGTCGAGAGGCGAGACGGGGAAATTCTTGGTCAATTGATCAGGAGTCATCACAACGCGTCCACCCCAGCAATCCACTATGGCATCGAAACCGGGAGCGCGACAGGCGGCGAGATAAGCATGTCTGCCACCTGAACAGGTACCGAAGACTCCTACCTTGCCATTGGCATAAGGTTGGGAGCGCACGTAGTTCATTGCGCCAGCAAGGTCGCCAACTACCTGATCATCCGGGACGCCGCCATCCGCGCGGACTTTTGCCGCCACATCTTCAGGCGTGCCATGACCAGATCGAAAATATAAATTCGGTGAAATAGTGATATAGCCTTGCTGCGCGAACTTGAGTGTGGTCTCGCGATACCATTGATCCCAGCCGGGCATGTGATGCGCGAGCACCATCGCCGGGAACGGACCTTTCCCAAGCGGGCGCGCGAAAAAGGCGTTGATCGAAGCGCCGTCCGCGCCGGTCATCGTGATGGTTTCTGCGAGTAAGCCTTCGTACATATCGGTTTGATACATGAGAGCGCTCCTTGATATTTGAGTTTTGGAGATGGGATTTAATCCGAGTATAGCATGTTCAATATAAATTTAATATAGTCCTCATAGATTCCTGCAAGCTCAAACGGCTCATATAAGCGGCATGATGATGGGCAACAAAATCAAAAGAGCAATGAATAAAATAATTGTTAATGGAACACCAATGCGTGCATAGTCCCGGAATTTATAGCCACCCGCGCCCATAACCATGATGTTAACGGAATGACCCAGAGGCGACATAAATGCCATCGATGAGGCGATGGCAATGGCCATGGCAGCGCTGCGTGGGTCCATACCGATTTTTAATGAGGTGCTGATGGCGATCGGTGCAACTACTGTTACTGCCGCTGCGCCATTAATTACCTGGGTTAATAGCACTGTCAATAAAACTAAGCCTGCCAGCACAGCCAGTTGCCCAGCTACGCCAATGTTGGAAATAAGCCATTGGGCTAATAATGCCGCTGCACCTGTTTTATCCATGGCAATTCCAACCGGAAGCATGCCCGCCACCATAAAGAGACTTCGCCAATCGATTGCGCGATATGCCTGATCCATGGTCAGCATGCCAATGAGGACCATGCCAATTGCTCCGCTAAGCATAATCTCTGCAAGCTGTGCTGGAAAGATGACAGCGAATCCCAGTGTAATAATCATGATGAGCACGGCTAGCCAGCCTCGAAAAGACATACGCGGAATTGGGGCAGACTCCGCCAGCAATATTAATCCTGGCTCCGTACGTAACAATTCGAGGCTGTTGGCCGGTCCCTGCAATAGCAAGCCATCTCCAAATTCCAGCTGTAAATCCGCTAGACGCGTACGAATCGAACGTCCCTGCCGCCAGATTGCCAGGACCCTTGATCCAAACTTCTGCTGGAATTGCAATTCCTGAAGGCTTTGACCTGCAAGATGAGATCGGGGTGCAATCGCTGTTTCAATCAACATGAAGTTTGGAATTGACAGATAATCCTGCTGCCATTTGCCTGCTGGCAGGATCTCCAAAAACTCATTGAGTACAGCGGGTAAACTGTCTTCAGGGCGTGCAAGTATTAAAAGAATATCACCTCCCAGTAAACTGGTGTTTGGATCGGGCGGCACCCAATTTTTGCCGTGATGCACAGCCATAATGTTCAGATGATATTTTTCCCGTAAATCACTCTCGGCGAGTTTTTTTCCATCTAACCCTTTTCCGGGTCGGACTGCTGCGCGCAGAAAGCGTTCATTCAATTGATAGGTATTCAACAAAGCCTCGCCAGATTGGTCTTCCTCCTGCCAGATGCGTTGAGCGGGCGATTGTTGTGGGAGCAATGTTCTGCCCCATAAAGTAACGAAAAGGATGCCTAAGAATGCCAAAGGTAGTCCAACCGGAGCAAAGTCAAGCAAACCAAAACCAGTGAGGTTTACGCCTCGTAACAAACCACTGACAATAATGTTTGTAGTAGTAAGCAAGGTCGCCATACCGCCCAAAATAGTGCCGAAGGCTAATGGCATCAACAACTGTGATGATGATATTTTTGTTCGCCGCGCCACGCCCGATATAACTGGGAACAGCAGGGACGCGGCAGCGATGTTGTTCATAAAAAGGGACAAAAATGCTGCGGCTGTCATCACGCCAAATGTGAGACGCCGCTCACCTTTTCCAAACATTCTTACAATGAACTCTCCCAATCGTTCTGTTGCTCCCGAGCGGCGCAAGCCTTCGGCGAGGATGAATGCTGACATCATAATGAAGATCGCCGGACGACTAAACCCTAAAAGCGATTCTTGTGGAGTTAAAATTCCTGAATACTCCAGACCCAGCATTAACAATAGCGCAACAATATCAGGGCGCAGGATATTCCTGATGAGCAATATTGCTGCAATCCCCAATAAAAGAAATATTATTTCGATTTGTGTCATATCATTATCAACTATGATGAATTGTGAATATACTTCTTATAACGCATACCGGATGCTTGAGCAAGACTCTATTGTTATGGTGTATATAATAATAGATGGACGCATGAGTGTTCGGTACGATTGTAGCTGGTTATTGTGTATGTGCAATCCATGTAGTTTATGCAACCCTGCGGGTATAATTCCATCATTATGTCTGAACGCTTACAAAAAATACTTGCACAAGCTGGTTATGGTTCACGCCGCGCCTGCGAAGACTTTATCTCTGCCGGGCGCGTGCGCGTTAACGGCAAGCTGGCTGAACTTGGACAGAAAGCTGACCCCACCGTCGATAAGATCACAGTGGATGGACATCCCATCGCCGCGGCTGAATCTTTGATGTATATTGCATTGTACAAGCCGCGCAATATCTTGTCCGCTGTGGAGAAGGAACCTGGCGATGACCGCAGCACAGTCCGCGATCTGATCGAGCTGCCGGGTTATATCTTCCCGGTGGGCAGGCTGGACTTCGAGAGTGAAGGTCTGATGTTGATGACCAACGATGGCGACCTCGCGAATCGACTCACGCATCCACGCTATGGGCATCAGAAAGAATATCGGGTGCTGCTCGCAAGGCGTCCGGACCGGGACCAGATGGAGGCGTGGGGGCGAGGCGTGGTGCTTGAAGATGGCTACAAGACTCAGCCCGTCGATATCCATTATGAGACCGGGCAGGGCAAAGGTGCGTGGGTGCGCGTTACGATGGGTGAAGGGCGCAAGCGTCAGATCCGTGAGACCTGTAAGCAGTTGGGCTTGCCGGTTGTCCGGATCCTGCGTATTCGGATCGGCGCGCTGCGGATTGGCACGCTGAAGCCGCGTCAATGGCGGTACTTGAACAACGATGAAATCAACGAGTTGAAATCCAAAGAGACCCGGAAAAAAGAAGAACCGAAGCCTGCCGCATACAAAAAAACAAGCCGCCGATAAGGCGGCTTGTTTTTTTGTGATTACATTCTAGCTCTGTCTGACATCCCAGAATTTTTTTATTGAACTGCCAAGCACGCGCTTGACATCTTCCTTCTTGATGCCTTCCACTTTGAAGGTCAACACTTTGGTGCTGGCGTCCTGACCGTCGAAAAAGCCAAAGGACACAAAGTTTCCGCCAGCTTCTGCAATGGCTTTGGTGACCTTGGCAAGCTCACCGGGTTTATCGTCGATGCTCGCTGTTACGCGGATACCTTTATCGCGCGCGCCCATGAGTTCAAGAAAGACTTTGAACAGATCGGTCTCTGTGATCATGCCAATCACTTTGCCGTTGTTCATGACGGGCATGCCGCCGATCTTGTTGTCTGCCATGATGCGTGCGGCTTCTTCAATGGGTGTCTCGCTGTCAACCGTGATTACCTTTTTGCTCATCACACGTTTGACCGTCACCTTGCTGAGCAGGTAATTCATTTCCCAAACGCTCAGGGTGGTCACAGGCGATGGCGATGCGTTCAGCAAATCGCCTTGCGAGATCATGCCGATCAATTTGCCATCTTTGAGCACAGGCGCGCGGCGGATGTGCTCTTTTTTGAACATCACCAGCACATCATGAATGGGTGCATCGGGTGATACCGAAATAACAGGGCGGGACATTCTTTCACCAACTAACATTTTTACCTCCAGTGTTTAAAAAACTTACAGTGTCATTATATGTCTGAATGACAAAAAGATTGTCACTGAATTGGAGTGATTTAGGTCATATTTACATCCCCAAATTCGACTGCTGAAATTTGGGAAGGTGCCCGAGGCGGTGGGCGTTATTTGGCGAACTCTTTGATCACGCGTGCCATGTGGCGGGCGTGCTTGAGATACAAGTCCACGCGGATATTTTCGTTGGGCGCATGTGCGCGCGTATCGGGGTATCCAAGCCCCGCAGTGGCAACCGGCAAACCCAGATCATGCACAAATGGATAATTGGGACCGGATCCGCCCACGGTGGGGACGATCTCCATCGGGAACTCATACACCTCTTCAGCGGACTGCACCACGGTTCTGACGAAGCTGTCATCTGGATCCGTCCGAGCAGCTGGCTCCCCGCCTAGATATTTGATCTGCACATCGCTGAAGCCTTCTGCATCGAGATGCGCGCGCAATTTCTTGAGAATATCTTCGGGCATTTGACCGATGACAAGTCTGAAGTCTACTTTGGCAGAGGCGAAGGCAGGTTGCACAGTCTTCGAGCCGGGACCTTGATACCCACTGGTGAGTCCGCAGATCGTGCAGGTGGGCGTGAAGACTTCTTCCATTTTTAAGTCAATGCCACCGGTGAGACCCTTGATGAATTCTTTTGCGCCGAAGCGTCTTTTGTATTCATCCGCAACATCGGGGAGCGCATCCATGATCTCGCGGTCGCGCGCAGTCGGTTGGACGATATTGTCGTAGAAGCCGGGAATGCGGATGCGTTCGTCAGGTCCTTTCAGTGTGGATAAAGCCCACACGAGACGCCACGCCGCATTCGGGAGGATCGAACCGCCGATCCCGGAGTGGACATCCGTGCCCAACGACTCAACAGAGAGTTCCACGTAACAGATTCCGCGCAGTCCCAAATATTGCATGGGCACTTCGCGATGGTCCACACCGCCGAATTCCCAGATGCAGGCATCGGCTTTGAGTTTCTCTTTGTTCTCGCGGATGAAATCATGCAGGTGCACACTCGAAGTTTCTTCTTCACCTTCGATGATGAATTTGATATTGCAGGGCAGGTCGCCCTCGGTTGCGAGAATTGCATCAATGGCATGCAAGCGCGAAACGATGTGACCCTTGTCGTCACTGACGCCGCGCCCATACAGTTTGCCTGCACGGAGACTTGGCTCAAAGGGTGGTGTTTCCCACAATTCAAGCGGCTCGGGTGGTTGCACATCGTAATGGTTATAGAACAACAGAGTCTTGTCAGTTTTGCCTTTACGTTCAGCAAAGACCACCGGCGCACCTTCTGTGTCCATCACTTCAGCGGTGAAACCGCGCGCACGTAACATATCAGCAACTAGATTGGCACACTCCTTCAAGCCGATGCCTTGTGCGCTGATACTGGGCTGGGCAACCAACTTTGAAAGTTCGGCGATGCTTTGGTCGAGATTCTTTTCGAGATACGAATCGAGCTTTGTGTGATCAGACATGATGATTCTCCTGTTATTTTGTAGCAGCGACTTCAGTCGCTTTATTGTGAGGCGACTGAAGTCGCCACTACATTTTTATTTCATGAAACCAGCAATCCAATCGATGGAATATTTGCCTGCATAGGCAAACAATGTCATTTTGATGAGTTGACCGATCCAGACAGAGAATAGAAAAGTCCGCATTTTCATTTTGGCGATGCCAGCCGCGAAGCCAGCGATATCGAAGAATGGGTTTGGAATGGCTGATAGAACTAGGATTGCCCAGCCGCCGTATTTATCCACCCAGGGTTTGGTGCGTTCGTAGATGTGTGTATTTTCAATGATGGCTTGCCCGCTGAAGCCTGCCAGAAATCCAGAGAGTTCACCGATCGCGCCGCCGGTGCCCGCAACCAGACCCACATAGAGCGGATTGAAAACTGCACCCATGGCGTAGATGATGGCAACACCCGGCGCGGGAATGAACACGGTTGCATTCGCAAGCAATGCCACAAAGAAAATGCCAACGTAACCGTACTGTTTGAACTCAGCTACATGGTCGCGAATGGAAATGATGTAGAGTGTGATCGCGATGACTCCGACCAGCGCTAGCACGCGCAGAATGTTGGTGCGAAGGCTTGATGCTTTTTGGATTGTTTCGGCGGGTTGTGGAGAAATCGTGGATTGGGGCTTGTTTTCAACAGCAAGCTGTTGGAGTCCAGAGTCCGAGGACGCGCGTGAAGAGCGCACAGCGGTTTTCTTGGTCACCGGCTGTGCGCTCCTGTTTTTCTTTATTGCGTCTTGCTTATTCGCTTTCTTCGATGGTGACACGGATGATCTTTATAGCGGGCGCATTGCGGTTGTTCGGGTCACGCGGTGGAATGGACATGAGGACCTTCAAGCCTTCATCGCCCACAACCTGACCAAAGACGCTGTGCTTGTTATTCAGATGAGGGGTGGGTCCATGTGTAATGAAGAACTGTGAGCCATTGGTGCCGGGTCCGGCGTTTGCCATGGAGAGCACACCTTGCTTATCGTGCTTCAAGCTGGGATGAAATTCATCGGAAAATTTGTAGCCGGGTCCGCCCATGCCGGTACCGGTGGGGTCGCCGCCTTGCACCATAAAGTTGGCGATCACGCGATGGAAGATCACGCCGTCATAGTAGCCTTCGCGTGAGAGAAAGACGAAACTGTTTACGGTGTTCGGGGTCTTATCTGCGAACAGTTCGATGACCATGGTGCCTTTGTCAGTTTCCATGTGAGCTTTGTATTTTTTCTTGGGGTCGATCTGCATTGCAGGTGGGGTTGACCATTGTTTTGCCATTAGTTCTCCTTGTTGGTAATTCGGGGTGGTTTATCATTCTTTCGTCTTTCTTCTTTCCAGAAATAAAATAGAAAGACGAAAGAGGAAGGAAGATGATATGTATTATTTTAGCAGCGCTTCCACACGGGCAACGACCATGTCGAGTGCGGCGCGGTTGAAGCCGCCTTCAGGGATGATGACGTCGGCGTAGCGTTTGGAAGGTTCCACAAATTCCAAGTGCATGGGGCGGACTGTAAGCAAGTATTGTTTGATGACTGACTCAGTGGAACGCCCGCGTTCTGTGATGTCACGCTCTAAACGCCGGATGAAGCGCAGATCAGGATCTGTATCTACAAAGATTTTTACATCGAACATTTTGCGTAAGGTGGCTTCGGTGAAAATAAGGATGCCTTCCACAATGATGACGCGATGCGGATTGACTGTGAACGTTTGGCTGGTGCGGCTGTCAGTGGCGAAATCGTAGATCGGGACCTCGACAGATTTCCCGTCACGCAGAGAGGCGATGTGTTGAGTCAGAAGTTCGGTTTCGAGTGAGTCGGGATGGTCAAAATTGATCTCGGCATGTTGAGCGGGGGGCAATCCGCTTAGATCTTTGTAGTAGGAGTCGTGTTGAAGGAAGGCGATGTGACCGCGTCCGACACGTTGAAGAATTTCTTGCGCGACGGTTGTTTTTCCCGAGCCTGAGCCGCCTGCAATACCGATCACCAGAGGGTCTGGATGTTTCATACTTGCATTATACCTGCAAACAAAAGGACGCTTTTGGGGCGTCCTTTTGTTTGCAGTGTTTAGAGTAAAAGCAGATTACATCCCAGCCATGTACGCGAGCCCGACAGTGCCAGGACCGGTGTTGGCGCCAACCGCGGGACTTAATTCAGCAAAAACAGATTCAACCGGGTTAACTAAGGGAGTGATTTTGTCGAGCATATATTTGGCATCATCAAGCGCATCGGCGTGCAGGGTTGCCATGTGGATGGGCGATTTACCTGCGCATTTCTCGGCTACGATCTCAACAACACGGTCAAGCGCCTTTCTGCGAGTTCGAACGCGTTCGACCGGTTCAACCCGTCCGCCTTCAACTGCAAGGACTGGCTTGAGATTGAGCGCTGTGCCAAGGAAACGTTGGGCACCGCCGATGCGACCGCTGCGGTGTAGGAATTCAAGAGTATCCACTGTAAGATAGACACCGGTATGGGCGCGGGCCTTATCTGCCAACGCTTTGCAGTCGGCGATTGAGGCTCCATCCTGGGCGGCGCGGGCAACGGTCAATACTTGAAAGCCCATTGCCATGGCGGTTGTTTCGGAGTCGATGATGGTCACTTTGTCCTTCCCGCTGGTCAGTTCTTCACGTCCAAGTGTGGCGGATTGAAAGGTGCCCGATAGTTTAGCCGAAAGGAAAATCCCCAAGACATCAAACCCCTGATCCAGCAAGCTACTAAAAGCTTTATGCATATTCACCACCGAAGCTTGAGAAGTCGAAGGCATGATTTTGGCGGTTCTGAGCCGGGTATAGAATTGTTCGGGTGTCATGGTGACATCGTCTTCGAAGCTTTCGTTCTCCCAAATAACTACCTGGGGAACTACTGTAATTGAGCATTTTTCACGCAATTCTTTGGGAATATAAGCTGTACTGTCGGTGACAAGAGCAACTTTAGACATGATTTCTCCTTAATATTTGATGATAGTGTGATGTGCTTTGCAGATTTTAACCCCATTACAAGTCACGAGGATACGAATTGTTAGGTATAATACCTTGGCACGTTAGTCACTAAATGATGACCTCATTGAGGAGCCTGCTTTGGCGTTTAATCCGATTAATTGGCTTTTGGGCCTTTTTTCGCTAGATATTGCAATTGACCTGGGGACCGCGAATACACTGGTGAATGTGCGCGGCAAGGGGATCGTTATTAATGAACCATCCTGGGTGACCATCGATAAGCGATTGCGACAGCCGTTAGCCATTGGTCTCGAAGCCAAGGAGATGGTTGGTCGTACGCCTGGTAACGTGGCTGTGATCCGTCCGCTGCGCGATGGCGTGATCGCTGAATTTGATATTACACAAGTGATGTTGGAATACTTTATTGGTCGCGTGCATGAACAAAGTGTTGTACCGTTGCCGCGTCCGCGCGTGGTGGTGGGGATTCCCACCGGTGTAACGGAAGTTGAAAAGCGCGCGGTGTATGATGCGGTGATGGCTTCAGGGGCACGCGTCGCTTATTTGATCGAGGAGCCGATCGCAGCTGCGTTAGGAGCGGGGTTACCCGTCGCTGAGATCAAAGGCAGTATGGTCGTGGATATCGGCGGCGGCACAACTGAAGTTGCGGTCATGTCCATGAGCGGGGTGGTGGCTTCCCGTTCTTTGCGTGTTGCGGGCGATGAGATGGATCAGGATGTTGTTCAATATTTGCGTAACAAGTACAACTTGTTGGTGGGCGAAGGAATTGCCGAACAAGTGAAGTGGAAGATCGGTTCTGCGTATCCGCTGCAACCTGAAAAGACGATGGAAGTACGTGGACGTAATCTGGTTACGGGTTTGCCTGAGAGCATCGAGATCTCGTCGGTTGAAATGCGTGAAGCATTGTCAGGTTCGGTGCAGGTGATCGTGGATACCATTCGCGATGCATTGGATGAAGTGCCGCCGGAGATCGTCTCTGATCTTATGGATGTTGGTATTTGTCTGGCGGGTGGCGGCGGTTTGCTGCAAGGGCTAGCTGACCGATTGACAGATGAGCTACGCTTGCGGGTATGGGTGGCTGAAGATCCGCTGACATGTGTTGCACGCGGCGCTGGAATGGTCTTTGAAAATTTCGATGTGTTGAGTCGGTACCTGGTGGGGCTGGAACGCGGCAGTACGCGCCATAGCGTTTGATGCATGGTGTTGCCGAACCATGGCAACAATTAAGCGCACACTCACATGAAAAATTTATTTTCACGCACACTTCAAACAACGATCATCTTTTTGGTGGTGGGTGGGATCATGGCACTTGCGTTGGGGGGCTATTTCAGCAGTGGTTCGAATATATTTACAGCGTCTCTGGTTGGTATCCAAACCTGGTTTTCGTCGCGCTTCGTGGCTGTGCAGGATTTTTTAACCGCGCCGCGTGATATGGCTGCTCTGCAGCAACGCAACGCGGATCTGGAGGCAGAAGTCGCGAAGCTTTCGTCGCAGGTGATCCAGTTGCAACAGCAAACCGGTCAGACGCAAATCCTCGCCGCGCTGGTGGACTTTGCTACATCCCGGTCTGAAAACACATATAAGGCTGCTGCCGTGATCGGGCGTGACCCGAGTCCATTCTTACAGTATGTAATCATTAACCGCGGTTCCAACGATGGGATCCAACGCGGCATGCCGGTGGTGACAAACCAAGGGTTGGTCGGTCGCGTGGATGCTGTTATCGCTGATGCGGCGCGAGTCCAGTTGATTACCGACCCGGCCTCCAATGTCAATGTTCATCTGCAGAACGCTGGAGCCGATGCGTCGCTGATTGGTTCGGTGACTGGCGATGTGACGCTGGATTTGATCCCGCAGGATGTTGCCCTGCAACCCGGCGATCTTGTTTTGACTTCGGGCCTGGGTGGCGGATATCCTCCAGACTTGATCGTGGGACAGGTCGTTAATGTCCGTACCCGGGATTTTGATCTGTTCCAGCAAGCGGCTGTGCAACCCGTGGTGGACTTCAACCGTCTTCAAATTGTGCTTGTGATCGTTGATTTTGCGCCTGTTGATTTTTCGCCGTTGGTCCCCACCCCGTAAAACAATGCGCAACTTAATCGCAGTCCCTGTAATTATTTTGGCTGTTATCCTGCAATCAGCTATTATCAGCCGCATGACTTTTCTGGCTGGCTTCGCTGATCTCCCTTTGGTAATGTTGGCTGCCTGGGCATTACAAGATGAAGTGGAAACTGCCTGGCATTGGGCAATTGCAACCGGTATTTTAGTTGGTTTTGTGTCCGCTATTTCATGGCTGGTTCCGTTGTTGAGTTACCTTTTCGTGATTGCGTTAGCGCAAGTTTTACAACGCCGAATTTGGCAGGCCCCATTGCTGGCTATGTTCAGTATTGTATTTCTCGGTACGCTTGGGTTAAGTTTTTTTTCTTTAGTGGTGTTGCAGTTTTCAAATACATCCCTGTCAGTAGCGGATGTGCTGGGCGTGTTGACTCTGCCGAGCATTCTGCTAAATATGTTGCTTGCAATACCTGTGTTTGCAGTGATGCGCGATCTGGCTCGCTGGGTGTATCCTGCTCCGGAGGTTGAATGAGTTCGCAATCAGTAAATAAAATTGCAGTGCCGCTCTGGCGCACATTGATCGTGTATGCCCTGGTTGTCGTTGTATTGGTCAGTCTTGTTTATCGGTTGTTTTCACTGCAAGTGCTGGAAGGTCAAACCTGGGCAAATCAGGCAATTGGTAATTACACCTCAAAGATCATTGACCCCGCCTCACGCGGCATTATCTATGATCGGAATGGCTATATCCTTGCTCGTAATGTGGCTTCCTATAATGTTGTGATCACACCAGCGGGTTTGCCGGATGATGACGCGGATATTCAGAATATTTATCGCGCGCTCTCAGAATTGATTGACGTCCCGGCTGGCGGACCAGTCACAAAGGAAACGCTTGATAATGCGAAACTGTTTTCGCCTTGTGTGCAAGGTCCGAGTATTGCAGATATGGTGGCGCTTGGCGATTCGCTGGCGCCTTATACGCCTGTTCGTATCAAGTGCAACATTGGTGAAGAGCTGGCACGTGTGATTCGCGAAAAAGCGATCAATTGGCCCGGCGTGGCTGTCGAGATCGATCCCATTCGTGATTACCCCACGGGTTCGTTGACTGCAGATATTATCGGATTTTTAGGTCCGATCCCGGCTTCGCGTGAGGCTGATTATACATCCCGCAGATTTGTGATCAACCGCGATAAGGTCGGTTACGCTGGGGTGGAAACCTCGATGGACGATATTTTGCTGGGTACGAATGGCTTGCGCGTGGTGCAGGTGGATGTGGCAGGCCAGGTGCTTCGAAATCTGGAGCCGCCGATTGCAACCGAAGCCGGTAACAATGTTGTTCTGACCATTGATACTCGCCTGCAACAGGCGGCTGAGGCTGTACTTACGGATGAGATGGATTATTGGAACAGAGTCTACAATAACTATATTCGTATCTCCAGCGGCGTAGTGATCGCTATGAATCCCAAAACGGGCGAGATTCTTGCCATGGTTTCATGGCCCTCGTTTGAGAATAACCGCATGGCACGCTTTATTCCCGGTTATTACTATAATCAATTGGAACAGGATCCGCGGCGCCCCCTGGTAAATAATGCAATTTCAGCGCAGTTTCCTCCTGGATCAACTTTTAAGTTATCTACCGCAACCGGAGCGGTTAATGAAGGGGTAGTCAAGCCTGGCGATATTATTAAAACACCAGGCAAATTAGTATTGTGTTTAAAGTTTACAGCCAATGATGAATGCACAGGCAGAAACTCGCGTCCTTTTGTGGATTGGATCTACGACCGAAATGGCGTGATCAACGAAGCTGGTTTTGGCGCGCTTGATATATTCCATTGCATTGCCTACTCTAGCAATGTATGCTTTTATAAGTTGGGCGGCGGGTATAAAGGTGAAATTGAAGAAGGCTTGGGTATTTTCCGTTTGGGACAATACGCCCGGGCTTTGGGATATGGCGAAAAATCGGGTATTGAGCTCCCCGGTGAAGAAAAAGGATTGATACCGACCCCGCAGTGGAAGCGTATCAATCAAGGTGAGAACTGGTCTACAGGCGATACGTATATTGCCAGCGTCGGCCAGGGATTGGTGACAGCTACGCCGCTTCAGGTATTAATGTCGGGGGCTACGATCGCAAACCGCGGCAAGCTGATGCAGCCGACAGTGATTCGTGAGGTGCAGGACAGCGAAGGGCGTGTTATCTCGGCCTGGTTCGATCCCAAAGAATTTTACGTTTATGTACAGAAACAGGTTGTGGGCAAGAACGGGCGTACGCAAAATGTTTGGGTAACACCGACCAAGCCCGATGTCATGTTGGATGCGCCTCCCAAAGGCAGTTATCAGATTTCGCCTTTTACACCCAACATGAAATGGGATGTGACAGTCGATCCGAAGATCGAAAAATTTAATTGTGATGTTGGTTATTGCGATCCTACTGGGGAATTCAAAACGATCTTGCCGTCTACGATCGAAACTGTTCGTACTGGAACACGTTTGGCTGTGGTGGAAGAACCGCTTGGCACCTTGCATAACGTGTTTACCAAGGAGTTCCCCTTTAGCATTGCGGTGGCTGGCAAAACCGGAACGGCCGAATATTGCGATGATGTGGCGCGCAAAGCCAATAGTTGTGACTACGGTTTGTGGCGCACACATGCATGGACTTTAGCCTACGCACCCTTTGACGACCCAGAGATCATCATCCTGGCATTTGCGTATAACGGCGGTGAGGGTGGCGTAGTTGCTGCGCCGATCGTTGCCCGCGTGATGCAGGCGTACTTTGAGCTTAAATCCGTTGACCTGGCGCAGACTGGCGGCGGCTAAGTTCCATTGGGTACTCATGCTATAATTTGCGGACGTTTGGCTATTTTTTATGACTGAGATAAATTCCTCGATCCAGATCAAAGGTTTGCGTGATGGCTTGCTTGTTTCCCTGGACGATGCGCCTTGGGAAGAGCAACGTACCATCTTCCTCGCTCAAGTCGATTCGCAGCCTGCGTTCTTCAAGGGCGCGCGTCTGGCGTTGGATGTGGCAAGCCAGGTCCTGCACGTCAATGACCTGGTGGATCTGCGTGACCAGCTTTCAGAACGCGGCATATTCTTGTGGGCGCTCATTAGCGAATCGCCCACCACTGAGAAGACCGCTCAATTGCTGGGGCTCGCAACCAGGATTTCAAAACAACGCCCAGATGATGCACGTTCGTTTTCCACGGTGGGGCAGGGCGAAGATGCGGCGTTATTTCTAGATAAAACTCTGCGCTCTGGCACACGGATTGAATTTCCAGGAAACGTGGTTGTTCTGGGCGATGTCAACCCGGGCGCCGAGATCGTGGCGGAAGGCAATGTCATCGTATGGGGACGTTTACGCGGCATGGTCCATGCCGGTTCAAAAGGCAATCAGGCGGCTGTGATCTGTGCCCTTGATCTCTCGCCCACGCAATTGCGCATTGCTGAAGAGGTTTCGGCGATCTTGAAACCGCAAGAGCATCCCAGACCTGAAATTGCACGGATCAATAAAGACGGAAAATTACAAGCCGAGTTCTGGTCGCCCGGTTAATCTGATTATAGGATAAATACATGCCCGCACAAGTTATCACGATCACATCAGGAAAAGGTGGCGTAGGCAAGACCACCGCCACTGCGAACCTCGCCGTTGCGCTTGCAGCCGATGGTTCGAAGGTCGTTTGTATCGATGGCGATATCGGTCTGCGCAATCTCGATGTAATTTTGGGATTGGAAAACCGTATCGTCTACGATATCGTGGATGTGATCGAAGGGCGTTGCCGCTTGAAGCAAGCCATGATCCGTGATAAGAAATTGCCGAATTTATATTTGATCCCGGCCGCGCAAACGCGTGATAAGAATGCAGTCTCGCCCAGCGATATGAATCGTCTGGTCAAAGATCTGCGCCCTGATTTTGATTTTGTGCTGATCGATTCGCCCGCTGGTATCGAACGCGGCTTCAGAAATGCCATCGCCGCTGCCGACCGTGTTATCGTGGTGACCAACCCCGAGGTTAGCGCGGTGCGTGACGCGGATCGAGTCATCGGTATTCTCGAAGCTGAAGATAAAGGTCCCGGGGCGTTGATCATCAACCGTTTGAATCCGGTGCTCGTGAGAAAGAACGACATGCTTTCCGCGGATGATGTGCTCGACCTGCTGGCTGTCGAATTGATCGGCATCGTGCCCGAGGATGAAAACGTCATCATCGGTTCTAATCGCGGCGCGCCTGTGGCAGCTGATCCCAAAAGCAAAGCCGGGCAAGCCTTCCGCAATATCGCCAAACGCTTGAAAGGCGAGACCGTGCCATTCATGGACCTGGAAAGCACCGGTAGTCTATGGGAGCGCATCCAACGCATGGCGGGGAGGAAGTAACTATGAGCATCTTTGACCGACTCTTCGGCAAGACAAAAAGTGCGGATAGCGCCAAGGAGCGCCTGCAACTCGTCCTCATCCATGACCGCACGGATCTGACTCCGGCGGAGCTTGATTCGCTTCGAGATGATCTGATCGCCACGATCAGCCGTCACGTCTCCATCGATGCGCAGGCGGTCCAGATTGACGTTGAGCATGACGGGCGTTCCCAACGTCTCATCGCCGATATCCCTCTCAAAGCCGCCCGCCGCCGCACACGGAAGATAAAGTAAATAACATCATCGCGCTGAGCGGAGGGGATGTGGTTTTCATCCCTGTAGTCGAAGCGCAAACTTGCAAGAAAACCTCTTATGTTACGTGACCTCTCATGGCGCTATTTTGATTTTTTATTATTAGGCGCGGTCGTAGTGGCGATTGCCTTTGGCACCACCATGATCCGTTCTGCTGTTGCGGGGAATGAACAGCTCCTGCCGCTCATCAATCGCCAGATCTACTTTGCTATTTTGGGGATTATCCTCATCTTCGTCGTAGCCGCCATTGATTATCGTTATTGGATGGCGCTCTACCGCCCGATCTATATTGTTATCCTGGCATTCCTGGTCACCCTGACCGGTTTCGGTCAAACTGCCTTTGGCGCTCAACGCTGGTTTCAAGTAGGCGTCTTGTTCTTACAGCCAACGGAGTTCGCCAAGATCGCCGCCATCCTGATCCTGGCGCGATATTTTGGCGCCACAGCTAATCGTCCGCGCGATGTGCGTTGGGTGTTGGGTGCTGTATTCTGGGCTTCGGGCATCATCATCATGATTCTGTTGCAGCCCAACCTGAGTAATGTAGTGGTGCTGAGTGTTATCCTTTTTGCCATGCTCTGGTATAACGGGATCCGGATTCAGCATGTGGTCGCCGCGGCCGGGGTCGGGGTGCTGGCACTTGGTATGATCTTTGGGTTAACCTTTCTTGGCATCCGCATTCCATTTTTGCAGGAATATCAACAGAAACGTATCGAAAACTTTATCCTGCCTAATCAAGAAGAGACCTTCGGCGAGACCTACAACATCGATCAGGCAAAGATCGCCATCGGCTCGGGCGGACTTTTCGGTAAAGGCTACGGTCACGGCACCCAGACGCAGTTGCGCTTTCTCAAAGTGCGCCACACCGACTTTATCTTTTCTGCAGTAGCCGAAGAATTTGGTTTTGTTGGTGCTATTTTGGTAATTATCGTGATTGCGTTTGTAGTCTGGCGTTGTTTGCGGACTGCGCAAAAAGCCCGGGATGTCGCTGGCATGTCGATCGCGTATGGGGTTGCCACATTGATCTTTTTTCAGGGGATGGTCAATGTGGGCGTGAATTTGAATATCGTGCCCGTATCAGGTCTGCCTTTGCCCTTTATCAGCTATGGCGGCAGCGGTCTCACTGCCTTGATGCTTGGTATCGGACTGGTGGAAAGCGTTGCCATGCGCTACAAGCAATTAGAATTCTAGCTCTAACTCTGGATTCCATCAGCTTGCTGATGGTTGTAAACTATTTGGGAGAAAATCACTTGACCTTGAAACCTGTACGTACACGCTTTGCGCCTTCACCCACCGGACGGATGCATATTGGCAACGCGCGTTCTGCGCTCTTTCCGTTCCTTCTAGCACGCCGTATAGGAGGGACTTTTATTCTTCGTATTGAGGATACAGATCAGAAACGCTATGATCCGAATGCGGAACAAGGCTTGATTGACGGATTGCACTGGCTTGGCATTCAATATGATGAAGGTCCTGATATTGGCGGTCCCTACGCTCCTTATCGCCAGACCGAACGCCGAAAATTATATTTTGAACACGCTTGGAAACTGGTTGAATCTGATCATGCCTTCCCGTGCTTCTGCACCTCCGAAAGATTGGAAAAAGTTCGTCAGGAACAGATGAAGAACAAGCAAAACCCACGCTACGATGGCTTATGTCGTAATCTCACTCATGAAGAGGCACGTCAACGAGTAGATGCTGGTGAGAAATATGTGATTCGCTTCAAAATGCCCAAGGAAGGCTCCATTACGGCTATCGATCTTTTGCGCGGCAATATTACCACCGAGAATTCTGCCCTTGATGATTCCGTAATTCTTAAGTCAGATGGATTGCCCACCTATCACCTTGCGGCAATGCTTGATGATCACTTGATGGAAATTACCCACGTTATTCGTGGCTCTGAGTGGTTGCCTTCTCTGCCGTTGCATACTCATATCATCCGTGCCTCCGGTTGGGATGAGCCAGTCTTTGTTCATCTCTCTGTCTTCCTTAAACCAAGTGGTAAAGGAAAGATGAGTAAGCGTGATAAAGCAGAGATGATGAAGGATGGTTACTCTATTTTTGTCACTGACATGAAGGATCTGGGTTATACCCCTGAAGGTGTATTGAATTGGATCGCCTTGATGGGTTGGGGCGTGGCTGAGGATGACGTCATGTCTTTAGAGCAGATGGTTCAACGCTTCAGCATTGACCATCTGACCGCTTCGCCCGCCGCGATCAACTTCCAGAAATTGGATCATTTCAATGCCACCCACATCCGCCTCATGACGAACGAGGACCTGTCAGCCAGGATCAAGCCTTATTTCACTGGAGCAGGCTTGGAGGTGCAGAATGAGGCGTTGCTCAAGATCACGCCGCTCATCCGCGAGCGTCTCGTCACATTGGATGATTGCCTCGCGTTTGCCAGTTTCTTCTTCAAGGAAAACGTGGAACCGAATCCCGAAGAATTGATTGCCAAGGGACTCGATGCGCAGCAATCCGCCGAGATCGCGCGCAAGACGTATGAGATTCTTGCATCCCTGCCCGATCTTTCACACCAAACTGCTGAGCCACCCATGCGGGCCTATGTGGAGTCTTCGGGTTTGAACATCAATCAGGTATTTGGTCTTCTTCGTGTGGCAGTGACGGGACAAAAAGTCAGCCCGCCGTTGTTCGAGAGCATGGAGATCATCGGCAAGGCGAAGTGCCTGGAGCGCGTGCAAAAGGCGATTGGGTTGTTGGAGAAGATGTAGATTGTAATTAACGTCTGATGTGAAATAGAGTTGACGAAAAAGGGGAATGCCCTCAAGATACGG
>JBDTWO010000033.1:0-32711 GCA_040006635.1 Chloroflexota bacterium
ATCGCAAGAAGCCTCTGAAACTATGACCAATTATTATTTCGGATAAAGTCTAATACCTAATTGAGGGTTGCTGGCATAGGCAGAGCTAATCAGTTTTTTAGCGTTATATATTTCCGCCTTGGCTTGATTCCCATTACACCCGCAAAAACTTTTGAATGGATTTCATATCTGCTTTTATAATTAACCGACAGCTATTTTGACAACGATCTTCCTAACCGGTGCAGGCGAGCCAATTGCCATCCCAGGCATGTGGGCATCCTCAGGCATGAGTAGAACGAAACTGCCGCTGTGCAGGGTTACAGAATCTCCATCTCCGAAGAGCGGCAGAAAATCCTTGGTTGTGTCATACTCGCCCTGTTGTAAGCGACTCAAGTTGGCGTGTCCCAACCTCTCAACGCCCTGGACAATGTATTGCAGATCGATGTAACGGCGATGCGCTTCCCAAAATCCCTGTTCTTTTAATTTTGTGTTGTATTCCTGAACCAAAGCGAACAGCTTGTCCCCGTCAATTTCGTATCTGCCAACAGGGATCGCGTTCACGTCCATTTGATCGATGTAATCAAACGCCTGTTTAAATCTCGCATGGACTGTGTAGTATAGCTGGGCGTTCACAATTCGGTCTATGATCATTTTATGTTTTCCTTTGGAAATCTATATCACTTCTCCAGCGTTATATACTTCCGCCGCGGATTGATGCCCACCGCTCCCTCAAAATAACCCTTGATCGCTTTCATGTCTGCTTCCATATCCTCGGTGGGCTGAAACACCTGTCCCACGCGGACCGTTTTCTTTTTGCCATCCACAACCGCCATCACGATGGGAATCCCTGCATTCCTGGCGATGTGATAAAAACCGCGCTTCCAATCGCTGACTTGGTGACGTGTCCCTTCGGGGGCGATGGTCAGAATGAACCTATCCGCCTTGTTGCAGGCATCCACCATTTGCTCCACCAGCCCTGTGGATTTTTTTCGGTCCACCGGCACACCGCCGCAGTAATAGAAAAACCAGCCAACCGGGTTGCGGAACAACTCCGCCTTGCCCATAAACTTGACGTTGGCTCTCAGCGTGAAGATAATTCCAAGGAATAGGACAAAATCCCAATTGGAGGTATGCGGCGCGCCGATCAAAACATACTTCGGCAGGTCGGGGAGCGTCCCCTCGACGCGCCAGCCCAACAGGCGCATAATGATTTTTGTCAGAACGTGGAATAGAGTACTGAGAACGGGGGTGTTGAAAATAGTTGTTTTCATCGTGTGTCAGTTATAACCCCGAAATATGATTTCGGTCTCGCAGGCAAATTTGTGGTTAAATACCTGTATGTCATTGAAGTCGTCGCTCCGTTCCATTCTATATCAAACTGAAAAGACCGCCCAACGTCTGCGCTTCGGTTCTCGGCCTGCCGACCTGCCGGTTCTGCTCGGCATCTCCTTTCCCAAAAGCGGCACGCATCTGCTCGACCAAATCCTGCTTGGTTTCTCCAAGGTCGCACCATATACCAAACGCCTGCATTCCTTTTATGCCGAATACGAAGGCGAAAGCGGGGTCAAGCGCGCACCCAAACAAGCCCTTGCCTGGCTCGATGCGCTGCGCCCGTGCGATGTAGCGTCCGCACATCTCTTTGCCCGACCCGAAGCCGTCGCCCGCGTGTGTTCACCCAGATTTGCTCCCTACTTTATCTTCCGCGACCCGCGTGATGTGGTGGTTTCGCATGTCTTCTACGTCACCGAGATGGAGTCGCGCCACGTCCATCACGCGTACTACCAATCTCTGCCCGATTTTGACGCGCGGCTCAAAGTCAGTATTTTGGGAAGACCTGATACGGATATCGAATTCCCGAACATCGCTGACCGCTTCGCTCCTTATTTGGATTGGCTGAATCATCCCGAAGTTTTGACGATCCACTTCGAAGACTTGATCCACGCCCGCGCCGCGACTCTGACCCGCATCATGGACCACCTCCTCGTCCGCGCCCCGCTTCTCACCACCCGACAACTGATTCTTGATTCCCTGGAATCGTCCATCAACCCGACCAAGTCTCCCACCTTCCGTTCGGGCAAGACCGGCGAATGGAAAAAGTACTTCAAAGAAGAACATAAAAAGATATTCAAGGACGTAGCGGGTGATTTACTGGTAAAGTTGGTCTATGAAAAAGATAATGATTGGTAATGAGGATGAATACCGATGAGTTCTGATCGAAACAATTGGCTGTGGTTGGGGATCCTTGCGCTTGTTGGCGCTTTGATATATCTGCCCCTTGCGAACAAGTTGGGGTTGTATAAAGACGATTGGTTCTTGGTCTTCGATGCCCACACCCAGGGTTCGCAATTCTTCCATGAAATATATGCATCTGACCGCCCCGCTCGTGCTTACCTGATGCAAGCCATCTATGGTGTGTTTGGCGATCATATCTTTTATTATCATCTCAGCGCCTATTTGTTTCGGGTTCTTTCCGCTTGGTCATTGTTTTGGGCGTTGGATATGGTTTGGGCTCAGGAAAAAAAGTCAAGCTTCTTGACCGCCCTGTTATTTTTGATCTATCCAGGTTTTCTATCTCAAGTCAACTCGTTTGATTATCAAGCGCAAATTCTCAGCTTGTGTCTTGCCATGGCTTCCATTGCTTTCACGCTTAAAGCGCTCAAGTCAGAAGGCTTATATAAAAAGCTGTTATGGTTTGGATTGTCCATAGTTTCGAGTCTTATCTACCCGGCTTTGGTGGACTATTTTCTGGGTTTGGAAGTTCTGCGCCTGGGTTTGATCGTTAATCTGACTTTGCAAAATAGATCTGTGCGACCCAGAGAATTCATTGCCAAAGTTATGTATCGGTGGACCCCTTTCCTGATCGCACCTTTGATATTTATCATCTGGCGTTTTTTCTTTTTTACTACCGAACGGCGCGCCACCGATGCTAGTGTTCAGGTTGGACAATTGTTCACATCCCCCATGACTGGTCTGCGGTGGCTGGTGACTTGGTCTCAGGATGCCGTCAAAGTATTGTTTCTGGCTTGGTCTGTACCGTTGAATAATTTGGTTCTCAACTTGCGTCTTGGAGATCTCTTAGTAGGGGTTGTGATCTGTGCTTTAGTCAGTGTACTAGCTGTGGCTGGTTACTACGGGTTTCGTTTGGCAGCGATCAAAGAGACAGCCCAGCCATTTGATCTGGATTGGCGCAGACAAACGCTTATCACCGGGAGCGTCACCGCGATTTTTGCCTTATTACCCGTGATCGTTGCCAATCGTCATGCAGACTTTGGCGAATATTCGCGTTATACCCTGGCAAGTGCTGCGGGTGCTGCGTTGTTCTTGACTGCCTTTCTCGCGACCATTAATTCTCCACGCTTGCGCCTGACACTTGTGGCACTGCTTGTTTTTATGGCTGGCTTCGTGCATTATGCCAATGCTGTGCAAGCTGTGCAGGAGACAGAGACCATTCAGAAATTTTGGTGGCAGGTGGCTTGGCGCGCGCCCGGTTTCAAACCGGGCACGACCCTGGTCGCTTCATATCCCACTGCTATTGGAATCCAAGAAGATTACTTTATCTGGGGACCGGCCAATCTGATCTATTACCCTGAGAACCAACATAAGATTCCGATCGATATTAAGTTGCCGGCGGCAGTGCTGACCAGTGATACGGTGAACCAGATCGTTATGGGTAAGGGTAAAGAGTCACCTTTGCGCCGCGGAAATTATTTAACGCGCGATTTTGGTAATATTCTTGTTATTTCTCAAGCTGGTGAAAATACTTGTGTCCGTATTCTGGGTGAGGGCATGAATGAACTTTCCATATCTGATGAAGATCGGATCAAATTGATCTCGCCAAATTCAAAAATAGACGATGTAATAGTTCAAGGTTCTGCCCCTCAACCGTCTGCTTTGATCTTTGGAGATGAGCCGCCGCACAATTGGTGTTTTTATTATCAAAAAGCCTCCCTTGCCCGTCAGCAAGGAGATTGGCAAAAAGTGGCGCAACTCGGCAATGAAGCCCAGAAGTTGGGTCTGCATCCGAATGACCAGCTCGAATGGATGCCTTTCTTGCAAGCTTACGCCATCCTTGGTGATCAGAAACAGGTGAAAGGCATTTCCACCCGCATCAACACTGAACCATATTATCAGGTTCAGGCTTGTGAAAACTTCGGCGCTCTTGCGCAGGCTGGCAGTCCGCTTTCGCCTGAAATGCAAAGCAGCGTAGACGAGTTGTTCTGTAAATAGCCATGAACTGCTCCATCGTCATCCGCGCTTATAACGAAGAGAAGTATATCGGACGTTTGTTTGAGGGACTTCGACAGCAAACGCTCAAGGATGTGGAGATCATCCTCGTCGATTCAGGTTCGACCGATGGAACTGTTTCGGCTGCTGAAGCCTTTGGCGTGCGGATCGTGCGAATCCCGTCAGCGGAGTTTACGTTTGGGCGGTCGCTCAACTTCGGGGTAAGAGCAGCGACGCGTGAGTTTGTCGTCATTGCCAGCGCGCATGTGTATCCTGTTTATCCCGATTGGTTGGAGAGTTTGCTGCGTCCGTTTGAAAATGAAAAAGTAGCATTGACCTATGGCAAACAACGTGGACCCGACTCTGCGAATTTTTCGGAGCAACAGATCTTTCAACAGTGGTACCCTGATGCAAGCCAGCCCAAACAGGCAACAACATTTTGCAACAATGCCAACGCCGCGATCAGGCGCAGTTTATGGGAGCAAAATCCCTACGATGAAACGTTGACCGGGCTTGAAGATCTGGCGTGGGCAAAATGGGCGAAAGATAAAGACTATGCCATTGCCTATGTTGCCGAAGCGGAGATCATCCATGTACATAATGAGACGCCGCTGGGTGTGTTCAATCGCTATCGGCGTGAAGCGATGGCGTTGAGACGCATTTATCCTGAAGCCCATTTCAATTTTTATGATTTTCTGCGTTTGACGATAACTAATATTTTCAGCGACCTTTGGCACGCAGCGCGTGACCGCGTACTTTGGAAGAATCTTTCTTCGATCTTCTGGTTTCGCTATATGCAGTTTCACGGCACTCGTCTGGGACATCGCGAGACCAGTCTCATTACCCCGCAATTGCGCGAGACGTTTTATTATGCGCGCGAACGAAAGCCGCAAGCTGGGACGCAGCGGGATGTTGAGCCGATTCGATATAACTAAAAAGAAGAAAGGTACAATCGCTATATGAGCAAATTAGTCCCCATGACCCAGCCCGAATTTGATGCGTATCTTACACGCCTCATCCCCGATTATGCTGCGGATAATGTCCGCGCAGGCTATTGGGATGAATCGGAAGCTTTGGAAAAATCACGGAAACAGACTGAGACGTTGTTGCCGCAGGGCTTGCAGACCAAAGATCATTATTTCTTCACCCTGGTTGATGGTGACCAAACTGTTGGGATGATCTGGCTGAAAGCCGAATTAAGCCGTGCTGTAAAAAACGGCTTTATCTTCGATGTGCTGGTTGATGAAAAATTTCGCGGCAAAGGCTATGGTAAACAACTGATGCTTTTGATCGAAGAAAAGGCGCGTGAACTGGGATTGAAGTCCATTGGCTTGCATGTCTTTGGCTACAATACGGTGGCGAAGAATTTGTACGAAAGCGTTGGCTATGAAGTCTCAAGTTTCAATATGATAAAGCAGTTGTAAGTGACAGGTACCTTTCTTGGTAAAGTGAAAAATTAGTGCAAACAGTCTAAATGTTTATTGTTAGGAGATATGTATGAAAACCAAAACCATCGTCCTCATCCACGGCATGTTCATGACTCCCCTCTGTTGGGAAAACTGGATTCCCTATTACGAAGCCAAAGGCTATAAAGCACTTGCTCCAGCCTGGCCCGGACGCGATAAGACTGTGGAAGAACTTCGCAAGGCGCATCCTGATTCCGAATTGGCAAAATTGAAGTTGAACCATATCGTTGATCATATGGAGACCTTCATCAAGAGTCTGGATGAAAAGCCCGCCATCATCGGTCACTCTATGGGCGGATTGGTGGTGCAGTTATTGCTGCAACGCGATATTGTTGTTGCTGGGGTGGCGATTGACCCGGCACCGCCTGCGGGTGTATTCACCACCGAGTTTTCGTTCTTGAAGGCGAATTTTCCGGCAATCAATCCATTTCTGCTGAGTCAACCGGTGCAAATGTCGTTTGAACATTTCCAATATGCGTTTGTCAACACGCTCCCCATGGATGAACAACGTGCCGCCTATGACCGTTATGTTGTCCCTGAATCGCGCGGCGTGCCAACTTCATCGTTGGGCGCGGCAGGCAAAGTGGACTTTCAGCGTCCGCGCCGTCCGTTATTGATCACGGCTGGGGAGCAGGATCATATTATCCCGTCTTCGCTGAATAAAACCAATTACCAAAAATATAAAGGGACGTATGTGACCGATTTCAAAGAGTTCGCGGGTCGCGACCATTTCCTGATCAGATCACGCGGCTGGGAAGAGATCGCAGATTACGCCCTGGATTGGTTGAATAAAAAAGTGGAGTGAGGCGTCACTGTATTCTATTCAGGTGATAGTCGCCATAAAAGCGACTGTCACCTTTTTGTTTGGTTCAATTCGGTATAATCGCTGCATAATGCTTATCGAAAATCTTTCATCCCCGAAATTCAAACGGATAATTTTGTTCATCGGGCTGGCTGTCCTTGTGGGCGGCTTGGGGCTCTTCACGTTCCTAAGTTATTACAACCGCTACTGGGCAGACGATTGGTGCTACAACGCGGACCTCCGTAACAAGGGCTTTATCCAAACGCTCGGTGGTTATTTTTACGACACAACCTACACTCCCAGCCGTTATTCAGTGACGATCTTTGCCGGGTTGTTGCAAATCTTTGGAGTTTTGGGCGTGCAGTGGATGACGCCGCTCACGATCCTGTTTTGGGTGGTGGGACTCATTTTTCTTTTTCGGAATACTGCGCGTCTTACCGGGCTTCAAATTGATTCAGCCTTAATCGCTTTTATCTCAGCTCTGATCGTTTACTTTTCTATTTATCTCACCCCGCATTTATATCAATCCTTATACTGGCGCACCGGGCTGTTGACCTATACCACGCCGTTGGTCTTAACCACCTGGTTGTTCGTGCTGATCACACGGCAGGGGTTGGTAGAGAAGCCCTCCAATTGGGGAACTGTCTCTGCCGGGATGTTGGCTCTGCTGACAGGCGGATGTTCCGAAGCTGGCACGACGGTTCTGATCTCAGCGCTGGGGATGTATGTTCTGTTTGCCGGAGTCGGGGTGTATCGCAAACAAGCTTGGGCGCGCAAGACCTTGCCGATCGCGTTAGTGTCGCTGGTCTTTGCCATTGTGGCACTGGGTTTGTTGATCTTCTCTCCCAGCACACTGATCCGCAAGGCGCGCTACGGCACTCCCACCTCGCTTTTTGAGCTTCCCAAATTAGTATTCAATTATACATATGCTTTCTTTGTCTTAGCGGTTAAGGATGGCTATCATATTTTGATCGCTCTTCTCTCAGCACTGGTTGGATTCGTTTATCCGATCACAAGTGGTCAGTCTTATAAGTTCAGTAGATATATTTTATTGGATGTGATGGTCGTTCTAGCGACAACTCTTCTGGTCGCCGCTTCATTGACGCCGAGTATCTACATCGAACGCGGGCTTCCCGCAGCGAGGACCATCATTATTCCAGACTTCATCGCAGTCTCTGGTTTTGCAATCGGCGGGTGGGTGGCAGGTTCTGCTTTCCATGAAATCTATAAAGCGCAATGGTCACAAGTTGGTGCAGCGATCCTTTTACTAATTTCATTTGCTTTCCCGATCTTTACTGTCATAAAAATTTCCAGCCTGGTTCCAGTTTATTCGCAACGCACACAAGCCTGGGATGTCCGCGAAGCGCTCATCCAAAAAGGCTTGGATGACAGCTCAGAACGAGTCACTGTCGAAGCCATTGACGGCTTGCCCGTGGGCGGCATCCGTGACTTTGACCCCAAAGAAAAAAAAGGCTACTGGATCACCCAATGCGCCATGGATTATTATGGCATCAGGTTCGATGTCGTATTGCCTTAAGACCTTCTAAACTGCACGGGGATTTTTAGCGGTCGTTTCGGTATAATCAACAGTCTATGACCAAAATCGTTGCCCTTGTTCCCATGCGTCACCACAGCCAGCGTGTGCCTGGTAAAAATTATCGTCTTTTGGCGGGCAAGCCGCTTTTTCATCACATCGTTACGACTCTACTGGCCGTACCAGAGATTTCGGAGATCGTGGTGGATACAGACTCCGAACCCGTTATGGATGGCTTGCGCGAGCATTTTCCGCAGGTGCAGATCATCAACCGCCCAGAACATTTGCGTGCCGATGATGTGCCGATGAACCACATCCTGATCCACGATACGGGATTGTTTTCCGCTGATTTCTATTTGCAGACACACAGCACGAATCCCTTGCTCAAGCCGGAAACTGTTTCGCGCGCGATCAACCTTTTCCTCGCTGATTATCCCAACCGCGACTCGCTTTTCTCAGTGACTCGCCTTCAAACCCGTCTATATGATAAAGACGGAAACGCTATCAACCATAATCCCAGAGAACTGATCCAAACACAGGACCTGCCGCCTGTCTACGAAGAAAATTCCTGTATGTATATATTTACTCGTGAAAACCTGATCACGAAACAACACCGCATCAGCGACCATCCCATGCTGTTCGAGATCGCTGCTGACGAAGCCTGGGATATTGACGAAGAACTAGATTTTGCGATCACTGATTTTCTTCTACAGCGACGATTGAAGAAGGATTAGCACTTTGGGCGGGAACTATGATATGCTCCCAACCGTCATGAATTCGCCCACTCTAAATTCACAAAGGTCAAACAAGTTTCTAAATGAAATATAGAATCCTCTTCACTGCCCCTTACATGATTCCCTTCGTAGATCGCTTCAAACTAGTCTTTGATAAATACGGCCTCGAATTGATCGTCCCGGATGTTCATGAACGCATGGAAGAAGCTGACTTGTTGAAGCATGCCGGTCAATTCGACGGCGCGATCTGTGGCGATGACCGTTACACGTTGCGTGTGATCGAAGCCTGTGCGCCGCGTCTCAAGGTGATCTCCAAGTGGGGGACCGGGATCGACTCTATCGACACTGAAGCCTGCTCCCGCTATTCGATCAAAATTGGACGCACCCTGAACGCTTTCACTACACCGGTCGCCGATACTGTTCTGGGCTACATGCTTGCCTTTACCCGCCGCCAACCGTGGATGGATAAAGCCATGAAATCCGGTGAATGGGAAAAAATTCCGGGCAAGAGTTTGAGTGAATGCACGCTCGGAATTATCGGTATAGGGAATATTGGCAAAGCCATTACCCGCCGTGCCAAAGCCTTTGGGATGGAAATCTACGGCAATGATATTATCGAGATTGATCATGTCTTTGTTAACGAAACCGGTATAGAGATGACGAATCTCGAATATCTATTATCGAATAGTGATTTTATCTCTATCAACTGCGATCTCAACCCAACATCGCACCACTTGATGAATTCAGATACTTTCGCATTGATGAAACCCAATGCCGTGCTCATCAACACCGCCCGCGGACCCATTGTCGATGAGAAAAGTTTGATCGCAGCGTTGCAGGCAACCCGTCTAGCCGGAGCCGCGTTGGACGTCTTCGAGCATGAGCCGCTGCCGTTGGAAAGTCCGCTTATGAAGATGGACAATGTCATGCTTGCCCCGCATAATTCCAATTCCAGTCCAGCCGCGTGGGAACGAGTCCATTGGAACACGATCAAAAATCTATTGGATGGATTAGGGATCGATTCGAGTGGATTGAAAAATGACAAATAAAACTGTTTTGATTACCGGCGCAGGCGGAGGAATTGGGCGCGCCTGTGTGCGCCACTTTGCTGAAAAAGGCTGGCGCGTGATCGGCGTGGATCGTGCTGACTTTGGTGATGATTTTCCAAAGGATGGGCGTTTCATCAAAGCCGATATTTCTCACGCGGATTCTGCGGAAGGAATATTTCAACAGGCAAAAGATTTTCAGCCTACGTTGGATGTATTGGTCAACAATGCGGCGGTGCAAGTTGCCAAACCGCTGGTGGAGACGACGGTTGAAGAATGGGACGCGGTGATGGCGTCCAATTTACGTTCGGCGTTTTTATTTATGAAGTTGGCACATCCACTTATGAAAGCTGCGGGCGCGGGGGCAGTGGTGAATGTGTCTTCTGTACATGCGATTCAGACCTCTACGAATATTGCAGCCTATGCCGCATCGAAAGGCGGGTTACTGGCTCTCACGCGCGCAATGGCAATTGAGTTCGCGCCCGATAATATTCGCGTCAATGCCATTCTCCCCGGCGCGGTGGATACGCCCATGCTACGCGCGGGGCTTGGTCGTGGGCATGTTGGACAAGGCGATATGCAGGAACGACTCGATAATCTGGCACGCAAGACTGTCAGTGGCAAGGTTGGCACACCCGCAGAGATCGCGCACGCGATTTATTTCCTGGCAGATAATGAGCAGTCGTCCTTTATGACGGGGCAGGCATTGGTGGTGGATGGCGGTGCCACTGCAAGGTTAAGCACGGAATGATTTTGAAGGAAAGATGAAAGTTGTCTTTCTTCTTTCCTCTTTCCTTGATAATTATGAAACAAACTCTCAAACAAATCATCCATCAACCACTTTGGGCATTCACTCGTGACTCGTACGATGCGATACGGCGTATCCCTGAACTGCCCGATGCCTATCTACATCCGTGGCGGCGAGAGAGTATCAAGCGACTTAAAGCGTTGAAAGATATTCACAAAGGCAAACGTGCTTTCATTATGGGGAATGGTCCCAGTTTGAAGCAGACCGATCTCAGTAAACTGCGTAACGAGATCACCTTTTGCATGAATCGTTTTTATCTTGCTTTCCCTGAATTGGGGTTTAGCGCTACATATCTTTGTATTACAAATGATCTGGTGGTTGAGCAATTTGTAAATGATATCAACACGCTCACACTTCCCAAATTCATTGCCTGGCGTTCGCACCGGCATTTCTCATCTCAATTGCCAACGCCCCAACTACCAACTTTCGTTTATACCACCTACACTGGACCTCGCTTTACTCAAGATGTGCGCGGACGCGTGTGGGAGGGTGCAACCGTCACCAACATGGCGTTACAGCTTGCGTATCATATGGGCATTGAGAAAGCAATTATGATCGGCGTGGATCATAACTTCACATCCAAAGGGGATGCGAACAAGACCGTTGTCTCAGAGGGCGATGACCCCAATCATTTTGACCCGCGTTATTTTGGCAAAGGCATCAAATGGCAATTGCCCGATTTGGATACTTCCGAGATCGGATACACCTTTGCACGCGAAGCTTATCGTAAAGCCGGACGTGAAGTGGTGGACGCGACCATCGGCGGTAAATTGACCATCTTCCCCAAAGTGGATTACAACTCACTATTCTAGCGCTTCATTCCCTACCTTGAACCTGACTCCTTTACCCAAACAGCCTCTCATCTCGATCATGACTCCGTCCTACAATCAGGCGAAGTACATCGAGCAAACGATTCGATCCGTGCTGGAGCAGGATTATCCGCACATTGAGTATCTGGTTGTGGACGGTGCTTCTACGGATGATTCAGTTGAGATTATCAAGAAGTATTCTCTGGAGTCAAAAACTCTGGAGTTGGACAGCTTGCTGTCCGATAACCGGAAACATACCCTGTCGGGTACACGAGTTTCCGGACTCCAGAGTCGTTTAATCGATTGGTGGGTTAGTGAAAAAGATTCAGGGCAGGGTGAAGCCATCAACAAGGGACTCGCTCGCGCCAAAGGTGAGATCCTCGCCTGGTTGAATTCAGATGATTACTATTTGCCAGGTACGCTTTCAACAGTTGCCAAAGTGTTTGAAGATAACCCGGATACTGTCATGATTTACGGAGATATGTTGGCAGTCGATGAGCATGGGCGGACAATTAACATACTGACATATAAACAATTATCCTTGCAGGATCTGTTGTGTTTTCAGATCATTGGTCAGCCTAGTGTGTTCTTTCGGCGTGAAGTGCTTGAACAAACAGGCGGACTTGATACTACTTTCCACTTTCTGCTCGACCATCACTTATGGATCCGGATTGCCCAGCAAGGGAAAATTTTGCATATACCGCAAACTTGGTCTGCGGCGCGGTATCATGCCGAGGCGAAGAACCGTGCTAAAGCCGCAGAGTTCGGTCAGGAAGCTTTCCGTATTTTGGCTTGGGCAAAGAGTCAGGCTGGGTTGGCTGAAGCAGTTTCAGGCGTAGAAAGACGCGCGCGCGCATCCGCATTTCGGGTGGATGCGCGTTACCTGCTCGATGGAGGAAAGCCCGCAGTTGCTTTGGCAGCATGGATGCGCGCTTTGTTCATTCATCCGCCTACAGCTTTAGCGCGGCTGAATATTTTGATTTCAGCGGTGTTGCAGGTGTTGGGGTTGCGCGAACTGCGCAGGTTGTATTTGCGCTTCCGAGCGAAGCGTTTGAAAGATGGTGAGTTGTGAAACGAGTTCTTGCATTGATCTTGTTGATTGTGTTGTTGACGGGCTGCCTGCCGGTGAGTTCAGCGCCCGCTGCAACCCGTACACCGCGTGTATTTCTAACGATCACGCCTCAGGCAGATGTGCAGGTGCTTCAAAAGGCAAACCGCCCGAATATTGTTTTTATTCTTACGGATGACCTGGATTTGGAGCTGGGTACGCTCCAATATATGCCGCACTTGCAGGAATTGATGGTAGCGCAGGGGCTGACAGTGAACGATTTTTTCATTTCTCAGCCATTATGCTGTCCTGCGCGCACAACGTTTTTACGTGGTCAGTATACTCATAATCATCATGTGTATCGTAATGACCAGCCTTCTGGCGGGTTTGAAGAGTTTTATTATTTAAAGCATGAATCATCGACTGTGGCAACCTGGCTTCAGGCGGCGGGGTATCGCACTGTATTGCTGGGTAAGTACCTCAATGGGTATCCGTTCCCGGAGGATCGGACGTATGTGCCGGTGGGGTGGAATGAATGGTATAGCGCGGCGAAGGGCAGTCCATTTGCGGGGTATCGCTACACATTGAATGAGAATGGTAAACAGGTGGACTATGCCGAGAATGGTCAGGGTGAATCGCAATTTATGACCGATGTGTTGGCACGCAAGGCAGGCGATTTTATCCAGCGTGCTAGCCAGACTAATGTGCCGTTCTTTATCTATTTCTCAACGTATGCGCCGCATGTACCGGTGAAACCTGCTCAGCGACATGCGGATTTATTTCCGGGTTTGCAGGCACCGCGGACCGCTTCTTTCAACGAGGCGGATGTCTCCGATAAACCGGCGGGTATGAACAGCGATCCTTTATTGAATGCCGATGAGATCGCCAAGTTGGATCTGGAGTATCGCCTCCGTGTGCAAGCCATGCAGGCAGTGGATGAAGCGCTGGCGCATCTGATTGATGTGTTGCGCCAAACAGGTGAATTGGATAATACCTACATCATCTTTACCTCAGATAATGGCTATCATATAGGTCAGCATCGTCTTCCCGCTGGTAAGGGACTACCTTATGAAGAAGACATCCATGTACCCTTCATCATCCGCGGACCGGGAATCAAATCTGGTGTGTTGGATGGGTATATCACTGGTAATGTAGATTTTGCTCCAACCATGGCTGAACTGGCTGGAGTTGTCCCGCCTGATTATGTAGATGGTAGATCTATGGTGAGTTTGTTCAAGGGCGCTAGACCAGCGCTGAGTGAATGGCGTTCTGCTTATTTGCTTGAGTTTTATGGGTACAATCCAAAGGATGAAGAAAGTGTTGGCGAGCCGGTTTCCAAGTCAGGTTATTTGGGTTTGAGAACCTCGGATTATTTGTATGTGGAATATTCGGACGGTTTTGTGGAATTATATAATTTGAAGACTGATCCGTATGAGATGGAAAATGTGGCATCACAAACTGATGCTGCTTTATTGTCCCAGCTATCAGAATGGTTGCATGAATTGGCTAGGTGTTCAGGTAGTGAGTGTGCCAGCCTCGATAAGCAGGTTATCAAGTAATAAAATTCCAAAACCTTTATTATCTAAAATCTTAAATCCAACTTATCCTGCCTTTTATAAGAGGTCTAATGGTTTTTGAAAAAAAAGCTTTTCGTTATGTTTTGGTAATATGCCTCGTTGCAATGCTTGCCGCAATCAGCATGTATGCTTATCTGGGTTTATTTTCCCGTTATTTAGCGGATGATTATTGTGAGGCGGCGAGTGTAAATGGATCATCCCCGATTAAAGCCGTTTTCGATCGTTACTCAGCCGGTGCCTTTAGAGCTTCCAATCGTTACTCAAATCTTCTTTTTGTAGGTGTTAGTGAAAAGCTCGGTCACCACAACATGCAGATCACGATCGTTTCCATGGTTTTGTTGTGGGCCAGTGGCTTAACTTGGTGCATCCATGAGCTTCGAAGATACTTGAGGATAGACTGGTTTCTGCCCCTTGATCTTTTTTTAGGCGTGACCATTGGCTTTTTTTCGCTTCTACAAGCCCCTAATCTTTTTCAATCAGTATTCTGGCGGTCGTCTATGATGACTCATTTTGCGCCGCTTGTGTTTGGTTCTTTCCTGTTTGCTTTTGTTGTTAGGCAGTTAAGGCGCCTATGGACCAGCCCGCCTTCCACATTGGTTTATTTGATTTCCTTTTTTACAGCTTTTATTGTTGCAGGTTTTTCTGAGCCCCCAGCTACAACGATGATTACAACCCTAACCTTGCTCATGATTGCGATTTGGCTGTGCGGAAAGCCTCCGGTTAAACAAAGACAACTCGCTTTACTTGCCTCGATATTCATGGGCGTGCTACTGGGACTGATGGTCATGATCCTCTCCCCGGCGGGTGCAAAAATTGCACAGGCGCGGGATTTGAATCTTGTAGTCATATTCAGCAAATCTTTCATCTATAGTTATCTGTTTTTCGTCGATTCCCTGAAAACCATTCCACTGCCGATGGCTCTTTCTGTAATCATGCCTCTCATGCTGATTTGGTTATATAAACAGATTGAGCCATCTCCGTTGTCAAGGAATGATGTGTATATCATTTTGATTGGGATTGTTACCGTCCCTGTGCTTATATGGTTGTTGATCGCCGCTGGCTTTGCACCGAGTGTTTATGGACAGAATTATCCTGTTGAACGAATGCGTTTTCTTGCCCGGACGATCATGATTGTGGCATTTATGATGGAAGGCGCTTTGTTTGGGGTTTTATTAAAAGATATCCAATTCAAGTACAATCGATTAATAGGACAATGGGTAGTTTTGATTTTGTTTACAGTTATTGCGATTGTTTATCCTTTGCGGACTGCCTTCAATATTTATAAATTTGATGTTCCAATATTTCGGGCCAATGCCGAAAGTTGGGATATTCGTGATGCGCAGATCCGTTTGGCAGTTGACCATGGCGCTACAGACCTAGTTGTTGTGCAACTTGATTCGATGAATGGCGTGGTCGAATATAAGGAGAACAGGTCTTTTTGGGTAAATCGTTGTGCCGCGCAATTTTATGGTTTGAACTCCATCATTGCAATCGCACCCTGATTCTGATGTATCATGTGTCTATAAAGCCTATGTCAAATGAACCCCAACTTTCCCCCATCCTCGTCACCGGCGCGCATCGCAGCGGCACTACCTGGGTTGGCAAAATGCTTGCAGCGGATGCCGATACGGCCTACATCAGCGAGCCGTTGAATGTGCTCCATCGTCCGGGTGTATTTCACGCGCCGGTGAAACATTGGTATCAATATATTTGTGACGAGAACGAACACGAGTATCTCCCCGCTTTTCAGCATCTGCTGGCGTACGATTATTTTCTATGGGATGAGATCCGTGCCATTCGTTCGCGCAAGGATTTTTTACGCATGGGGCGCGACTTTCTGATCTTCTACCATGCCCTTGAACGCGGTCAGCGTGCGCTGCTCAAGGATCCGTTTGCGGTGTTTTCCATCCCCTGGTTTGCAAAGAAATTGGATTGCAAGATCGTGGTCACGGTGCGGCATCCAGCGGCATTTGCCAGCAGTCTGCAGCGGCTCGGTTGGAATTTTGATTTCAAGGATCTGTTGGATCAACCCCTGCTCATGCGCGATCATTTGGAAAATTATCGAGACGTGATGCAAGCCGTCAAATCGGACGATGTGATCGGACAGGCTGCCCTACTCTGGAAGCTGATCTATCACGCGGTTCATACGTCTATCAAGCTGAATCTCGCATGGACAGTTGTCCGCCACGAGGACTTTTCGCGTGATCCCGTCAATCAGTTCCGTGACCTATACTCCAAACTGGGGCTTGGGTTTACAGCTCGCGTGGAAAAAGAGATTACGAATTCAAGCAGTTCCGAGAACCCGGCTGAGTTATCGCTGAAGAAGACGCATTCGGTCAAACTCGATAGCGCCGCCAACGTGAAGAACTGGAAGAAGCGTTTAGCCGCCGATGACCTCAAAAGGATTCGTGAAATCACGGGAGAAACTGCCGATCTGTATTACTCGAACGAGGACTGGGAATGAGTGAACTGCCTCTGGTTTCGATCATAACGCCTTCTTTCAATCAGGCGCAGCATATTGAAGCGACGATCAATTCTGTACTGACACAGGATTATCCGAACATCGAATATATCATTGTTGACGGCGGTTCAACCGATGGGACGGTGGAGATCATCCAGAAGCACACTCTGGAATCCAGAAGCTTGCTTCTGGATTTTCGACAGCAAGCTGTCGGACTCCAGAGTCATGCGATTACCTCATGGGTCAGCGAGCAGGATAAGGGTCAGACCGACGCGATCAACAAGGGTTTTGCGCGCGCGCAGGGTCAAATCCTGGCGTGGTTGAATTCCGATGATACGTATGAACCGGGTGCAATATCCGCCGCTGTGAAATATTTGCAGGCGCATCCCGAAGTGGGCATGGTCTATGGCGATTGCAATTTCATCAATGAAACCGGACGTGTGATCGGCAGGTTCGGTTCAGCGCAAACCGATTATCAGCTGCTGCGGCAGGGTTATGCCCATATCCCGCAGCAGACCATGTTCTTTCGCGCAGACTTGTGGAAGCAGGTGGGCCCGCTTGATCCATCCTTTTATTTCGCGATGGATTATGATCTGTGGACGCGGCTTGCCGCACGCGCAGAATTAAAGTACGTGCCGCAAACGTGGGCGAACTTTCGCCTACACACCAGCGGTAAGACCATCATGGCAGATGACCGCTGCTGGCCCGAGATGATCCGTGTCCATTATCGCGATGGCGGGTCGTTCTTCGCGGTGATCGTGGCGAAGTATTACATCCGCAAATTGATCGCGCCGTTGTGGAACTGGCGGCGCAGAAGAATGTTGAATGTGTAGGGGCGAGGCTGCGCAGCGTCTCGCCCTGTTTTGCAGAAACATTAATGGGCGGGGGAACCCCGCCCCTACAAATATCAAAAATTATGAAACTACTATTTTCTTCTCCCTCACTTGATGATCTTATTCGCTTGCTGAAAGCCTGGCGCTTTTGGTCGGTGGGCGCTTTGATCGGCGGATTGCTCGGCTTCGCTGTTTTTTATGTCGCCCCGCCGCCTTATCGCGCCCATGCCGTCGTGCTAGTTGACTTTAACCTTGAGCAAGCGTGGCCCCAAGATACCGACCGCCAGCAGTTCTATTATCTTGAGCGTGAGACGCGCAAGCTCGAGGAGCTTGCGCATTCTGATGTAGTGATGGAAGCGATCGTTGCAGCGAATCCAAACGTTACCGCTCAGGAATTGCGCAACGGCATGTTATTGCTGAGTCAGCCGGCCGAGGGTGGTTGGAATTTTTACGTGGATGATGCTGATCCCGCGCGCGGCGCAGCGATTGCCAATGCTTGGGTGAATGCGTTTGTCGATCAGGTTCGTTTCCAAGAGGCAGGCTCGGAAGGGCTCAATGCTTTCATTGAAGCCAATCTAACCCGGGCTGCGCCAATGCCTTTCGAGCGCAGCGTCTCGCAGAGTCTGTATATTTTTATCGGTGCCTTGGTCTTCTTGACACTCGGCTCGATCGTGGTTTTGTTTTTTAGTAAACCGCAATGATAAATTCCGATAAGGTTGAACAAGTACTGACGAAGCTGACGCGCCTGTTATGGGGCGCGGCATTGTTCACCCTGCCGGTTACAAGTTTTCGATATTTTCCATTCATGGGGGATGGGGCGCTCGTCCGACCCTTATCCTTTTACCCCATTGCTTTACTGATGCTGGTTTTGATCGTTCAGTTGTGGCGCGGAAAAACATCTGTGCCGCGCACCGGCGTGTGGATTCCGCTGAGCGCGTTTATTTTGTTCACGTTGGCGGCGAGCAGTTACGGGGCGTTGCTTGATCCGCTGCCGTTGCGTGGGCAGGAATATTTCGGACGGGTTATCCGCGCGTGGGCGACGATGGCGATCGGGTTATCCTTTTTTATCGCAGCTGTATGGATGAATCGCAACGAGGACGATCTGCGCTTCACTGTCCGATGGATCCTGGCTGGCTTCGTCATGGACGTGCTCTGGAGCGGGGTTCAGTCCCTCGCATTTTATACGCCCTTGCTCGATAAAGTGACTGTCACCATGTGGCAGCGCGCCTTCTCGATGCGCGAACTGGTGCGCACCAACCGTGTTTCAGGCATGGCATATGAACCAGCCTGGCTCGCCGGTCAGATCACAACGGTCTATTTGCCGTGGCTATTTGCGGCGCTATTAACCCGCGTGCGTTTGACACGCTTCAAATGGTTTGAAATCAGCTTGTTGGGTTTTGCTTTATTGCTCTTGTTGGCAACTTACTCCCGTGGCGGATTGGTCACGGCGGCTGGCGCATTGCTGTTGACCCTGCTCTTTGCAGGTCGCACAGAAATACGGGCGGCCTGGGGCTGGTTTATGGAAAGCAAGCTCTGGCTGCGCGTTGGTGTGGTTGTCCTGGTGCTGGGCATGTTGGTCGGCGCCGGTTTATTCCTGAGCCGCAAGAGCTATATTACACGGCTGTTCAATTCCGGTGCAACCAGTGTGGAAGAATTCGTTATCGAAAATTCAGCGGGCGCGCGTGCTGCGTATACATTCGGGGCGTTGGGCGCTTATGATGAAAGTCCGTGGCTGGGAGTGGGTTTGGGCGCGAGCGGATTTTATATTTACGACCACCTGCCAGATTGGTCGATGACCACCGTGCCGGAAATCGCCAAACAACTCAGCCCTGATAATCGGTTATACCCGAACCCCAAGAACATGTATGCGCGTCTGCTGGCAGAGACGGGCTTGCTCGGTTTCTTTCTGTTCCTCGCGTTTCAATTTTCCGTACTGGGCGATGTGCTGAGCATGTTACAAAAGAACCAGCCGCTCCTGCGTTTTCTGGCTGTGGCTGGTTTGTTCTCGTGGTTTGCGATCCTGCTTTATAACTTCACCCAGGATTCATTTGCCATCCCCAACATCTGGATCAATTTTGGGATTCTCGCGGGGCTGACCGTGTATGGGTTAGAATCAGAAATCTCACAACACGCTTCCAATGCCGTCCTTGGCGTTGGGCAAGCCGCCGAGGACGGTGGCTTGAGCAATCAGGAGCAGCAATGATCGTTCTTTCGGTTGGCATGCCGCGCGCAGGTTCGGGCTGGCACTACAATCTCATTCATGACCTTATGGAAACTGCGGGGTATATTGATGCGCGCAGCCTTCGCGAAAAATATCGTTTACAGAATATCCTGACGGAAGTCAATTGCAACATTGGGGTGCTGTCTCTACGCCGCCTGGGCATGGTGACGCTCCCCGCGCTGGCGGGCAATGACTTTGTAATCAAGGCACACGCGGGACCGACAGCGACTTCCCGCCTCCTGCAAAGCCTGGGCTTGCTGCGCATCACCTACATTTATCGTGACCCGCGCGATGCTATGCTTTCCGCATTTGACTATGGTCAACGCGCCTTGCAAAATGGACGTCCGAATGCCTTCTCGCATCTTACCGATTTCGAGAAGAGTCTCGCTTTCATTTTGGAATACGTTCACATCTGGGAAAAGTGGACCAGAGAGAAGCATGCCCTGGTCGCGCGCTACGAAGACCTGTTGACGGATTATGATCGTGAGGTGCAGCGTCTGATTGGATACCTCAAGTTGGACGGTAGCAGGCCAGATGTTCAAAAGATCGTCGCGAAATATCGTCCCGGCTTGGCGGAAGAAGGTCAACAAGGCTTACACTTTTTCAAAGGCAAGATCGGGCGCTTCCGCGAAGCATACACACTGGAACAACAGGAAGTCCTAAAGCAGCGTCTCGGGACGTATTTGTCTCAAATGGGCTACGAGCTTTAGCCCAGCTGTAACATCGAGCTGGCGGTCGGTTAACTTTTTTCGGGTATCATTACAACCATGAACAGATACGAAACGCCATACATCGCAGATTGGTACGCCACGTCCCTGCGCTGGCTGATGTTGGTGATCCTGACGCTTTCTCTGGCTGTGCGCGCGCAACTGGGCAGCCTGCCATTCTGGATACTTGTGCTGATGCTGCTGTGGAACAGCGCCATGAGTGTGTTGGCGGGGTTGAACATGCGTATGCCTTACCATCGTTATATCGTTTTGGCGGTGGATCTCAGCCTTTCTGCGCTTTACTTTTGGATGCAAAACACAGCCCCGGGCGGCGGCTCGATCTGGTCGGGCGTAGTGCCCATCGTTACGGGTGCAATTTATTTTGAGGTGTGGGGGGCATTCCTGGCGGCGGTTCTTTTTGCCTTGTTGCAATTTTTAGCTTTGCGTTTTTCGTTCTCCACCGAAATCCTGCTTACAATGGCGATCGGTTTGACAGGCGGACTGATTGGTCGCTTCTTGATGAAAAGGACGCGGACTTCGCGCCATAAGCGTTTGGATACGGATGAGCGTCAGCGCCACATGGAGCACGAACGCTTGCGAGCCATCTATGAGCTGACTTCCACACTGACAGCGACTCTCAGTTACAAACGCGTGCTCGATTCAGCGCTGGACCTGGGCTATGATGCCCTCAACCCCAACTTTGACTCGGATGAACCGCGGGATGATCGGCTTGTCAGCGCGGTATTGCTATTCAAGGGTGATGAATTGACGATCGGTTCGGCGCGGCGTTTCACGAATGCCGATATGCGCGTGAACCTGCGCGGGAAGGAAGGCATTCTCAAGAAGATCTTCGATGATGGGGATGCCGCTCTGACACGTGACGTTGGGTATGACCCCGAACTTGGACGGGTCGTTGCCCTGCGCTCCTGCTCGTCGGCGTATTGTTTCCCCCTGCGCAGCGGATTTAACATATACGGTGCGATGCTCTTCGCCCACCCCGACCAGAACTATTTCACAACCGAACGCTGCGGCTTGCTCGATATCATCGGCCGGCAGGCGGTGATCGCGGTGCAAAATGCCAAACTGTATCAGGACCTGGTTGAGGAAAAGAAGCGCATGGTGGATGTGCAGGAAGAGACGCGCAAGAAATTGGCGCGTGACCTGCACGATGGTCCCACCCAGTCGGTGGCGGCGATCGCGATGCGTATCAACCTGGCGCGCCGGATGATCAAGAAAGATGTGAAGAGCGCCGAGGATGAACTGCTCAAGATCGAGGAATTGGCACTCCGCACGACCAAGGAAGTGCGCCATATGTTGTTCACCCTGCGCCCGCTGATCCTTGAGTCGCAGGGGCTCACTGCTGCGCTTGAAGCGATGGCTGAAAAGATGCGCGAGACCTTCTCGCAAAACGTGATCGTCAATATGGATGAGAAAGTTCTCGAGAACATGGAGATGGGCAAGCAGGGCGTGATCTTCTATATCATCGAAGAGGCGACGAACAATGCCCGTAAGCACGCCAATGCCTTCCATATTTGGGTGCGTTTGCGAACCTTTGAAACAGATATTGCGCTGTTGGAGATCGAAGACGATGGTGCCGGCTTCGATGTGGAAGCGGTGCATAAGACATATGATAAGCGCGGGAGTTTGGGGATGGTGAACCTGCGCGAACGCACGGAACTGGTCAACGGCTTGCTGAATATCGACTCCGCGCCTGGCAATGGGACGAGGATCCAAGTCTACATTCCGCTTAGTGAGGAAGCGGCAGATCAGTTGCATCACGCGAAGAGGTAGTAGAGGGGTATTGGAACTTGTCTTATAGCTACACCCATGCATATTTTGGGGATTCCACACAGTTGCTCTACTTGCGGGCAAGAATGTATACCCCCGGCATGGGTAGATTCCTGACACGGGATACGTGGAGTGGGGAGGATGCTTTCCCAATGTCCTATAATGTCATGGACATACGTAGCAGGGAATCCAATTAATCGAAGAGATCCATCTGGGCACTGCTATGTTAATGATTTGAGTGAAGAATGTGTTCCATATGATTATTATGGTATGACTGAAGGATCGCTTTATACTCCACCTTGGGGATCACCTGCAAATTACTCATCTCAAGTTAAAACATATGGTGGTAGACAACTCTGGCAAGTGTACTTGGCAATGACATGTGAGCATAATAATACTTGGTGGTATGCAGACCCTTTAAATACATTTGATTATGAGATGTTTATTGGACTAATGATCCTTCAAGAAGCTGATATTCATTTCACACCTGGCGGAGGTGACACAAATGTGACATTAACCTCTGACTACTTGGTCAGAGCAGAGTTGGTCACAAAAGTGGTTGGTACAGTAATGAAGTATGGTGGATTTCGGAATTATTCTTGTTCCGGTGAATCCTGCTTATCAAGCATATTCAATTTTTGGGCAGATCATTCTCAAGTTGCTCGCAATTTGATAGATGATTATTATCACTTGGTTTACCACAAAGATACACTAACGTCTTCCGCGGATACAACGCTCAACGAATATGCGGGCGGCGGCCCCGCAGGCATTGGTGGGTATTACCATCGAACAACAAATAATACCCACCACAATTATTAAAAATTCTTGCTGAAGCGAGCAGACTCGGAAATAACGCATTACATAACCCTGCTTATGCGATTCGGAATGGGCCAATTATGTACGGGAACAATACTCCCTGGACGGATGAGCTTGCTAAACCTGAATATCATATTAGGTCTAGATGGGAAAATGGTATTGCCAGAGAAACGATTTATTACTACAATCCCAACGGAGGAGTTATTTTCTACACTGCATCACAATATGCATACTGGCACGGGCGATTAGGAGGCATTGTCGATCAAATGGATCCAATGCCAACGAGATAGGGTACAAGCGTACAATTGAACATGATGTACTTTGGAGATCATCTATGAAATGGCACAAGACAATCATCTTGATTGGGTCTTTAGTGGTAGGATGTGTACCACCACCCGCGACACCTACTCAGATTGGAAGGGAAAATGTTCCTACATTATTGTCGCCGTTGGTTTTGACGGCGACAGTTGTGAGTTCAACCGTTACACCCATTTCGACAGCCCCAACAAGCGAAAACAGTAATAGTAGTAACTGTTTTGAAGTGCTTGATAAAGCACCTGAAGATAAATTGGGCACTGGTGTAGTTGTACTAGAGAATAGAAAGTACGACTCAATCGGTCGAGGTCTTCCCGGCTTTTTTCTCCTGAACATGCAAACAAGGAAAATTAACGATTTAGACAAATCGAATGAAGGTTTTGGAAAGGCAGTTGTTTCGCCTGACGGAACAATGTTGTCTGTTGAATATGTTAAATTTGAGAGAGAGGGTGATAATGTCAAAACGCTGAAAGATGAACTTCTCATAATAACGGCAGATGGCACAATACTCCAGGAATTGCAATGGGAACAGGGTTGGGTAGGTGATGCCGTTTGGTTGGATGATCAACGCGTAATAATTAATGTAGCTGGTTTAGATCCAGAGGAAAGCAGAGCTGTGAAACCAAGCACATTACTGGTACTGAACCCGTTTACTGGTGAACGGAAAATCCTTAAGCCTGATTTGCCTGGAATATATAATGGCTACCCTCTTCCGTATTGGGGTGAACCCTGGGGGCATAGCCTTTCTGTTTACAACCGACCACTCTCGCGGGTTGTTTATCTAGGCGGGGGAGGCTATACCTACGTATTATGGGATGTAGAGAAAAAGCGCGAACTCTTGCGATTTGTGAGTTGGTTTTCTGGTAATGATGAAAGGCCGAGTTGGTCTCCGGATGGATCAAAATTTGTCGTTAGTGCTTATTTTGGAAACATGGATTTGTGGCCCCAACCTGCGGATGGGCTCTATTTAATCGATACCGAAGGAAATGTCTCTAAATTGCTCAGCACGAATAGGGATGTATATTTCTACGATCATTTCTGGTCGCCCTCTGGAAAATATATTGCATTGCTGGTAGATAAATCTGATTCTGTAGAAATACGAAAAAGATTATGGTTGTTGGACATACAAACTTCACAGGTCGTTGATACATGCATCGAATATCGCTCCTTGTCAGGGGACGATATGCCCATTTGGTCACCAGACGAAACTCAAATATTGCTCTATGATAGTACCCAAGCAGGTTCAAAGGTGATATTGGTAGATCTGGTAGAACGAATAACTTACCAAATTGCGGAAGACATGGAGCCAAAAGGCTGGTTGAAGTCACCATAACAAGCTTGTTGACTCTAAATTTGCTCCGTCGAGATCTTCGCTTTCTATCTATTCTGCTTAGATTCAGAATTTATCTGCCAGTACCTGCACTCGAGCGTCAGGAAGCACTATCAGAGCAACCTGGCGCTTTGATAAAATAGACTTCCGAGTTCTTTAAGAACTCGGAAGTCTCGCTTTACTCAGTGGAATCCCCAGAATATTCATCAGTGTAGCTATAAAAGATTGGTGTTTTCATTTTGAAAACAGTTTGCTCAAAACATCTTTCGCCTTCATTACCGCCCTAGCCCGATGGCTGAGGCGGTTTTTTTATCCATATTGTAACCTCATCTGCTTGGTGCTCATGCTAAACAAGAACTCTTCACGTTCGGATTTGAACTGTGCTAAAATCCTTAGCGGAGGCAGTCATGTTATCTTCACAAGCGACAAAGGAATATATTTTTCGGCAGTTGGATTTACTCACCAAAGACTCTTTGGTGGAGGTTGCCCAATTTATTGAATACCTCCAATTTCGCGGGCAGCCTACCTTGAAGCCTGCCTCAGCGGGCGGGCATGTTGCTTTTGGCATCTGGGCAAATTATCCCGAAGCCAGCGATCCCGCCGCCTTTGCCCAAACACTTCGCCAGAATATGGAAAAGAGGCAGGGTGGCTGAACAGCCAACGCGCCTGCTGGACACCTCCATCTTTGTGGATTACCTGCGTGGGAATGAAATTTGCAAAGAATGGCTGAGCAATTCAGCCTTGAACGACATGGCGTATTCCATTATCACCGCCGCTGAATTATTGGCAGGCTGCCGCAATCGCCGTGAGCAGGATATCGTGGAAAAAGAACTTGCCATCTACCCGATGGTTCAAATCTCGGGCGCGATTTCGCTGACAGCTTGGGAATGGTATCGTGAATATCACCTGAGCCATGGCGTTGGGTTTCTTGATTGCCTAATTGGGGCGAGCGCCCATCACTACGGATTGATCATTTGCACTTTAAATGACAAGCACTTCCGCCCTTTGCCTAACCTGCAAGTTGAACACCCATATTGAAATAGCATCATACCTTCTTTAGCGACTAGAGAGCAATTCGCTTAAAGTCTCTTTTGCATTCATCACCGCCCTAGCCCGATGGCTGAGGCGGTTTTTTTCGTCCATAGTGAGTTCTGCCATGGTCTTGCCTAACTCGGGTAATAGAAAGATGGGGTCGTAGCCGAATCCGCCAGAGCCGCGTTCTGCCGGGATGATCTCGCCGGGGCAAATGCCTTCAAATAATTGAAGTCTAGGTTTGTCCGACAGCAAGTCAGTCTGACTCCAGAGTTTTGGAATTGCGATGGCAATCGTGGCGTGGAAGCGGGCTGTCCACGGGTGGGGTTGGTCTTGGAGTTTGCTGAGCAGATATTTGCGCCGTTCAGCATCGGATAGTTTTTCGCCATTGGTGGAGCCATAGCGCGCGGAGTATAAACCGGGTTCGCCGTTGAGGGCGTCCACTTCCAAGCCGGAGTCATCGGCGAGGGAAATCAAGTTACTGGCTTGGGCAAAGGCGATGGCTTTCTTGGTGGCGTTCTCAGCGTAGGTGAGTCCATCTTCGAGGACGTCGAGGTCGAGTCCGATTTGGGAGGGGGTGACGAGTTCGATGTCTAAATCGTTGAGTAACTCTTGCAGTTCGATCACTTTGCCTGGGTTGTTGGTGGCGATGAGGAGTTGAGTCATAATGAAGAATGATGAATTATGAATTTTGTGATTGAGAGATTTTGTTAATTGCCCATTGGGCGTGTTCACAGATCATGGGTTCTTCGTCGTTGAGTGCGTTTTGCAAAACGGGGAGGGCATGCATATCGCCGATGTTGCCCAACACGACGGCTAGGTTGCGCAAGTAGCCGCGGCGTTTGGCACGCTGGATGGGAGTCCGCTTGAAGCGTTGGTTGAAAGCTTGGGGTGTAAGAGCCAGGTCTTCGGGAGAAGGAAGCGGAGCGTTGTCCATAAAAGCAGAATCTCCTTCAGGTGCGAAGCGATTCCATGGGCAGACTTGCTGACAGATGTCGCATCCAAAAGCCCAATTGCCAAGCTTGTCACGCAGGTCAACGGGGATGTCAGCTTTGAGTTCGATGGTGAGATACGAAATACAACGGCGCGCGTCGAGAGTGCGGTTCGGCAAAATGCAAGCGGTGGGGCAGGCTTCGAGGCAGCGCGTGCAGGTGCCGCAATGATCGGTGACGAAAGGCGCATCGGGTTCGAGCGCGAGATCGAGCAGGATCTCTGAAAGTAGAAAATACGAACCCTGTTTTGGATTGATGAGCAGCGTATTTTTGCCGATCCAGCCGATGCCTGCGCGTTGGGCGAGATCGCGTTCAAGGATGGGACCCGTATCTGTGTACCAGCGGTTCTTTATCGCACCCCCAACCTGTTCCTCGATGAATTGAACGAGTTCTTTCATCCGAGCCGGGAGTACGTCGTGATAGTCCGCGCCGCGGGCGTAAGATGCGATGTGTATATCACCCTCACCCTGCCCTCTCCCGGAGGGAGAGGGGTAAGCGGTAGCAAGAACTAATATAGATTTACATTCAGGGAGGATTTCAAGCGGGTTGGCGCGGCGGGTGCGTGAACGTTCTGTAGCGAGATAGTCCAGGGTGCCATGCTGGTTTTGCGAGAGCCAATTTTCAAATGTGGAATAATGCGGGGGTGGTTCAGGAGTCGTCACGCCAGCCAGGGAAAACCCTAGCTGGCGTGCTTTGTCTTTGATGCTTTGTTTGAGAGCTTGAGTCACAGACTCTTATTGCACGATGATCTGGACGTACATAGCTTTATCGTCGTTGCCGAGGAAGGGCACGCCCTTGGCGTTTTGCAGAGTCCAGAAACTGAAATAGGTTCCAGCCAGAGCAGGCGCCTTGAAATTCACAGAGACTTGCACTTCCTCGCCCGGTGCGATCGCGGCGGTAAACGGCTGCGCTTCGCCGGACATTTTCTCGCCATAGCTGAAGATCAATTTATAGCCTTCGCCCCAGGCGCAGTTGCCAATGTTCTTGATGAGCCAGGTCTTGGTGAAATCCTGTCCGGGCGTCATGACGGTGTTATCGGGGATGTTGACATCCACGGTGTTCACGTCCCAGGCATATTTATCGCAGAGGGCGATCGTTGTCCCCTGGGCGTTGGTGACTTCCGCTACAGGTGGCTCGGTGGCAGTGGTGGTTGGTTCAGGTGCGGTTGTGTTCGTTGGCAGAGGCGGGGGGACCGGTGTGAAGACCGCAGCAGTCAACGTGAATTGCGATACGACCGTGCTGGCGGCCGAGGTGCGTACTGCGGCGACATCAGGGGTCGGCTCGGGTGTAGTGGCAGATCCGCAGGCGGCGAGCAGCAGTGTCATGCCTGTGAGAACAATGAAGATCAGTTTGCGTTTCATCGAACCTCTTTTTACTTACACTTTTCGGTTACTTCGACATATACGGAGAGAGGTGTCCCGAAATAGTAGCCGTTGTCACTTTGCATGCGCCAGGTCCCATTATATTTTCCGGGTGTGCAGGGAGTTGTTAGAGTGACACCTAAATTGATACCCTGACCAGGTGCTACGAAGTCACTCTTTTGTGTGAATTTAAAGTTAACTGGGTCGAGGTCTGGTTTAGTGCCGCCAATATAAACCAAGGTATAGCCGTCATCCCAGGTGCAATTGCCGGTATTTTTAACAGCCCATTGCTTTACGAAATTTGTACCGGGCGCTAGGACAGTTCCATCTGGAATTGTCGCATCGCCTTCAAACGCCAGACTGTTGCAGGCGTCATTGAAGGAGGCTGTGGGTTGAGCCCCCTGTGAGGTTGGCAGAACTACTGGAGCTTGAGTAGCTGCGCTACCTCCAGTAACCGGTGTGTTGACAAATGAAAAGGTTGGGAGGGCAGCTGCATCTAAAGTGGGTGAGGCAGCTCCTGATGTATCCAGGGTGGGCAAAGCAATTGTGGGCAGAACAACCTGGGTTTGGGTAGGCGCCGGAGTATTGGTCGGCATGGCGAGTGCGGTTTGCGTATATTGTACTGAAAGCTGGGCAATGGTTGTGCCGACCAGCGCAGTGCTCATCGCATTAACATCAAGGGTAGGTGCGGGTGTCGCACCGACATTGCAGGCGGTCAAGAGCAGGGCGGCAGTGAGCAAAACCAGCAAGGTCTGCCGCGTTGATCTTCTTGAAAACATAATTGTTACCTCCATTAGTGAATGGTTAAATTTTTTGGATTGGTTTGCACTATTCGTGACAGATATCCAATCTCATTATACTGCAACGCTTGTTGTTGCTGTATGCAGGGCAGTTTACGATTGTTGCCGGCTGGATTATGGGTATGAGGTCGACGGTGTGGCGGTATATGTGGCTGTGGCAGTCGGTGTATTGGTTCTGGTGATTGTAGGCGACGGTGTGAATGTCGCTGTGGGCGGTTGGGCGCTGAGCCTCGTGATCTGGGGCGCTACCCACATGGCATAATCTTCGTGAGCCGAACCATTTGCCAGAACGGTCAGGATGAATTTTACTTTTTGTCCGTTCAAGGCACTTAGATCTACATTGACTGAAAAGAATTGACCCTCGTAGATCTCATTCCATTGTCCCAGGGTCCGGATCGTGCCATTACCAACCTGGTATTGAAGCTTGAAGATCGCGTTGCAGTCATTGGCGTTATACATGCAGTTAATCGAGGCTTGAAACCGATCGCCCGATTGGACAGTGAACCCGGGATATTTCCCGGAAATGACGCCATCCTTTACAATTTGAGGATGTGTGATCAGAGCCTTGTTTTGCACGCTGCCATTTTCCATTTTGGCTGGGGTCAGTACGACCACGAAGCCTTTTTTATCACCGTCTATGCCAGGGCAGGGCAGGTTTTGCGCTTCGGTACTCCATTCGGCTTCGCAGTATTTTTCGAGGAAATCATATCCCAGCACAGCGTATCCGCTGACATTCACATCCAAATAAATACCCTCTTCGCCGGAATTCCCCACCCCAAACAAGACTCCGGATGCATTGCGTAACAGCCAGTAGCCTTTGAACCGACCATTTTGATTAGGCGCGGTCAATTGGGCTGTAATATCAATACTCTGACCCGGTCCCACATTACCCGGTAATGGGATGCTGTTTGGAGCGCCGAACTTTTCGCCTTTTGAAAATACAAGTGCATATGAGGCTGTCCAGGTGCAGGTTCCAACATTTTTGAGTCGCCAGATCTTTGTAAATGAAGTTCCCAATCCCACATTTGAGCCATCCGCGTATGTAACGTCGGTGATGAATGCCGCTGCGTCACATTTAGTGCTGGGTTGCACGGGCGGTACAACTGTATAGGTTTGGAAGACGATGGGGCTGGAGGTGGGGACGGTCAATATGCCGGTAGGGGATGGCTGCATAGTCAAAGACACTGCACCCTGGGTCGACATGGCATTCAACGTCATAGCTGCGGATGTATAGAGCGCATCCAAAGTAGCTGCGGGTTGCGGGGCAGCTGGCGCCAAAGAATTACAAGCCAGGATCACAATCATGACCAATGTCAGAAAGACAGCTTTTTTAATTTTTGAGCCTTGCATACTTGCCTCCGGATAATTAGCACCCTCCTATAACGTTTGAAGCAGCGGACAAGTTCCATTTGTCTTTTAGCACAGTGTGATTGTTTGTATTATGAAGTTCCCGTATGTGCCACCTTAGGACACATACGGGAATATGAATTTACTGAGCAGATACCAATCAAATTAGCATTGATGGTTTACGTAGGTCTTTTTGAAATCGTAACCCGCTGGATCTGCGATTGACAGTTGTATCCAGTAGTCGGTTGGTTTGGAACTTTGTTTATTGATGCTAATTGTGTATGAGATGGTTTGAGTCTGGGCAGAAGTAAAAACCAGGATTTTAGGAGTTGTGTACAGACTGCCGCTTGCGGTCCAGTAATACTTTACCTCAAGCGGTCCGTTGGTTGAAATGGTCGCATTAAGAGTGTAATTAACGTTTGTAACACAGCCCGATTCAGGGTCGCGTTTTACTGCAAAGTCTACGGAAGTGATCTGATACGCTGGTTTTTTTGCATTGGAGACGGTCACTTGTGCGTAGATGGGTTCATCGTATCCACCCACGCCAAAGCTTGTTTGCCACGGAGTTTGGAGCTTCCAGTAGCCGGTGAATGTGCCCTCGGTGGCGGGTGCCCGCAAATAGATCGCGATATCTTTCTGTCCATTGGCCGGGACAGCCTCCGGAAGCGGATAGGAAACGAGACCATCCATCAGATCTCCGCTCCAGTAAACCAATTGGTACGAAGTGTCCCATGTGCATGTGCCGGTATTCTGCAGCGTCCAGGTTTTCCAAAAATATTCGCCGGGTTTTAAAATCGTACCGTCTGGCGGAGTTTCGCCAATTAAACTCGCAGAGACTGTGCAACTCGGTGCGCCGACCACAGGTGCAGATGTGTTTGTGGCGGCGGGAATATCGGCGGCGGTCGCTGCGATCTCTACGGGCGGCGCAGGCGTTAATGTGGGTGCGTTCGCGATCTTCGTCAATGAATTTTGTGCCTGCACGGTCTGTGCCACGGCTGTGGAAATATCATCTTGCAGTTGAGGCGTTGACCCGCAGGCCCCGATGATGAACGCCAAAATACTTAGGGTGCTGAAAATTTTATTTTTGTGAATACCAAACATTCTGTTTCCTTTCTAAAATACTCAAATTCATTATACCGTTTCAAAAAGCGCCCAGCACATTGATGTGTTGGGCGCTTTTCCTTACCGAATTGCAATCTGTGGTGCGATCCACACTGCCCAATCTTGTGCAGCCGGACCATTTGCCAAGATACCTAATACAAACTCAACCGATTTACCCGCCAGACTGGTTAGATCCACATCAACGCTCTTCAATGGACCATCGCAAGATTCCGTCCATTCACCGAGCGGTTTCAGTACACCAGCTTCTTTGTAGTTCAACTGGAATTTCACATTACCTGTTCCACAAGTTCCATCGGGTTTGGCAAGGAAGCCGATCTTTGCCGTAAAGTGCTCACCAGCCGCCACTGTATAGGCTGGATACCGACCGGTGATCACACCGTTATCCACCTGTTGCGGAACAGTTTCGACTACTTTGCTTGGGGAAGTTCCGTCCTCAAGTTTTTGTCCGTCTTTATACATCGCAAAACCGTTGACATCGGTATCAGGTCCGCCAAAGGTTAGGTTGCCGGCACTGCTGATCCAGGTTGCGGCAGAAGCTTGGGTATAAAAGTCATAACCTGATGAACCAATTTTTATATAGACGAAGAAGCCCTTGCCCAGCCAGCCGCTGATGACCGGCAAAAGCACACCAGATGGGTTGCGGAGGCGCCAGTAACTTTTATAATCACCAGGTGCCACAGGAGCGGTAAAGGAAACAGAAACATCCACTTCCTGCCCGGGGGCAACGGTTCCGATTGGGTCGATCACCGGCGACATGGCTTCGCCGCTATCGAATACCAAAGTGTAGCCAGCCCAGGTACAGGTGCCGGTGTTCTTTAATCTCCAGGTCTTTTTGAACGCCGCGCCGGGGTTGGTAACGGTTCCGTCAGGGATCGTCACATCATTTACAAATGTGGCTTGATCGCAAACTGCCGTGGGCGGCACGAGTGATGTGTTTGTGGGAATCACTGGCGCCGCAGTCGGGAATATCACAGCCGTGTTGGTGGGTTGGACTGGCGGCAGAGTGGGCGTATTGAACGGCGCCACCTGAGTCAATTGCGCCTGCACCGTTAATGCCGCAGCCGTGAACACCACATTCGGGTCATTGGGGTTGGGGGTGGCGGAGCCGGTTGGCAAATTGCAAGCCGAGATAACGAGCACAGAAATGCTCAAAATTGAAATGATGCGTAAAGTCTTAAACATTTTTTCTCCTCAATCGGTTCATTATTGTACACGAATACAGACGGACAAGTATTACCCTTTGTTCCTAAATTCAAGTGGATGAAGACCGCTTCTTCCCAAGCCTGTGCCTGTTTCAACCATACGAGCCTGCTCTACACTACATAATTTACTGACTCACTCACCTTACGCAGCTCAGGCAAGATCGGTTACTGTAATGCGACATTTATGTCGCTCTTCATCTGAAAGGCGAGATAAATCTCGCGTTACTGGTATCACTGCGTTAGGTGAATTGCCGAATCAAAAACAGGAGTTGAGAAAACTCCTGTTTTGTTGGATCAGATTTGGACGAAGAAAGACGCGCTATTTCTCGTAAGGCTGTCCATCTGCGGCGGGCGGGA
>JBDTWO010000034.1:0-32383 GCA_040006635.1 Chloroflexota bacterium
TGTCGCCTCCGTATAAGTTCCATTTTTACCCCACTTTAGATGCAATCGCCCTGGCTGCATACCCTGCAGCGCTTTTTTGTTGGATGTATAATGAAGTTATATGTCCATCCTTTCAGGAAAGCACATCATTCTGGGTGTCACCGGGTCTATCGCCGCATACAAAGCCGCAGACCTGGCATCCAAGCTTACACAGGCTGGCGCACAGGTGGATGTGATCCTTACCGGTGCCGCTGAAAAATTTATCACCCCGCTTACATTCCAATCCGTCACCGGTCGGCGTGCATACATCGACTCGGATTTGTGGGGTAATGAGGCGCATGTTCTGCATGTGGGTCTCGGTCATCAAGCTGATTTGCTCGTCATCGCGCCTTGCACAGCGAATACTATTGCGAAACTCGCACATGGTCAGGCTGATTCATTGCTCACGGTTACGGCGCTCGCATCCACAGCGCCGCTTGTGATCGCGCCGGCGATGGACGGTGGCATGTTCGATCATCCCGCCACACAGGAGAATCTCGATACATTACGCAAACGCGGCGCCGACATTATTGAACCTGCAGAAGGACATCTCGCTTCGGGACTCACCGGAATCGGACGCCTGCCCGAAACTGCGACTCTCATCGGACATCTCCGCCTCATTCTCGGACGCCGAGGCTTGCTCGCCAATAAAAAAGTTATCATCACCGCTGGCGGGACTCAAGAACCGCTCGATCCCGTGCGCGTGCTTACGAATCGTTCCTCTGGGAAACAAGGTTATGCTCTCGTCCAAGCCGCGTTGGATGCAGGCGCATATGTCACGCTGATCACTACTCCTACGGCATTGACTCCGCCTGTGGGTGCGCAAGTTGTCCCTGTTGAAACTGCCAAACAAATGCTTGAGGCGGTATTGAAAGAATCAAATGGCTGTGACGCGCTGATCATGGCGGCGGCGGTAGCGGACTTCCGTCCGAAGAACACGGCGAAGGATAAGATCAAGAAAGAGGGCGGGGTTCCGCAAATCAAACTCGAAGCCACAGAAGATATTTTGAAAACCGTATCAGCTTCCGGCTTGGAGCGAGGCGGAGCGCGTCCAAAGGTTGTAGCGGGGTTTGCGGCTGAGTCGCAGAGTCTACTTGAAAATGCGGGTTATAAGTTACAATCCAAGAATCTGGACTTGATCGCCGCGAACGATATTTCAGCCGAAGATGCCGGGTTTGCCGTCGAAACCAATCGCATCACGCTTTTATTTGCAGACGGGCGCAGGGAATCATTAGCATTGATGAGTAAGACCGAAGCGGCTGAAATCATAATCGAACGCATCGCGGCACTGTTGGAGTGATATGCGTATTTTGGTAATTTCTGATGTTCACGCGAATTACACAGCGCTTGAAGCTGTGCTCAAAGACGCCGGCACCGTGGATGAAACCTGGTGTCTCGGCGATATGGTGGGCTATGGACCCGACCCTAATGCCGTGGTCGAGGAGATCCGTGATATCGCGAACCTGACTTGTATTCTCGGCAACCATGATATGGCTGCGATCGGCAGGATTCCGCTGGAAGCGTTTAATGGCGATGCACGGCGCGCGCTCGAATATCACGAAAAGGTGTTGAGCGCCTCGAACATGGATTTTCTGCGGTCGTTGCCGCATAATTTAAAAGTGCGCGGCGAGGTGAGCCTCGTGCATGGCAGTCCGCGTGATTCGGTCTGGGAATATATTTTGAACACGCTTTCAGCGCGTTTGAATTTCGATCATTTCACCACGCCGTGGTGTTTCGTGGGGCACTCGCATTTGCAGTGCATGTTCCAACTCAATACAGAGACAGACCGCGTGAGCCTGGGTCCGATCCGCGCGGGGGACCATATCCTATTGCGCCCGCGCGCGATCTTGAATCCCGGTTCAGTGGGTCAGCCGCGCGACCGTGATCCGCGTGCGGCGTATGCCATTTATCATACCGATACAAATGTTTGGGAACCGCGCCGCGCCGCGTATAACATCCCTGAGGTGCAGCAGCGTATTCGGGATGCCAATCTGCCGGAGAAGCAGGCGATAAGGATTGCGGAGGGCTGGTAGATTCAGTTATCAGTAAACAGTAATCAGTGGGGGAACTTTCTGTAGGTGGATTCGTCCTAGAGATGAAATCACTTTGCATTCATAAGGAGTTAGAAATGAAAAAGACTTTAATCACTATTGGAATCACCGCCGTGGTTGTGTTGACGTTGGTGGCGCTAGCCACATCTGCTTTTGGCATTGGCGGACGCGTCACTGACACCTACAGTTACACAAATCAAAGACTCGAAACTGGACTGGGCGGAAGTGCCGCTCCTATGGATGCGCCAGTCACTGCGCCTGGATTCGATGCCATCGGCGCGCCCTTGGTTGGCGGAGGTGACGCAAAAACGATCAGTAACGCCCTCAACGAGCAACCCAGCAGCGTTGCTGATGCAGGCACCCGTCTGGTCATCCGCAATGCAGACATGGCGATCGTGGTCAAAGACCCCAAAGCCGGCATGGCTAAGATCACCAAACTGGCAGAGACAATGGGTGGCTTTGTGGTCGCATCCAATTTGTATCAATCGTATTACGGACCCAACAACACGGAAGTGCCGGAAGCGACCATCACCATCCGCGTGCCAGTCGAGAAATTGGATGAGGCATTAGCCAGCATCAAAGAGGGTGTGGTGGATGTCAATTACGAGAATGTCACCGGTCAGGATGTGACCAGTGAGTATGTAGACTTACAGTCGCGTTTGACAGCGAAGCAAGCCGCGGAAAAGAAACTGCTGGAAATTCTGGATAAGGCTGAGAAATCAGAAGACGTGCTCGCCATTTATGTGCAAATTCAGAATGTTCAGACTGAGATCGAACTGCTGAAGGGCCAGATCAAGTATTACGAAGAATCTGCTTCACTCTCTGCCATCAGCGTGCGTCTCATCGCAGAAGCGGGTACACAGCCGATCACAGTCGGTCCATGGACGCCGACCGGCACGGCCAAGAAAGCTGTTCAGGATTTGATCTATTTCTTCCAGAACTTTGTTGAGTTCCTGATCCGCTTCGTGCTATATAACTTACCAGCTTTGATCTTGATCGGTATCCCGTTATACCTGGTCTTCCTGATTGGGCGCGCGATCTTCCGTCGGTTCAAGAAGACGAAGGCGGTTGTTGAAGTGAAGGAAGAAGAAGTGAAAAAGTAAGTTCGTTGAAGATTTTGAAAGACCGTCAGAAATGGCGGTCTTTCGTTTTAAATGTCATCCTGAATGACATCGAAGAATCTCTGAGATCATCGTAGAGACCCTTCGACTTCGGGAATGCAAAAAGCACGCATTCCCTCCGCTCAGGGCGAGAGGCGTGGATTATAATTTTCCCCAATGGAAAAACTTATTCGCGACGCACAAGCATTGTTCAATGTTCATATCACGGCTCGACAAGTGACTTCGTTACTGACCTACGAGAAAGAATTGCTTGAGTGGAATCAAAAGTTCAACCTTACCGCGATCAGGGATGTAGAATCGATTCGCGTGAAGCACTTCCTTGATTCGTTCTCGTGTGTGCTTGCCTGGCAGGGGACTCCACCGCACAGTCTCATTGACGTGGGGACCGGCGCTGGCTTTCCGGGGTTGGCGTTGAAGATCCTTTATCCCCAAATGAAACTGACTCTGGTTGAGTCAGTGGGCAAGAAGGCGATGTTCTGTCAGCACATAGTCAGCGTGCTGGGATTGGAACACGTCAATGTGGTGCAGGCGCGCGCAGAAGACTTGGGGCAAAATCCACAACACCGCGAGAAATACGATTGGGCTGTGGCACGCGCGGTGGCAAACCTCAGTGTGTTGAGCGAATATCTATTACCGCTGGTTGGACGAAACGGCATGATGCTTGCACAAAAAGGCGAAAGCGGACCCGCCGAAGCGCAGTCTGCGGAAAACGCGATAAAAATATTGGGAGGCAAGTTGAAGCAGTTGATCCCTGTCAATTTGCCGGGCGTGGCGGATGATCGTTATCTCGTGCTGGTGGAAAAGGTTGCGGCCACGCCCCATAATTATCCGCGCAAGCCGGGGATTCCGGCGAAGACGCCGTTGTAAATAATCTAGAGAATATCGTTTTTTTGCAACAACAGAACTAACTTAGAATAACATCCCCCGTGCCATATATCACGCCTGGTTTATTTTTATATTCAGGATATTCTTCCCAAAACAGTGACAGCCATGTTTCTGCATCTTCTTGAATTAAGTGGGCTAAAGATAGGCAGCAAGCCCATAATAGATTTTTATAACTACTATAACCTTTCTCTCGTGCATCATCTATACTCCCCTCATCTCTCGCATTCTTCAATTTAATGATTGTTAATTTAATAAAAGGGATCGCAGCTTTTATTTCAAATCTTAGATTCAAGTCGTAAGTGCAACAGATGTATTATAGAACACTTCAAAAGGTGTTTTGAAACGCAGGGTTTTACGCGGTCTGAAATTCAGTCTTGACATGGCCTGTTCAATCTGTTTATGGGAAACAGATTGGAAGTTGGATTTCTTTGGGAAGTACTGCCGCAACAAACCGTTGGTATTTTCGTTGGTACCGCGTTCCCAGGCAGCATACGGATGTGCAAAATAAAATTTGAGGTTGAGCGTTTTAGCGATTTGTTCATGTTCTGCAAACTCTTTGCCATGATCGGAGATTAAGGTACGTACTTTGTCTTTGACTGGTGTCAGTAATTGGCAGACTGACTTGCGAACACTGGAAGCGGTACGGCGTTTGACTTTACTCACAAAGGTAAAACGAGATTTGCGCTCCGTCAGAGTGACCATAGCCTGCTTATGTTTTCTGCCGATCATAGTATCGACTTCCCAGTCGCCCAGACGTTTTCGGGTATTGACAACGGCTGGGCGCTCTTCGATCGAGCGGCAATTGGGCAATTTGCCCCGTCGATCATACGTTCCATAGCGTTTGCGGCGCTTCTTTTGGCAACGCAAATGCTTGTACAAATCTCCATCGGCTCGTTTGTCAGCAAGAACATGTTGGTAGATCCATTCGTGACTGAGCGCAACGCCTTGTTCTTTCTTGAGTCTGCCGGAGATTTGTTCAGGACTCCAATCCTGTCTCAGTAGTTTTTCGGCCACTGCCCATATCTTGGTCGTGATCCTAGGAATAGATTTCGAGATGCGTTCCAACGCAAGTTCGTGTGCCTGTTGTGGACGATATCCGCGTCTGCCGCGATTGCGTTTCAGTTCGCGGCTGATGCTGGATTTGTCAACACTAATCACTTCCGCGATCTCTGCAAGTGTATGTTTGGTTTTCCGCAACGCAGAAATCTGGTATCGTTGGACCTGGGTAAGCTGGTGGTAGGTTTTCATAGTGCTCCTTTGATTTGGTCATCTGAGAAGCATTATCCTACTCCAGCTTACCTCTCAGCAACCTTCAAAGTTGCACTTCAGAGTTGAATCTACAAATACAAACAATCTAAACGTTGAGTAAGAATTTTCTTGCTATTTGATTTCTCTGGTAAAATCCCGCCTCGATTTTGGAGGCAAACCATCTCATGGAACTTGAACACAGCTATATAGAAACCAACGGCATCCGCTTGCATGTGGTGCAGGCGGGACCGAAAAGCGGAATCCCAGTCGTGTTATTGCACGGCTTTCCTGAATTTTGGTATGGGTGGAGGCATCAGATTCCCGCGCTGGTGGATGCGGGCTGCCGAGTCATAGTCCCTGACCAGCGGGGCTACAATCTGAGCGACAAGCCTAAAGGCGTAAAAAATTACGATGTATACACATTGGCAAAAGACATCATCGGTTTGATTGATGCACTGGGCTATGAAAAAGTAAACCTGGTTGGGCATGATTGGGGTGCAAATGTTGCCTGGGTGTTGGCAAACAAATACCCTGAACGCCTGCACCGCTTGAGCATTATGAATGTGCCGCATCCCGCCGTGATACGCAAATTCTTGACACGCGACCTCGAACAGATCCGCCGCTCGTGGTATGTCTTCTTCTTTCAATTGCCGTGGATCCCCGAAGCGGGGATGAAGCGTGATGATTGGCGCGGAGCCGTCGGTGCGTTACGCGGCAGTGGCAAGACCCATACATTCACCAACGCAGATATTGAGAAATACAAAGAAGCCTGGTCACAGCCGAACGCGATGACATCTATGATCAACTGGTATCGCGCTGTGATTCGACACATGCCTAAAATGCCGGGCGATGCGCGCATCAAAGTGCCGACGTTGATGATGTGGGGCATGAAGGACTTTGCGCTCAGTCACCGCATGGCGCGCCCAAGCATGGATTATGTGGACGTGGGCAACTTGATCTTCTTCCCTGAAGCCACGCACTGGGTGCAGCACGATGCGGCGGAGGAAGTGAATCATTATCTGGTTGATTTTATTTTGGATAAGGCGAGTCAGATACCGATCAAATAAAACGTAGGGGCGAGGTTCTCTCGCCCCATTTTTGGACAAGACCATTGGGCGGGGAGACCCCGCCCCTACGCATTAACTTTTATTCTTCCCCCGGCACATATTCCCGTTCAAGATTCTTGCGAATATCGGCTTCATCGAACCAGACAGGTTTGAGTTGACGATTCGCCAGCAGCGGAGACTGGTCTGCGTAATGCGGGGACTCGGGGTGCAGAGTTGCGGAACCATATTGATGTACGCTCATTGAGTGGACGCTGCCGTCCTTATCCCAGATCACCATTAGCACATACGAATCACCATCCGTAATATTGAGGCGACCATCCGGTTGCATCTCGCCGTAGGTTGCGTGGAGAATATCCGGTCCGCCGCCGATGGGTAGGTCGACCGGTCCACGCATGAGGCGGTTGATATTGCCCCAGGGCATATCGAGTTTTCCAAAATGATCGTTGAGCGTTTTCAAGGCTGCGGTGAAAGCGTCCATCAGCATAGACTGATTCACAGTGCCTTGTCCAAGCTTGGATAATTCAATCGAGCCGGGGTATTTCGCGCTCAAGGCGTTGAGCGTATACACCATCAACGGTGCGCCAGAATTATTTGGGTCGGTGCTCATGTCCCAGCTGCGGATGATCTGTTGTGCTTTGGTAGTATCCGCATCAGGCATCTTTGCATCACTGAGCATTTGCACGAACTTGGCAACAATCGAATCTTTTGAGTATTTCATATCGAATTTGTATTTCACAAATTCTTCGGGCGTGATGGATTCATCGTTACCGAACATTTCGAGCATGCGCAGGGAACGGTTGGAGATGTCGGTGTCGATGCCAAGTGTCGGGGAGTAAGGGCTCGGGTCGGGGTTGCCAGCTCCGAGCGTAGTCCGAAACGGACTTCCATTCGCGTTTTGAATAAAGCCGGAGGGTGGATTCAGCACTTGCGGCAGTTGGTCGAACGGCAGATATTGAGTCCATAATGTTTTGGAGGTGTCGCCGGGGAGATAGCCCGTCCAATCATAATGCGGGTCACGGATCGGGATCACGCCGTTGTAAAGATAATAAATGTTGCCGGTCTTATCGGCATACGCGGCGTTGAACATCGGCAGTTGACCGAGGCGCATCGCGTCCTGCCACTCTTTGAAATTGGTGGCTTTGTTCATGCGATAGAGCTGCTCCCAAATTCCAGCCGTGCCGATATCGCCGTAACGGATCGCGTACGTGTGACCCTGATTGCGCAGCGCGGGTCCATAGACCGACCACAACGTTTCGCGCTTAACCGTGATCTTGAGATTGCCGATCAGTTTGACTGTGAGTTTGGCTTGCCGCACTTCGAGGTCACGCCACGCGCCATCGAACATGTATTGATTCGGATTTTCGGGATTGATGGTGAGGCGATAGACATCCACGAGGTCGGGATGATTGACAGTGAACGCCCAGCCGAGATCGCGGTTGTGTCCGTGGATCATGAGCGGTGAAGCGGGGAACGTGCCGCCGACCATATCCCAACCTTCGTCGCTGTGGATGTGCGCTTCATACCACGCCACGGGTCCGGTGTAGGGTTGATGCGAGTTGATATCGAGATAGGTTTGTCCATCGGACGTGCGGCTCGGAGCGATGGCAAAGGTGTTCGAGTTGTATTCGATTTGATTCGCGGGTTGGGGAATTTTTGCCACAGAGTTCCCTGAGAAAAAACTTTTAAAAATCTCTGTGTTCTCTGTGCGCTCTGTGGCAAAGGCTTTCATCCCAAATAACCAGTTATTTGTCACTTCGGTGGGTGTGGGTTCAGGTTCAGGATGATCGCCAAACAAATGACCGATGGTTGAATCAAGCCCAAAGAACAATGGGGATTTTTCCACGGACGCGGCGACAATATCTCTACGACTAACTGGAAATAGACCGGGCAACGCTTCACTGGGATGATGCGCGGCGTAGACGTTGAGTCCATCCGCATAGGCTTCGGCGATCTTACGCGTGCCGGGGCTGAGTTTTTCATATTGAGCATCGACCACATCCCAGACTCTTAAGAACTGGACGAGGTAATCGACAGGCGCAGAGTCCTTGCCGTAGACGGTGGCGAGTTTGCCACGTGCCGCCATCAACACTTGTTGAATCGTGAGGAAGTCATCTTCGCTGTGGGCGTACGCGAGTCCATACGCCGCATCCGCATCGGTGTGACCGAAGATATGCGGCACGCCATAGGTATCGCGCAGGATCTTGACGTTGTAGTTCGCGGCGCGGTCTTTGAGAGCGGATAAATCTTCACGGACGGGATAGAAGATGTATATGGCGGCGAGAACCAAAAGGATGATGAAGCCTGTCAGTATCTTTTTCCAATTTCGTTTGAGCCAGTTCATGAGGTGATGTCTCCGCGGTGAGGGATAAGGAGGTGATTGTACACAGGAGGGGCTGTCCGTGCAAATAAGAGATAATTCACGACCTTTATGATAAGGCGGGGTTACAATAATTGTAGGTACACAAAGCTTCAATCAGCGACTGGAATGTGGATAATTTGACTTCCTCATGGGAAACTTGTTTTAGGAAGACGCGAGAATTGTTTATGCTCGTATTCACCAGGTTGAAAGCTTTACAATCAAAAATATAAGGTGCTTTATGCAAACTCAAAATATAACTACTACCTCAAGCGCTCTTAGTTCTGCTCCAGATGGTTTCTCGCCTGACTCTTTTTTTCAGAGTGTTCATTGGCACCAACGTTGGGAGATTTTCAAGGGAGTGTATGTCCCGGGAAGGAATGATGTCGTGCCCATGTGTGAAGCCGTACAATTGCCAGACAATCTAAATGGAATGCGGGTGTTGGACGTCGGCGCATGGAATGGGTGCTTTAGTTTTGAATGTGAACGACGCGGTGCTCGTGAGGTCGTTGCTTTTAGTTTGGAAGATCCTACCGAATCTGGATTTAATCGGCTTAAGGAGGTGCTGGGTTCAAAGGTACAGTATGTTAAAGGCTCGGTATATAGTCTCTCGCCTGAGCAGTTAGGGATGTTTGATGTTGTGCTCTTTTTCGGGGTTCTTTACCACTTGCGTTACCCCTTGCTGGCTATTGATAGGCTCCGCAATGTGTCTAGTGGCGAAGTCTTTGTTGAAACTCATGTCATTGATAATCACTCGTGGTTGCGCGGAAAGCCGGGATTTCTGCATAGATTATTTGGATTAGAGGCTGTGCTTAAGATGACCCCGATCTGGCGGCAGTATAAAGAATTTGAGTTGAGCCATCTGGATCAAAGTAATTGGTTCGGACCCAACATTGTGGCTGTTTTAGAGGCGTTTCAATCAGCTGGTTTTGAAATTACACATACCCAATCTTGGGGGGATAGAGCTGGTTTTAGAGCAAAGGTTCGTTCCATCCCAGACCGTTTGCTTAAACACACTTATGAAGGACATCAAGAAAACGTAAAGATACGAACTAAAAACAGCGAAGCTGAGATTTAGAAAACCGATATCGTGGCGAGTTTGCCGCAAGCAGGATTTGTTGAATCGTGCTGTGGGCATACGCGAGTCCATACGCCGCATCCGCATCGGTGTGACCGTAGATATGCGGCGCGCCATAGGTATCGCGCAGGATCTTGACGTTGTAGTTCGCAGCGCGGTCTTTGAGGAAAGATAAGTCTTCACGGACCGGATAGAAGATGTATACAGCGGCGAGAGCCAAAAGGATAACGAACCCTGTCAGTATCTTTTTCCAATTTCGTTTGAGCCAGTTCATGAGGGGAAGTCTCCGTGGTGAGGGATTAGGATGTGATTGTACATGGGAGAGACGGTCTGTGCAATTATTGTTTTCTTGTGGATGATGTTCTATAATGTTACGCAACCTATGATGGAAGATAAAACCTTCGCAACAGAATTGGATCAACATCTCAATTCATTATTGAAGCTGGATGTTGATACTGTTTTTAATGTTATTTACAATGCCCTTGTGAGCTGGGTTCACAAAACTAATAAAGATGTAGGCGAATATCAAGTTGCTTATGACAAATACATTGGACTGACTCGTGTCGCGATTCGCCGAAATAATTATCCCCGTTCTCCCAACAAAACTCATTGGTCTGGGACATCGTCAAAGCAGATACAACCGAAGAACTGGAATGCTGTAATTGCCGACTTGGTAAACGCACTAATCCAGATGCCCTCAAAAACCGCAATAATATTTTTATCTGAACTAACAGGGGCATGGTGTCTATCGTGTTCAAGAGAAAGCGCTAAACAGTATATTTATGATGAAAATATTTCTGACGTTGACTTAGCCGATACATTATTTTCTTGGTTATTACGACCCTTCGATTATTTTGGGTAACATTTATGAAGACAGTCCGCCTCACCGCAACAAGGTTGATGGTGAGATGTCCCTTTGTGGGGAATGAAATCAAACCCAGTACAATAACCCCATGCATATAACCATCCTTGCTCTGGGCTCGCGCGGTGATATCCAGCCTTACGCTGTTCTTGGCAGTGGGTTAAGAACAGCAGGCCATCAGGTCCGCTTTATTACCTTCGAGAATTTCGCCTCCCTCGTAACAGAAAACGATCTGGATTTCCATCCCATTCATGGAGATGCACAAGCTTTGGTCGCCTCCGGAGGAACAGACATACTTGGGCTTGTGCGTTCCTTTGGCTCACTGGCTGAAGGGTATGCCCGCGATCTGTCCGCGCCTGAGCTTGGTGAAACAGACTTGATCATCAACCAAGTCCCAGCAGGGTTATATGGCTTTGATCTGGCAGAAAAATATGGCGTGCCCATGGTACTGGCGGCTGTCATTCCACTGGCACGGACGAGTGCCTTTCCGCTCATAGGATTTCCCAAACTTCCCATCCCAGGCTACAACAAAATCACCTACCGCATGGGCGAACAGATGGCATGGCAAGTGTTTCGCACCGTAATTAATCGCTGGCGCAAACAAACACTGAAATTACCGCCCATACCCCCTAAAGGCTATTTTGAGAAATTTGGAACACGCACGATTCCAATTGTGAATGGCTTTAGCCAGCATGTGGTTCCGCGACCAGTTGACTGGAATGAACATATCCATGTAACAGGCTATTGGTTTCCAGAACGCAAAGATTGGGAACCGCCAAACGATCTATTGTCATTTATCGAGGCCGGTAGTCCGCCTGTGTTTATTGGTTTTGGAAGTATGCCAATTAAAGACCCGCAACGAACCACCAATATGATTCTCGAAGCCCTGAAACAAAACGGTCAACGCGGCATTCTACACATGGGCTGGGGCGGACTTGGAAATCAGTCCCTGCCCAATAACGTTTTCAAGATCGATTACGCCCCATACGATTGGTTGTTTCCACGAATGGCAATGGCAATTCACCATGGCGGTTCAGGTACGACCGCATTTGGTCTTCGCTCTGGTATACCTTCCTGTGTTGTCTCCTTTGTATTTGATCAACACTATTGGGGAGAACGGATCGCTGCTTTGGGAGCAGGTCCGAAGCCCATTCGATATAAGGAGTTGACCGTCGAGCGTCTAGCGGAAGCTATTCGGGTTGGCACCGGTGACTCTCAAATACGGCAACAAGCCGTTGGACTTGGAAAAAAGATACAGGCAGAAAATGGAATTGAAAATGCCCTGAACGTGTTTGAAAAAATGTTGAAGTCTCTGTGAGCTACGTGAACTCGTCTGAAACAAAGTCACCCCTAAAGCTGAATAGCTGTCTTTTAGTTGAGGGAGACTATAATGTCTGCCAGCGTATCACTGGGCTGTCTATATCTTAAAGATAAGTATCGAAATAAGCTTGAGAGTCATCAACCATGAATGATCAATTTTCAAAAATACATCCAGAACTACAACAAGCCGCAAGGCAGACCCCGAAGTTCCTTTTCAGCGCAAAGAATCTTTGGCTCACGGCTCTGTTGATACGCCTGACACCTTCTCCAAAAGCTCTTGAGGGCATCCTCGTTGAAAACGTCTTTATCGCTGGGCAGGATGATCGTACCAAGATCCGTGTGCGAGTCTACAAACCAAAGTCCATGTCCGCGCCAACACCGGTACTGATCTGGCTGCATGGCGGCGGATACGTGATGGGCAAACCAGAAATGGATGATCGCAGCTGCGCCGACTATGTGCGTGAGTTGGGCATCACGGTCGTTTCCGTGGATTATCGCTGCGCCCCGAAACATCCCTTCCCCGCCGGGCTGGATGATTGTTACTCCGCGCTGCAGTGGGTCGTGTCCCATGCGCAGGAGATCGGCGTCGATACCTATCGAATTGCAGTCGGCGGAAATAGTGCAGGCGGCGGATTGGCGGCGGCACTTGCCCAACTCGCGCATGACCGGCAAGCGATCAAACTTATTTTCCAACTGCTGGTCTACCCGATGTTGGATGACCGGACGGTGCTCCGCGCTGAGATCGATGATAGCCAAAACATTACCTGGAACCAAAAGAGCAACCGCTTCGGGTGGGAGTCCTATTTGGGAAAGGAATGCGGTGTAGCAGACGTTCCCGCCTACTCCGTGCCTGCTCGCCGCGCCGACCTTTCCGGTCTACCCCCAGCCTGGATCGGCGTGGGAACCTTGGATGTATTTCATGATGAAGATGTGGCATACGCTCAACGCTTGAAGGAATGCGGCATCGCGTGTGAGTTGGATGTCATCCCCGGTGCGTTTCATGGCTTTGATGTGTTCGATCCCCAATTGCCCATCGTTCAGAATTTCCACAAAGCACAGATCGCCGCGCTGAAAAAATATCTGTGCTAGTGACTTTGAACCTGCATATATTTAGTTCCGTTTATTCTCGTGCCTGGTAGGGGAGCACTTTTCATCCGACCGATGATTCCAGCGATTCTCAACCGTCTTATTAAGTAGAACCCAACCGCTTGCTGATTAAGAAGGTGAGTTGGAATGTCACTGACCAAGCCCGTGACGCGCGGTCAGTGGTGAATTTAATAATAGCATCCAAAGGAGAATCGTATGGAACAAAAATCGGATATTAACAAGGCAATGATCCGCCGGTTTGTGGAAGATGTGAAAAACAAACGCCATCTCGAACAACTTGGTGATGTTTTCCACGCCGACTATCAAGAACATAATGCCACCGTCAGTAGTTTCGGACCGGGAATTGAAGGCTACAGGAATTTCCTAAACCATTTATTCACGGCATTTCCTGAAGACACGGTCACCATTGATGTGATCGTTGCCGAAGGCGATATGGTCGCCTATCATGGGACAGAAACCGGAACGCATACAGCTGAATTCCTGCGAATTCCCGCCACCGGCAAAAGCGCCACCTGGACCGAGATCCAGTTTTTCAAATTCCGAGATGGCAAGGTCGCGGAACACTGGGTCGATGTGGATCTGTTTTCCTGGTTCCAGCAGTTGGGCATCATCCCTCCAATGGGCGGGTGATTGCGATAGCGCACACATAAATGTCTTTGATCGTGACCTCTGGCTGTTCTATGCCAGAGGTCTTTTTCAATTACGCACCTTGCGGACAACACTCCGCGTGCCACGGAAGACCAGGAACAAAATCATAACCAGAACCAGAACGACAACCACGATCACCGCCACGAGATTGAATTTGATCTGTCCCCGGCTGGGATTAGGTTGGACCTCGATGGCAAGGAAGTCTGTCCGTTCAACGGCTGAGCCATCGGGGGCGCTGCCCGTGACAATGATGTCTACTGCGTAGGTGCCGGCTTTGGTTGGCGTCCACGCGGTGGATACATTTTTCCCGGCGGGGAAATTCAAGGTTTCGGTTTTGCCATCTGAATCTTTGATGATCGCCTGCGCTGCTTGGATATCCAAGGCCTGACCGCCCAATGATAAATTCGCATCAAACCGGACCTGTTCCTTGATCTGCGGAACGAGTGTATTAGACGTCGCTTCGAGCTTTGCGCCGCCGACAAAGTATACGGAGATGGCGAAATCTGTGCCATTGGCAGGCGTGGACTCGGTGGCTTGCACCGTGATCTTCCACGGTCCCGGCTTGGGATTTTGGAATCCATAACCGAGATAGAACATCGCAGAAGGATCGTCCACTTTGATGAAGCCATTGGCTTCGGGGCTGAGTTCAATGATATTGCCGCTCGCGCCGCGCACGATGGTTGTGATGGAACGCGAGGCATCATACAGCGCGAAGGATGCCACGCTCAAGCCCGGTTCAATGTTGATGGTGAGTTCGGTCGAGCCGCCGGAGTCCACGTGACCGGTGTAGACGCGCGTAAATTCCAGCGGGGATTCGGTTTGGGGAACAGAAGCAGGATCGGGTGCAGAAAGAAACGTCCCGGCTGGTTTTTGGAGCAGAGGTTTCACATAAGTGTCGAACGCCGTTTTGGAAAGAGTCAGATCGCTATGAATGTCCGGCAGTTGCGAGGCTTGCAAAGCAATGGCGTTGACGCTGTTCAACGAAACGACCATGTCATTTGGAATATCGGCGCAGGGACTTTTGAAAGCATCAATGATCGCCGTGCCACCGAGATCGTAAAACTCGATGCCGCGCCGATGTGTGATCTGTTGATTGAAGACGCCAGTCATATAACTTTGGCGGATCTCGATCGACGCGGGCAGAAAGAATCCCAGCGCGGCCGGCAGCACAGCACAATCGGAGCCGCCCATCGGCGAACCCAGCATGATGAGCTGTGCCACATCGCGGTCTTGCATCACGCGGTCGATGTAATAGCGCGAGATCATGCCGCCCATGCTGTGGACAACAAGATCAACCATTTCAGCGCCGGTCTTTTGTTTGACGTTGGCAATGTATTGACCAAGCACTTCGGCATTCTGACCGATGGTGTTCGTACGTTCAGCAGGCTTCAACATGTCGCCCGTGTTTAACTTGCCAGCGACTTGTCCATCGCCGACGGCGAAGCCTGTGATGCCCAGCGGCGCGAGAAAACCATTTGAACCAACATAAGCTACCCATGTTTCAGGGTTGGAAATGAAACCATGCACCATGACGACCGGGCGCGGCAGCACCGTGATGGGATTCGATTGACCGATCAATTCACCGCTATCACGATAGGCTTGAACGCTGCGTGTGGTTTGAGGCACACCGTTGGCATCCCAATACCAGCCGAGTGCAGAAAAGGATGCGGTGGTACAAGTCTTGTCTCCGCTCGCGATAGCACACGAACCCACAGATATAGTGGCTGCGTTGAATTTAAAGGTTATGTTTTCCTGTTGCGAGGCAGGTTGAGATAGTGTGATCTGGAGCGTGAGCGTATTACCGTCCGTGATCTGCGCAGTGGCTTTACCGGCTCGATCCATGACGGAGATATTTGTTTCAGCAGATTGTTGTAGCGGGGCGAAGCCGTAAATGGGGAAGAGACTCAAGAGGACAATAAAGGTTAAGAATGTTCGACGCATACAACCTCCAACGGGTGACCAATAGAATGCCTAATGGACAAGCAGACCACATATGGCACGTGTGTTCCTTCGGCAATTACACTGCCGAAGGCGCGGGTGTCCAGCAGTGCAACTGTTGGACGAACGATCATAAATATCAAGCGGATAGTATACGTCTGATTGGATTTTTTCAAAAGAATATTCATGCCGAAAATCAATCCGTTTGAGGCGTAATCGACGTACAATATAAATATGGTACGCCCATTTGTATTTATCAACGTCGCGATGACCGCCGATGGCAAGATCGATACGTTCGCCCGCAAAGGCGCGGCGATCTCCTCACAACAGGATAAGGAACGCGTGGATAAACTCCGCGCCGAATCTGATGCAGTCATGGTGGGCGGAAGGACGCTGCTCGACGAAGACCCAAAGCTAACGGTGAAGTCTGAAGCGTTACGCGCCGAACGCATGGCACGCGGATTATCACCAAATCCGATCAAAGTGGGGGTTGTCACGCAGGCGGAACTCAGTCCTCATTCAAAATTCTTACATGAGGGTGCGGCGCGTGTCGTAATATTCACAACACATCAGACATCTAATGAACAGCTTGCTGCCCTGCGTTCCCAGGGCGTGGAAGTATTTGTCCACACCAGCGCACGCGTGGATCTGGAGCAAATGCTGCAAACGCTGAAAGAATTGGGCATCAAACGCCTCATGGTGGAGGGTGGCGCAACACTGAACTTCGAGTTGCTGCGGCTCGGGCTGGTGGATGAAGTCTCAGCGTATGTGGCGCCGCTGATCTTCGGGGGCGCATCCGCTCCGACCATGGTAGCAGGCTCCGGCTTGGAGAGAAGCGCAGCGCTTCCGCTGAAATTAATCCATGTGGAACAACATGCCGACGGCGGAATCGTATTGAAGTATCAATTGGAGAATTAACTATGACAACAACCATGCATGAAAAATTTGATCTGCTGCTTGAGCGGGATCCCGATCACAATTGCCCGGGTTTAGGCAAGGATAATATTTGTGTGCGCATTGTGGCAATGGCTGAACTGCCGACGCGCTTTGGCGATTTCCATATTGTGGCGTTTGAAAATAACCGCGATGGCAAGGAACATGTTGCCATTACCAAAGGCGACGTGATCGGCGAAAGCAACGTGCCGGTGCGTTTGCATTCTGAATGTTTAACTGGCGATGTGGTCGGCTCATTGCGTTGTGATTGCCGCGACCAGCTCGAAGCTGCTTTGAAAGCCATCGGTCAAATGGAACGCGGCCTGGTGCTATATCTGCGTCAGGAGGGGCGCGGCATCGGACTCATCAACAAGATCCGCGCGTATAGTTTGCAGGACGATGGCCTGGATACCGTGGAAGCGAATCTGGCGCTGGGCTTCCGCGATGATGAACGCGATTACGCCGTCGCCGCGCACATGCTGATGTCGCTCAAGATCGAGTCGATCCAGTTGATGACCAACAACCCCAAGAAGATCGATCAGCTCACGCAATACGGCATCAAAGTTGCGCAACGCATTCCACACATCATGGAAGCCAACGAGCACAATCGTTTTTATCTGGAAACCAAAGCCGCCAAGTCCGGTCATATGATCGACTTCCACGGCAAGGAACATCTGCCCGAACAATCTGACCCGCCTTTTATCAAAGGCATGAGCGAGGTCCAGGTTGGTGCATTGAATGAATAAAGTAATTGTTATTACCGGTGCGACCGGTGCGCTTGGAAATTTAACCGCCAAAACATTTGCCGCGCAGGGACATTCACTGGCATTGCTCGATCACGATCAAACCAAATTGGATTCCCTGGTCCGCGACTTAAACCTGCCGAGTGAGCGACTCTTTACCTCCATCGTTGACCTCCGCAACGGGCAAGCGGTTCATGACTCAGCCGAGGCTGTCTCTGCCAAATTCGGCAGCGTCCACGCTTTATTTCATCTCGTCGGCGGCTGGACCGGCGGCAAGACTCTCCCCGAAACCAGCGCAGATGATCTGGAGTCCATGCTCGGTCAGCACGTGTGGACAACGTTCAACTTATTCCAAGCCTTCTCACCCAAACTGGCTGAAAGCGGCTGGGGACGCGTAATCACAGTCTCGCCCTCCACCGTATCCAACCCGCCGCCCAAACGCGGAGTCTATACCGCCACCAAAGCTGCGCAAGAGGCACTGGTGTTGACGCTCGCAGCGGAACTCAAAGAGCACGGCGTCACCGCCAACATCATTCAAGTCAAAGCGATCGACGTTGAAAATAAAGGCAACGGCACTACCCCTGCTGAGATCGTCGCCGCGATGCAGTATTTATTTTCAGATGAAGCCGGGAAAATTACCGGCGCAAGAATACCGTTGTATTAAATCAAAACTTCCGAAGTCTCATAGACTTCGGAAGTTTTTTGTCATTTTATTATGAATTACGGCTGGCTGATCTTGAACCAATCCATATCGATCTGGATCGGCAACACATCAAACGCTGACACCGACATGCCAACATTGCCTTCACGTAAAGCATATTTTTTCTCGGTCAATGATTTTGCTTCCTTGCCGTTGATATACAAGGTCAGCTGCTGACCCTTGCAGGAAATACCATATTCATTAACTTCCTTACCTTGCTTGATGGCGTTTGAGCCGCCATTGGTAATGAGGTGGTATGAAATTTCGCCGCTTGAGGTTACTTCAGCATACGAGATGTCATATAACCCGTTATTGGCGATATTGAATTCGTACCAGCCAGATTTAGGGTCACGTCTGCAAATCAGGCTGATGGAATTATTGTTCTTACCGCGGTTATCGGCACGCAGATCGATCCGAACATCATCGTAAGTAAATGCATTATAGAACAGATAATAATAGACATACTCGCTTTCAAAATCCCAGCTCAGGTTGCCATTCTTGGCTTCCACGGTAACCTTGTCAGTGTTGGCTTTATCACTACCCGTTACAGTCAGAATATCCCAATCCGCTGACAGCGGCGTATCGAACTCTTCGGTGAAGAATTGTTGGGCAGTTGAAACCGGCGGCTCTGTTACTACAGGCGCTGCGACCGTCGGCTGCGGAACATCCGTGGGGGCAACGGGCGCGGGCGGCTGGGTGGGCTGCTCAACGGGCTGTTGAGGTTGGGTAGGTGCAGGGGTATTCCCACCACCCAAGACACTACAAGCCAGACCTACAATGAGCAAAAGACTTGAAAACAAGAATAACGGTCGTAAATTTTTCATGGCGCTCTCCTTTTGGTATTTGCGCTAGTATACGCATATGACTATAAAAATACAAGTCGGAATGACCGCAATCTCATATTTAGATGTGGTACATTCGTACCACCATGCCCAGCCTTGCCATTGTTCTATTGCTCATCAGCGCGGTGTTGCACACTTCCTGGAACCTGCTCATCAAACAGTCTGAAGATAAATACATCGTCACCTGGTGGATGGTGACCATTGGCGGACTCTTCGCCATCATCGCGTTGTTCTTCACGGGTCTGCCGCCACGCTCAATGTGGCATTTTGCCCTGATCAGCATCTGCGTCGAAGCGACCTACTTCATCACACTGTCTTATGCCTATCATGATAATGACTTCTCGTTGATCTATCCAGTGGCACGCGGGTCCGCACCGGCATTTTTGGCGCTGTGGTCTTTTCTATTCCTACATGAAGAGCTTACTCACGGTGGCTTACTCGGCTTGGGCATGATCATCGGCGGGTTATTGATCATCGGCATCAACACATTGACACAAGCCTATGTGACGCATCTGCACTTCAAAGGCACAGCCGTGGCTGTTTTCATTGCCCTGCTCATTTCAATTTACAGCTTCATAGATGGCACTGCTGTCCACAATGGCTTCGCACTGCCTTATGTAATGTCCATGTTTGCGCTGGTACCCCTCCTCATTACGCCTTTTATCTTTCGTGAATACAAGTGGGAAAGAATAAAAAACGTTCTAACCAAGCAGCCCGTCCGTGTGCCGCTTGCCGGAGTCCTGGGCGTATTGGCTTATCTGATGGCGGTCTTTTCCTTTTCTATCGCGCCACTCAGTTATGCCGGTTCGATCAGGGAGGTGAGCGTGGTCTTCGGCGCTTTCGCAGGCTGGTGGTTCTTGAAGGAAAAGATGGGCGGCATTCGCCTGCTCGGCGCACTCGTCATCTTTGCAGGGATCGTAGTCATCGCTGTTTTTGGATAGCAGACTTAAAGCTTCCGCACCCCAGTATCTGTTTTCGATTCATAGTGTTAGACCCATTGAACATGTAACGCGACATTTATGTCGCCTTTGGTATACAAAAGCCCTTTGAATAAATCCTTATCAGTGAAAGGGAACTCCCATGAAAACGAATGATGAAATTTATCCGGTTATGCGTTGGGTCTCAGTGGTCGTGGTCCCATTTCTTTGGCTCGCTTTTCTCATCCTGTTTTTCAACCCCGATACGACCGGCGAACGTTTTGCCTGGGCGATCAAACCGCACATGACCGCCTTATACATGGGAGCGGGTTATCTCGGCGGTTCATGGCTGTTCATCAGTGCCATTTTCGGCAAACGCTGGCATCGCATCCAGGGTGGATTTCTGCCCATCACCACCTTCACCTGGTTCATGATGTTTGCCACCTTCCTGCACTGGGACAAGTTCTCACACGGCAACCTTGCCTTTACCGCCTGGCTGATTCTTTACGTAGTGACGCCCTTTCTCGTCCCGTTTCTATGGAACTTAAATCGCAAAGCGGACTCTGGTCAGCCTGAAGAAAATGACATCGCGATCGCACCCATCGCAGGCTGGATCCTCAAACTGGTCGGGATCGGCGGCTTGCTCTTTGCTTTGATCGGCTTTATAAATCCGCCCTTCGCCATCCAAGCCTGGCCCTGGACTCTGACGCCTCTCACCGCACGCGTGATGTGCGGCTGGATCGCTCTGCTCAGCGTTGGCGCCTTCACCATGTCCAACGAAACACGCTGGAGCGGTTGGAAAGTTCCATTAGAGAGTATTGCCATTTGGCATGTGTTGGTATTTGTCGCTGCGTTTATGAATCCCACCGATTTCAAAACGGGACTGGTCAACTGGTATACGATTGCAATTGGAGTAATGTTAGTTGGGATATCTGTCTTTTATCCAATGATGGAAATGCGAAGGCGAACCACAAAGTAAATTTAAACCATTGAGACACAGGGGCACAGAGTTTTTAATTTCCTCTCCGTGTCTTCGTGTCTCAGTGGTTAGAAATGAAACGGGGATACACAATCAAAAAAGTGACAATATTTTCACGATCAACGGCGCGATCAACAACCCCGGCAACATATTCCCCACCCTAATTTTTTTGATTTCCAACAGACTGCTCAATGCCAGCCCCAATAAGATCACGCCGCCCGTTGCCGTCAACTCATTCATCATGGTTGCTGTGACGATTGCATTTAACTGCGCGGCTAATAAGCTAATGCCGCCTTGATATACCAGAACAATGATCGTCGAGAACATCACGCCCACGCCTAAGGTAGATGCAAAGGCGATGGAAGCAAACCCATCCAGCACAGATTTGACTGCCAGCAAATTATAGTCACCGGTCAGCCCATCTTGAATGGAGCCAAGGATCGCCATCGGTCCCACACAGAACAAAAGGGACGCGGTCAGAAATCCGCGCACGAATTTGTTCGAACCATCATCGCTTTCTTTCGAGAAGCGCTGTTCCAAAAATTCCCCGAGCTTATGCAAACCATCTTCGATCCGCATCCATTCACCAAGTAATGTGCCGATCAACAAAGAACCCAGCACGATCAATGGATTCTCCGTCTTTAAGAACATTTGCAAACCCATTGCGGCAGTGAAGAGTCCCATGCCTGCGATGACGGTCGCCTTCAATTTATCCGGGATGCGTGCGCCGAAGATTAAGCCGATCACGCCGCCGATGATGACGGTTGCAACGTTAAGAAATGTGCCTGTCATTTAATTTACCCGTAGGGGCGAGGTCATCTCGCCCCTGTAACCTTCCAAAAAAATATTGGTATTCAAACGAATTGGGTGGGGTCTCCCCACCTTATTATTTAAAAATTTACCGCAAAACACGCTAAGAACGCAAAGATTTCAAAAGGTCTTCTTAGCGCTCTTTGCGGTCTTGGCGGTTAAATAATTATTCCTTCGCCAGCGACGTCTTATGCCCCGAGGCTTTGTTTTCCAACAGTTCCAACACAAAACACAACGACGACAAGCGATTTAAATATCGTTGCAGATCAGGGTTCGAGACCTCGTCGGTATCGAACATTTCCACTACGCGGCGCTCGGCTCGGCGGATGATCGCCCGCGCCAGCGATAATGCCGCGCCCGCCAGCGAATCACCAGGCAGGATAAATTCCTTCGGCAGCTCAACTACTGTGCTTAAAAAGTCAGTTTGCTCTTCGAGCCATTTCACGCGTGAAGCATCAATGAAGCGAAAACGCTCCGCATTTTCGGGCGTTGCCGCCACCTCTGCCATCAACTTATATAAATCGCGTTGGGCTTCGAGCAGGATCCCGCCTGAGCGTGGATCCACACATTGAGCACGCGCCAGCCCGAGGGCGGCGGTCGATTCGTCCAATGTCCCCACCGCCTCGATGCGCGCCGCATACTTTGCCACGCGTCCCTCGCCCAATAAATTCGTCGTACCGTCGTCACCTTTGGATGTATAAAAACTCATGCGCGCATTATAACGCCTACAGCGCGCCCACTGGGTATAATCGGACGAATGCTAACCCAATACCATGTCGAAATTATGCTCGAGTCGCTGGGTGATCGTTTTAGCCCACGCGCCATGTCTACGATCATCTACGCCAATGCCAATCAGGACCGCATGGGCGGACAATTCGGTCACGATGAATATCACTTCGACAACAACGCCTTTGAAAAAACATATGCCTACATCGAAGAGCAGCGCGTGCTCACGGTTTCAGCGCTGCAGCATAACGACTCACTCTCGGCATGGTATGCCTTCGGCCGGATGACTCACTCGCTTCAGGATTTTTACGCCCATTCGAATTACATCACCCTGTGGCTGCATCGCTTCGACGGGCAAACGCATCCACCTTCGTCCGAAGTTGATCCCGTTGACCTGACCTTGATCCAACACCCCGACCTCCGCTCCGGCAAAGTGTATTATCCCTTTGAGTTGTTGTATTTCATGCGCAAGACCAGAGCGTTCTCATTGCGTTATCTACCCAAAGACTCACACGCCTGGATGAATCTCGACTCCCCAGAGCAAGGTTTTAAATTTGACTACGCCATGCAAGCCGCCATTAAACGGACGGTGATCGAATACGAGAAAACGACATTAGGCTTTTCAAATGAGATGTGCAAATTGTTTTTGGATAAGTAACTGATGTTACGCACTCATGCCTGTAACGCGAGATTTATCTCGCTTCTCAAGTTCTTCTTGGGCAAAAGCGACATAAATGTCGCATTACAATAACTCACATTACCTATCTGCGTAACATCAGTAAATAAAACGTAGACTCGCATTAGCCTGAGGAGATAAGACAAATGACGAACACGATTACATTGATCACCGGCGCACCTGGCTCAGGCAAGAGCACCGTTGGCAGATTGGTTGCCGAGCATTTCCCCAAAAGCCTGCTCATCAATGTTGACCACTTGCGTGAAATGATGGTGTCGGGCTTTGCCTCGCCAGCGGATGGTTGGTCGGAAGTTGCCTACCAACAATTCCAACGGGCACGCACCACCGCCATTTACATGGCGCAGCTCTATGCCAGCCAGGGTGTGGACGTTGTGATCGATGATGTTTGTGTCCCCTATATGTTCGCTGACCATTACACGGCGTTATTTGAAAATTCGCAGGCGCAGAGAATCCTGCTGATGCCAAAACTAGAGACATTGATCGAAAGGATCAAGCAGCGGGGTAATCAATGGGATCATGTTCTGGTCGAAGTTGTTCCTGAAATCTACAGTTATCTCGACCCAATGCCAAAAGACGGCTGGATCGTATTGGACTCAAGCGCATGGACGATTGAGCAGACCGTACAGAAAGTTTTGTCTCGGATAGATAACCACAAATCATAGGAGTTAGTATGCAATATCGTGAACTCGGACGGACAGGCTGGAAGGTATCCACGATCAGTTTCGGCGCGTGGGCAATCGGTGGGACATGGGGAAATGTGAAGGATGAAGAGTCGCTGGCGGCATTGAACCGAGCGCTCGACTTGGGCGTGAATTTCTTTGATACCGCCGATGGCTATGGCGATGGGCACAGCGAACAATTATTGGGGAAACTCAGAAAAGAAAGAAGCGAGAAATTTTATATCGCCACCAAGATAGGACGCAGGTTGAATCCACACGTGGCAAGCGGCTACAACAAGGAGAACATCACTGCTTTTGTGGAACGCAGTTTGCAGAACCTGCAAATGGACGCACTCGATCTTTTGCAGTTGCATTGTCCGCCCACGGAAGTTTTCTACACTCCTGAAGTGTTCGGTATTCTCGATGACCTCGTCAAAGCGGGCAAGCTTCGTTATTACGGCGTGAGCGTGGAAAAGGTCGAAGAGGCGTTGAAGGCGATTGAATACCCGAACGTGCAAACGGTGCAGATCATTTTCAATATCTTCCGTCAGCGTCCGATGGATTTGTTTTTCGGCGAAGCACAACGCCGCAAAGTGGGCATCCTGGCGCGCGTGCCGCTTTCATCCGGTATGTTGACCGGCAAGATGACTCGCGAGAGTTCCTTTCAGGCAGATGACCATCGTCAGTTCAACCGCGATGGCGCTGGCTTTGATAAGGGCGAAACCTTCTCAGGATTGGATTATGAGATCGGGTTGCAGGCTGTCGAAGAATTACGTCCGCTTGTGCCAGAGGGGCTGAGCATGACTCAAATGGCTTTACGCTGGATTCTGATGTCGCCCGCGGTGACATGTGCTATCCCCGGCGCGAAGCGTCCTGCTCAAGTGGAGGAAAATGTCCGGGCGGCGGATCAGCCTCCGCTTTCGGAGGAGGCGATGAGTCAAATCCGCAATGTGTATGAGCGGCTCGTTCGTCCGCAAGTCCATTATTATTGGTAATATCGAAAACCATGTCACTCTGAGGAAGCGATAGCGACCGACACTTGCACCGCACGCAAGTGCAGGTGAGAGTCTCGCCCGTCGCGGTAGAGATGCTTCGCCATAAAGCGGCTCAGCATGACACAAGGAGTCAGCATGATTGCAGCCTCGCAACTTTTCTTTTTCATGGGCGCGGCGCTGGCGCTGCTATTGCTCCCCGGTCCTGCGGTTTTATACATCACGGCACGCAGCGCCACGCAGGGACGCGTGGCGGGACTCGTCTCCGTGCTTGCGATCGAGACCGCGAACTTTGTGCAGGCAGTTGCCGCGGCGTTGGGTCTCTCAGCGATTCTGTTATCGTCCGCGTTGGCATTCGATGTGGTGAAATATCTCGGCGCGGCATATTTGATCTATCTCGGCATCCGCAAGTTGTTCTCTTCGGATAACGGGACAGAAGACGAGACCGTGAAACAGGAAAGCCTGTCACGTATTTACTGGCAGGGCTTCGCGGTCAACATCCTCAACCCCAAGACCGCGTTGTTCTTCTTCGCTTTTTTACCGCAATTCATTGATCCATCCAAAGGAAACGTGGTGGGACAAAACCTATTGCTCGGCGCGATCTTTGTCGGCTTGGCGATCATTACGGATAGCATGTACGCGCTGCTTGCCAGTTCCCTTGCAGGGAAGTTGGCAGGCAACAAACGCTTCCAAAAAGGTCAGCGCTATTTCGCGGGTCTGGTATATATTGGCTTGGGGATCACGACCGCGCTGGCAGGGGCGAGGAAATAGTAGTGACATATGAAAGCATATATTTGTGTTTATCGCCACACTATACCAATTAAGACAGATATAGCAAGGACAGCAAAAAATGCCGAGAAAAAACAACCTCTAATCCATAAATTTTTGGAGGAATACCAAAAACCAAAATGCTTTTATGATTGGGGAGACGATCCGGCTTTTTTCTCTGCAAAAGAGTTCTTGGGTGATTTTCGATTTGCTACATGGGGCGTTTGTAGACGTGATGTAAGAAATCAATTAGGTGAAGGGGATCTGGTAATCTATTTTTGTGGGCAACAGAGTTTTAATAATCGCAAACATTGGGATTACTACTTCATCGGCTTTGGCACAGTTGCTGAAATGATTTCGCGAGATCAACTATGGCAAGACAAAAGCTATGCTGTTTATCGAAAATTCTTCAATGTTCTCGCGAAGTTAAGAGATAACAAGCTAATACAGCATGAATATTTCGGTAATGGTCACGATGATTGGAAGAAACGTTTAAGCGCTCCATATATTATTTTCAACCAAGACAAACAATTTACTGACTTCAACTTAGTCAATCCGTTATTTGTGGCAACAAGATTAGAAGATTCGCCTTTTGAGCACTGGCATTCGAATAACAACAAATTGGTAAAGCGTCTTGAAGAAAGTTTGTTTATAAAATTGGGTGTGGAAAGGCGATTGCGAACTAAAAGCGAGCAACACGCGCATCGACATATTCCACTTCATAAGTATATCGTCCAGGATCAGCGATACGAAAGTCTAAAAATTCTTAGGAGTGAGCTTTCTGAGATTGCTTATCATGTTCGTAAAGATTAAGAAAACACGAATCGCTGAGGCATCTCAATTTAGTTTCTTCACAAAGAGTCGCAAAGTAGGTTTTGAATAAACAAAACAGGGAAACAAGCTGCACAACTTGTTTCCCTGTTTCCTTTTTTACTTGCTTACTTTCTCTTACAACTTCTCCAACTCATACAACGTCGTGGCTACATGGCTCCAGTGAGCCGTGCCTCATCGGCTTGCGAGATGTATCCAAACTGGATCAGAGCAACGCTCATCACGATAAATCCAAGAATGGATAAAAATATAAAGAATGGATCCTCTACAAAATAGCGGATGCCTGCCAGCAAGCCGTATAATTTGATGAACATGGGCGCTATCAGCCCGGCTGTCAACGGCAGACCATTCCCGCGCGAAAGTGGTTTGTACCTCAGTGTCAGCATCCCGAATAACAGCAAGCTGACGAAAGGTAATGTTAAACCAGTCAGGGTGATCACATAATACCTATAGATATCATCTCCCAATGAAAATTTCATTTGATAGAAAAAAAGGATGCCAAGCCCAGCGCCTCCCAGCGCGCCAGCCATAAGGATGCCTCGTCCAAGTACGCCAACCTGACTGCCATAACGCTCCCGCAAGCCCAACATACCCAGGGGCAAAAGAATGCACCCATAAACGACACCAAACACTCCCAAGGTATTCAAAATATACCACCAGCCATTCACATCTGGATCAAACCGTGTGCCTGCCAACATCGCTAATATAAACCACGGTAAATAAGCCGTGACCCCCACCATCATTGCCCAAACGCTGAAGCGAATGAATTTTGGCTTTGTCATTACAGTCTCCTTGTGTAGGTGTTCTGCGATCGCACTGCGGACCAGGTCCAGGATGGTGACAACCCACAGCTTGATCATTCCGTTAATCCCATCTTGACGAAAAGCGCGCAGACAACAGTCCCCAAATAACTGCAACATCTGTGAACCATAGTCCTCGTGGAACCTGGCTGGGTATACGATCAGGAGTGCTTGATATAACCTGACCGACAACGCAATTACTGGAATTTCTGATGGATCGTCCTTCATGACATATCCCCGGAAAATTCGGTGGAGAGGACTTTCTTGGACCGTGCGATCCGGACTTGCGAAACAAGCCGCTCCGTTTCCATACGCAGGACGCGGCGGCCTAAAGCAGTAAGGCGGTAATATCTGCGACGTTGGTCATCCATTTGCGGGTCAGCGTGCTCATCGCTCTCTTCGATCAAGTCAACCTGAAGCATCCGCTTAATAGAGCCATACAAAGTGCCAGGTCCCATCACAACCTGTCCTTGTGTGTTGGTCTCCACTTCAAGCATAATGCCGTAGCCATGTTTCTCCCCATCTGCCAAAGCTAACAATATGTTGAACACAGCCGGGGTAAGAGGCAGGTGTTCTTCGGGGTTTTGCAGAACTGCATTCATCAAATGCTCCTATCCAAGTATTATATCCGTTGCAGATATATCTATTGCAGATATAATAAACCAAAGCAAAAAGTGTGTCAAGCCTGAAACACTGCCTGCAATTCTCTCTCGAAAGAAAATAAAAACAGGGAAACAAGTCACGTGACTTGTTTCCCTGTTTCCTTGTCTACCTGTCTACTTTCTCTTACAACTTCTCTAACTCATCCACCATCTTGCTCAAGACATCGAAGCCGCCCTGCCAGAACTTGGCGGAACGAATATCTACGCCCGCATCACTCAAAATCTTTGCGGGGGCTTCGGAGCCGCCGGAGGAAAGGATCTTGATGTACTTCGGCTTGAAGGAGTCACCTTCTGCTTTGTATTGCTGATAGAGCGAGAACACCAGCAATTGACCAAAGGCATACGCGTACACATAGAATGGCGTGTGATAGATATGCGGAATGGAGACCCATTCCCATTTGAAATCATCGCTGAGCTCCAGCGAATCGCCGAATTGTTCCTTGAGGTTTTCCATGTATGCCGCACAGAGATCATCCACGGAGGCGTTCTTCATCACGAGCGCATGGGCTTCGCGTTCGAACATCGCGAAATAGATCTGGCGCAGGATCGTCGCGAAGGCATCGTCCATTTGCTTGAAGAGGATGTCGCGGCGTACAGCTTCGTCCGTTTCGGTGGCGAGCAATTTTTCAGTGAGCATCATCTCTCCGAAGGTCGAAGCAGTTTCGGCTAAAGGCAGAGACGAGTGGAAGGTGTAGGCGGTGTGATGGGACGCCAGCATCGCATGGATGGCGTGTCCGAGTTCATGTGCCAGAGTCGCCACGTCACGCGCGCGACCGGTGTAGTTCATCAACACATACGGTGTATCTTCGGGGTTGATCGAAGCACAGAACGCACCGCCCTGCTTGCCCTTGCGGACTTCGCTATCGAGGCGGTCTTGATCGAACACGCGTTTCGCCAACTCACCAAACTTCGGGTCGAACGCGTTGAAAGATTCAAAGACCATATTCGCGGCGGCATCGAAATCGAAAGCCTTGTCTGATTTGGCGACGGGCGCATAAATATCGTAGCGGCGTAACTTCCCCGAAGGGATGCCCATGAACTTGGCCTTCATCTTGAAATAACGCTGGAAGATTTTGGAATTCTTCTTCGTGGTCTCCATCAAAGCATCCACGGCTTCATCAGGGACATCATTCGAAAGATTGCGTACGGACATGGCACTGCTGAACTTGCGCAGATTGATATTCTCGTTGTGCCAGTCACGCACGCGCGCTTGATAGATCTGTCCCAATATCGGACCATCATTCCCAAAGACTCGCAAACTTTCCTGATACGCTTTCGCACGCATCTCGGCATCGGGTCCCTGAATGAAGGGCTGCAACCCGGCGCGAGTCAATTCTTTGACTTCACCATTCACTTCTAGTTTGAAGACATACCGATTCGTGATCGCATCATAAAGCGGAATCAACGCGCCCATGCCGGTCACATCTTTGATGTTGACAATCTTTTCTTCGGCTTCGGTGAGAGTGTGCGGTTTGAAGTGGCGCAGCTCTTCGAGATAATACCGATAATCACCCGCGTCTTTCATCAAACGCGCAGCGTTCTCTTCATCCACTTCCTTCCACCACAGGCTGAAGAACATGGTGCGGTTGCTCATCTCGGCACCGAACTGTTGTACGCGCGCCATCAGCGTTTGCGCATTCTGATTCTGTGTATCTTCTGCGAAGCCAAGTCCCGCAAAGGCACCAATCCGATTCGCAATGCGCGACATCGACTCAGAAGCACGTACCACATCGAGGAAGGTGTTCGCATCCATATCAGGGCTCAACTTTCCGCGCACACCTTCGAATGACGCGACCAGTTCTTCCACGTTATCGAACGCGCCCTGCAATTCGGGACTATCGAAGCCGGGGAAGAGTTGTCCGAGATCCCATTTTTTAATTGAGTAAGCCATGTGTATTCTCCTTTAATTTTGGAATGCGGGAGCTTGCTCCCGCGGTCTTGGACAGCAAGCTGTCCGACTCCAGAGTTTATAAACTTGACCTGATATGCACAATATCGCCGTCTTTTACGAGATATTCCTTGCCTTCAAGCCGGAACTTGCCTTTGGCTTTCGCTTCAGTCATACCCCCGAGGCTGATGAGGTCTTCGTAAGCCACCACCTCCGCCCGAACAAAGCCGCGCATCAAGTCCGTGTGGATCTCGCCCGCGGATTCTTGTGCCGTCGCGCCGCGCTTTGTCTCCCACGCGCGGACTTCATCTTCGCCGACCGTGAAGAACGATTGCACTTGCAGCAGGTCATACGAAAGATTGATCATGCGGCTCAAGCTGAGTTCCTTGATACCATATTCTTCCATGAACAACACCGCATCATCCGGGGAGAGCTGCGCGATCTCCATTTCCAACTTGCCCTGCAATGCCACGGACGGCTGATCAGGTTCGGCTTGTGGAGCGGATTGTCCTTCGCCCATGTTGAAGACAACTAAAACGGGTTTGCGCGTGAGCAAACCATACGAAGCAAGTTCTCTGAGCTCTTCAGTGGAATATTCCAAATTACGGAGTGGTGTGCCGTTGTTCAAAGCTTCATTCAACCGAGTGAACAAAACTGTTGAACGTTCATTAAGCGTTTTATCCGTGCCGCCTTTTTTGCGTTCATCGACCAGCTTTTCCAGTTTGCGCTCCACCGCAATCAAGTCATTGAGCAGGAGTTCGCTCAACATCGTATCGACATCGCGCTTCGCGTCCACGCTGCCAGCTGTGTGGAGAACGCTATCGTCCGCGAAGCCGCGCACGACCAGAATGAAACCGTCCATTTGCGAGAGCTGATTCAAAAGTTGCCCGGAGATGCCGCTTTTAGCGGAGCCAGTTTCAAGTCCCGCAATATCCGCGTAGGTTACTTTGGCGTAGATCGTCTTCTTCGGGTTGAACATTTTCGAGAGAATGGTCACGCGCGGGTCAGGGACTTCCACTACCGCGTTATGGACTTCGAAGCGTCCGGCAGAGGCAGTGGTGGGCGTGTTGCCGCGGGTGAGCGCGTTGAAGATGGTGGTCTTGCCTGATTGGGGTAATCCGATGATTCCTAGTTTCATGTTTTCCTTTTGTAGTAGTGCGAGATATTATCGCGCACTACAAATTTTACTTGACCCTCGTATTAGGAGTGGTATACTTGCGAACGCAATTCAAAAAGCCGGAGTGGCGGAATAGGCAGACGCGCACGACTCAAAATCGTGTTCCCTACGGGAATGAGGGTTCGATTCCCTCCTTCGGCACACGGATTATACCAACGCTCTCCAATTGGAGGGCGTTTTGGTTTCTATAAAACTTTCATAAAAACCCCACATTTCAGCGTTGACTTTCAGCTTTCACACCCGTAGAATGAATATGACGTAATCTGATATAGACAATGAGATTGGAGGTGAGACATGAAGCTTTACCTGATCTTCGCGCTGATGGATATGTTGATTTTACTGGCGTATCCTGTTGTTTTCCTCTTTTCAAAAATACGCCAACTTTTTGGTTTTAAGAGATAATAGAACCCGTTATTGATCGTCACATTCCATAGCTTGGAGGCTCAACATGCCATCAATGAACGATGTTCTGGGGATCATCATGGGCGGCGGGCGCGGGTCACGTTTGCACCCGCTGACTGCCATGCGCTCGAAACCAGCTGTGCCGATCGCGGGGAAATATCGTTTGATCGACATCCCGATCAGCAACTGCATCAACTCGGGGATTTACCGCGTTGCGATTCTGACTCAGTTCAATTCTGTTTCGTTGCACCGCCACATTTCCCAAGCTTATAACTTTGACGTGTTCCACACCGGCTGGGTCGAGATCCTCGCCGCCGAGCAAACCCCCGAACGCTCGGATTGGTACCAGGGCACGGCGGACGCCGTCCGCAAGCAGTTGTTTGAGATCCAGGCTTCAGGCGCGGAGTATGTCTTAATTCTCGCGGGCGATCATCTCTACCGCATGGATTATCGTGAGATGGCAGAATTCCACTGGCAGAAAAATGCCGATATAACGGTGGCAGTTCAACCCGTCGCCAGAAGCGAAGCGTCCCGTTTGGGGATTTTGAAACGCGAGGCAGATGGCAAGATCTCGGCGTTTGTCGAAAAGCCGAAGGATCCGAAAGTCCAGGATCAGTTTGTAAGTCGGGCTGACCCGGAGCGTCCGTTGTTGGGCTCGATGGGCATTTATATGTTCAAGACCAAGGTGCTGTTTGATCTGTTGACCTATCACCCGCGCCAGGATGATTTCGGTGGGGATATTATTCCCGAAGCGATCCAATCGCACGAGGTGTATGGTTTTGATTTCGACGGCTATTGGGAGGATATTGGGACGATCCGTTCGTTCTACGAAACCAATTTGAAGTTGACGAGCCAAAATCCGCCGTTCAATTTTTATGACCCGAAGGCGCCGATCTATACTCATGCGCGCTTCCTGCCCGGCTCGATCGTGGAAGACAGCAAACTGCAGGATGTGATGATCGCGGAGGGTTCCCGCATTCGTAAAGCGGACATTACGCATTCGATCATCGGCATCCGCAGTCAGATCGCGGAGGGGACGGTGATCAAAGACAGCATCGTAATGGGCGCGGATTATTATGAACCGAAAAAGAATCGGGAGGTTCCGCTGGGCATCGGCAGGAACTGTCACATTGAATCGGCGATCCTCGATAAGAATGT
>JBDTWO010000035.1:0-32364 GCA_040006635.1 Chloroflexota bacterium
TTCGGATTCAGCGAGGATCAGTTCAGTTGAAGGCAGAGCAGTTTCGGGGTCGGTTTTGAAGCGGGCGCGAAAGTCGTCTAATGTCAAACGTAGCGCGTCCAACGTCAACGGACGTCCGTACTCGTTAATGAGACGAGTCGCGTTTTGTAAAAGTTGTTCAACAGAGGGAAGATTACGAAGTTGGCTCATCGGGGTCAATCGGCGGAGTCCAATGCGAACGTTCACGCAGGCGCAGGAAATATTCGATGGCGATCAATCCGCCAGCCAGTCCAAGAATGATATAGACGGTGACGAGGCGACCGAGTTGCAGCCAGGCGAGTGTGGCGCCATAGATACCGAACCACATTGCCTGCCGTACGATAACATTGGCATCGGCGGGCGGGTCATCGGGAAAGCGGCGATGGAAAAAATAGATGATGGGCAGGAATGTGCCGGTGATCGCCATCAGCGCGAGGATGAAGAAGCCCCAGCGCGACCAGACATATGGCAAAGTTTGGGTGATGAGGAGAAATAAACCGCCCCAGCCCAGCAGGATGAGCACAAACGCAGACAGGAGATAGTATTTGTAGTTGGGTGTTTCCACAGGTTGAATTATACCCGCTGGAAGATTCTTGGATTGATGAGTTAAATATGGGAGTGAAGTCAACCCGGTGAGGGAGATTGCTTACCCTAACGGGCACACGTCGTCAGGCTACACCTTCCTCGCAATGACGAGTTAGAAATCAATACATGCTGGTTGAATATAGGGCGGCGAGAACACACACCCAAAACGGAATCCATTTTTGAAAGTTGTGATAATGAATGGTTCCACGGCTCCATATTCGGCGACAGGGCGCTGGACCGGCAGGTCATCGGGATTTGAGCCGATGATGTAGCTATATTCACCGTTTGCTTTTTGCATGAAGCCCTGTACAGTTTGTAAAGACTTGGGCAATTCGGCTTTGGAGGTTACCTGCATTCCAGTTTGAAGCAAGGCATCCATTTTGACAAGAGAGGTGCGCGTCTCTTTGGGGAGCATAGCAAATGACCCGATCAGGATCATAACGATAAAGGCAGCGAATACTGGAATCAATTTCCGAACCGGCGCAACGGGTCTGGATGTCGGCTGGTAAATTTTATGAATGAGCCAGCGCACCAATCCGCCAAACGGCATATAGAAGAACATGCGCGGCAAGAAGACCACCGCCAACAACGTGAAAGCCGCAATTTTGTTCGTTTCGTTAACCAGGATCCAGATGGAAGATACGACCGAACCAGCCAACCCCGAAAGCAGAACCCCGGGCAGCGATTCATCTGTCAAAGCCGCCAATAGCCCGAGCAGTCCAAACATCAAAGCTGTGATCACCGTCAAGCCGAAGGAACCCGGAGGCGGCGAATACAGCGGAATACCCGGCAAAGCCAGGCGGTTGATCAGGTTCACGGTCAGTGCATAGCCGCTCCCAAGAACCAGACCGATGATCAGCCCGGTGCGGCGGCGTTGTGAGTTATAGTCCATTAATAATTTCTCCTGAATGAATACAGTAGAGTTTATCGGAAATTAAATCGGGACGCTGACGCGAAGCGCGCAGAAAACGCAGATTTTTCTTTTTGAATCAGCGAAAGTCAGCGTTTGTCAGCGTCCAAAAACCGACTCTTTACTTATTACCGATAAAGTCTAGTATAAACATGCGCCCCTCAAAAATAGTGTTGGGGGTTGCTTCGTCGGGCTGGGTTTCGGTACGCAACGTACGCTACTCCACCACCAGCCCTCCTTGCAATGACGCCCGAATTATATCAGCGCATATTTTACAGTCCAAGTCGGTATAATGCAGAGGTTCCAGAGAACTGTTCCAACCCAATAAACTGTGAGGTAACCATGAATGTATCTGATGCCATTCGCTTGAAACGTGCGGTAAGAAAATTTCAAGATAAGCCTTTACCTGAAGATCTTGTCCATGCGATCTTGAATGCAGGACGGCGTTCGCAATCGTCCAAGAACGAACAGACGTGGCACTTCATCGCGATTCGAGACAAGTCCATTCTCAAAGCTCTGTCTGAATGCGGACAGTGGGCGGGGCATCTCGCAGGTGCGGCATTGGCAGTTGCCATTCTCACGCCAGACCCGGAGGGAAAATTCCAGATCATGTTCGACGCGGGACAAGCTGCAGCGTTCATGCAACTCGCTGCCTGGGAGCTGGGAGTCGGATCTGTGCCCGCCTCGATCTATGAACCGGAGCTGGCTCGCCAAATTTTAGCTTTTCCACCCGAATGGCATTTGCGCATCGCACTCTCGTTCGGGTATCCGCTGGAAGAGGAGAAGTTATCTGCTGCGCCAAAGAAAGGCGGACGGAGATCGTTGGATGAGTTGGTGCATTGGGATCGGTGGTAGTTTATGAATACGAAATCTTCTCGAGGCAAACGATATTGGCTGACGGCTATCATTGTGCTCATTTTATTCGGCATATTAACTGGTTTTATCTACGTGTTAAAAAGCAACGTGGAGCCGCCGTCTGAGGTCGTTGCAATTACTGGACCAGCAGAATACATCAATCCGAATGCGAATCCAGTCAATGCTAATATCGGTGTGTATGTGATCAATGTTGGAAATCTCGATTTGACCACTGGCATCTACTTCATGGATTTTTATCTCACGATCGCATGTGACCGTCCCTGCAGCCCCGATGTTGATATATTGAACGCAGCCTCCGCCCCCGAAATTGAAAAACAATCTGCAGATACACAAGGCGATACTGTCCACACGTATCGGGTTCGCGCGAATCTGATCACCAATGTAAATTTGGATAATGCTCCTTTCGACGAGCAAACACTGACTCTCTCCATCGGCGATAAACAAGCTACAAAAGACGATCTGGTGTTCATCGAAGACCCATCCTTCAGTGGTTGGGATTACGGTCACTTGCATGTGCTCGGATGGTTTATCCAGCACCAATGGAATGTCTCAGTTTCAGAAGACGCCTACCCCAACCTGCCGGGTTTGTATTCACGGTTTGGGTTTTCCATCAAAGTATACAAGCCCTGGCTCTCTTCCTTCATCAATAACATCTTCCCCGTGTTGGTTATCGTATTGGTTGGATTCCTGTCATTTCTCCTAAGCCCTGAAGCTGCTGGAGAACGCCTAACACTCACTTCTTCAACCCTGGTGGCGCTTATTCTATTCCATATCAATCTGAATAGCGCTGTCCCGCCACATGCAACCCTTACCTATGCAGATAAATTCATGGTGGCAAATTACCTGGCAATGTCAGCCTCAATTGTGATTTCCGCAATCATGCTTGTACTGCGAGATGGGAAAGATTTTGAATCAGCGGTTCGTTTAAATGGCTGGGTAAGATGGGTCGTTCCACTGCTTTGGACTTTACTACTATTAGCCATCACAATTTGGCAATTCAATAGCGCACAGATCATCACATGGCTTCAAGGGCAATAAGAGTCTAGTTGATTGGAGGCATTCATGGAACAATATGCCAATATGATCGCGATCCTGCTTCAACACTCACAGCGTTTCTTCGATATTTGGAATTTCCAAATCTTGATCTCGCTGGCTGTGATCGGATTCGTGCTCTCCAACGAGGGCTTGATCGCCAACAACAAAGTACGGATCAACATCACGGCAGTCTTTCTGTTGATCGCCATTTTCAGTGTGTACACACTCTCTGTCCATAACCAGCGCGAAGTGTTGCTTTGGAATGCGCTCGAAGCACGAATTAACGCATCCCCATCACAATTAATGCCTGAGGAAATCGCCTATTTCGATTCTCTAAAGCCGACAGCTTTTTCAATCAAAGCCGGGGCGCTCGTTTTTGCGGACTTGTTGGTTATCCTTGTAACGTGGATAAGCCCAAGAGTGCAACGGGATATGAAAAATTGACTGCTTGTTGATTATGCTTCGGGAGCCGCAGCGGCGGCATGATCGGGAAGTTCGATCTCCACGTTGCGGATATGACGATTTGTAAACGCTATCACACTTACACCAACGGATAACAATCCCAATACACTGATCAAGACACCCACCCCGTGATTTGCTCCCACCCCAAAGATCGGACCTAGAATTAATGCCAACGCACCGCCCTCGGTCATGCCGGGCTTGAAGATGTAATCAGCTAGCGGCGCGGCAAGCAACGGGGCGATGAGTCCGCTGGATTGAGCGATCGTGCGGCGGACGGCAAAGACCCGTCCCTGCACATCGGGCGCAACCTTCGATTGCCAGATGGCTTGACTGGACGCGTTAAGAAAAGGCGCAAAGAACATGAATCCGAAGCCGCAAACAGCGATCAGCGGAATCGAGACGCGGAGTCCAACAGCTGTCAGAAACATCGCACTGACCATGCCTGCTCCAAGCAGGGTATAGATCTTGCGCTTCCCGCCGCCCCACGCGCTCATGACAAGCGTGCCGACCAACATGCCCACACCCATCACCGTGCTGAGATAGCCCAGCACATCGGCTGTCCAATTATCGAGGATAAGGGGCGTAAACAAGGGACCCATGATGCCCATCAAAAAATTGATCGAGAGGAAAAACATTAACAGCATCAATAGACCTTTGCGCGCGAGGATGTAATCCCAACCGTAGCGCATCTCTTTCCACATGGACCCCTTTGCCTGATGTCCGTCCTCCGTCCGCTGTGGGCGCGGGATGCGGACAAAGAGGATCAGCAGCGCAACCGAAACGAGATACGTCCCAAAGTCGATCAGCGCAATGTTGCCGAGTCGAATGGTCACATAGAACAAACCCGCCAGCGCAGGTCCAGCGATCTGCGTCAGAGCTTCGCCCAATTGCACAAATCCATTGGCACGTCCGTATTGTTCTTTGGGAACCAGCAAAGTAATGGACGCGGTATACGCGGGCCACATCAACGCGCTAAACACGGACATCCACAAATTGATGGGGATCACCATCCACGGCACAAGCCGATTATTGATATACAAAAGCGCTGTCACAAGGACTGCCAAACCTGCGCCAAAGTCACTGACGATCATCGCGGTGCGCCTATCCCAACGATCTGCCAACACGCCAGCAAGCGGCGAAAGGATGATCTGCGGTATTTGTAGAGAAACCTGCGCAACCGCCAGCCACATCACTGAATGGGTCTGGTCATAGACCCACACGCCGAGGGCAAAACCGGTCAGTTGTGAACCGACCAGCGAGACGAGTTGCCCAATCCAGATGATGAAAAAGGAGCGTAGACCGTGGGAAGTAGTTTGATTTGTCATTGGTTCTCTCTTGGTTTTTATTGATAAAAGGTTTTTGCGATTGTATCATTTTCAAAACACGCCGTACTGTTGACCGTAAAATCAAACAGACAGGTTACTTGGTTACCCGTGTTCATTGATGTGCTCTCGTTCTTGCATTAAACAAATGTCATAAGTTTATCGTTACGCCATACAAAACATTGAGTGCTATACTTTATTTATAAACATATAGCATAGTTTCAGAGCATCTATTCGCTGAAAGTGGGAGGGCAGGATGGGCGCAGAGAAATCAAAAAATCCGGGGTCTTGGAAGCAAGTCGCTATCGGGGCAGTTCTAGGAGGGGTTGGTATTGCGCTATTGTTCAGATCCTTTTTCTGTTATTACACATTTCAGGAACCCGCCATAAAATTCCTGTTTTGGGGTCTGGCATTGGTCTATGGAGTCTGGGGGAACAAATTTCAACTGTTCATGAATGAGCTAACAGGAAAAATATTCAACTTTGTGGCAGGCGGGCTGGTTGCGGCAACGCTGGTCATGTTGTTCACCACATTTCTAACCCCCGACCTCACCAAGAATTATTGCGTACATGACTTCGATAGACTGAAAACATTGATCGAAATGGAGGGCAAGGCGGTCATCGCAAAAAACATCGATACGATCCATAACATTTTCACGGCAGATGCGGTTATATCAAACCATCGTACAGATGAAGCCTTTCAGGCTTACACTTATTATTCCCAAAAATTTGTAAAGGAAGAACATTGCGCCGTTACACATGCCGATTTTCTGGTCACGGAGTATTCGCGCGAGCAGGTCACCATTACAACCAGCAGTATGGGGAACTATGGATTAAGTGGCGCAGGCTGCGACAAGGCTTATAGCAATCCGCCCGGCTCGGATGAATGGGTCTTTAGAAAACAGGACGGGATATGGAAGATCGTGCGGTTTGAAATCAATTTGAAATAGAGCAGGCAATGAAACGAATAACTGGATACTTTTCTCTGGCAACCATTCTCTTCATCCTCATCGGATGCGGAAAAGTCACACCGACACCTACCATCCCCTCACCTGTCGCATCTATAACACCATACGCCACCCCAACCATCACACCGACACCCCTCCCAGTGTTGCAAGGCATCGCCTATAGCCCTTATCGCGATTGTCAATCGCCAGACAGCCTCGAACAGCCCAGCCGCGCAGACGTCATGCAGGATCTGGATATCATCAGCAAAATGGCGAATAGCATCCGCACATATTCGAGTATCGGCATTAATGCAGAAATCCCAGCGCTCGCGCGTGAAAAAGGACTCAAGGTTAGCGCGGGGATCTGGTTGACCAAGGATAGGGAAGCTAACGAACGCGAGATCGCAGGATTGATTCAACTAGCCCAAACCGTTGAGCTTGAAGCCGTGATCGTAGGCAATGAAGTCATGCTACGCAATGACTTAACAGAGAGCGAATTACTGACTTACATCCAACGCGTAAAGGACGCTGTCACTGTCCCTGTAACCACAGCGGAAATTGGCGGTATTCTTCTACAACATCCACGCATTATGGAAGCCGTTGATTTTCAAATGGTGCATCTTTATCCATTTTGGGATGGCAAGCCGATCGAAGGCGCTGCCCAAGTGGTGGCAAATGATTATCATGCGATCCAAGCCAAATCAGGCGGGAAGCGCGTGGTCATCGGTGAAACCGGCTGGCCGTCGGCTGGACCTGTGAACGGCGCAGCAATCCCCAGCCCTGAGAATCAAGCCCGGTTCGCCAGGGAATTCCTGACCGTTGCGATCGCAGAAAATATTGAGTTCTACTATTTTGATGCCTTTGATGAAATGTGGAAGACCGAAGGTGGTGTAGGTCCATTTTGGGGTTTACTAACTGCCAACCGAAATTTCAAATATGACATTCAGAGTGTGATGACCACTTATAACGCCGAGTCACTGCTCCCTGAGGGCAACGCTCAGGTTCTAGCAACGCCGCAACCGACACCACAGTCAACGCCACAGAACGGCGCGGCTTCATCCGATGAGTTCTATGTTTACTCCAATTTCGGCAGCGGATCAAATCACTTCGCCCCTGGCGGTTGGATGGGAGACCTGGAAAGCATCTCATACGCATGTAATATGCAAGACCAAACCTGGCCAGAAACAAGCATTCAAATCTCATACTCCCCAAACCAAAATGACACCAAAGGTTGGGCAGGGATCTACTGGCTGCAACCCGATCATAATTGGGGAACCATCGCCGACGCTGGTTACGATCTCAGTGAATACAAGCAATTGATATTTCAAGCGCGTGCTGAGACGCCCGGCACGCAGATCAAATTCTTTCTTGGAGGCGTATCTACGACCGAGGAAGGGATCGCTTTGCCCTATTCCAGCTCAATTGAAGCGCCGCTTTTTTCACAGGAAGCTGACCCTACCGATGGATTCGTGAACCTGACTGATAGCTGGCAGGAATATCATTTTGACTTGACCGGTCTCGACCTCCAATATGTGATCGATGGCTTTGGGTGGGCGGCGGAACGTGCCCGCACGCCCGATGGCGCGGTCTTTTATTTGGATAATATCCGCTTCGTGCGCCAGGAGCCGGGACCAGCGCCCATCCAACCTGTTCATATCTATAATGGTGAATTCCTGCGTCAGGGACTCTACATGGGCGTGGACTCCTCAGGCGGTTTGCATGATTGGGTTGAAGATCAAAAGGGTGTGATGAAAATCAGTTACGCCGCCTGGCAGGATTGGGCTGTGGCGTATATCACGGTTGGACCTTCGAACACATCCTATGGACACCGCAGTTCCATTGACTTGAGCAACTACCAAACTTTGAACGTGGACATGAAAGGCGAGTCCGGCGGTGAGATCGTATACATTGGCATCAAAGATAGCAACCAGGTAGACAATGGCGGCGAGCCGAAGATCAAAGTTGAGCTGACCAACGAATGGAAAACATACACCTTTAACCTGACCGATTTTTACCCAACCGGGACAACTTTCCTTGAACGGATTTACATCCCCATTGAATTTGTTTTTGAACCCACGATCACCAGGGATGAAGTCCTTTATTTCAAGAACATACAATATTTACCGTAGACGATCATTTTTAAAGCCAACAGGCAGGTTTCCACCTGCCTGTTGGCTTTAAGTTCTGTACCAAGAGTTCATCCGAAAATTGTTTCGTAGTGACGGCTTCAGCCGTCGAATGAGCGACTAAAGTCGCTACTACGATATTTTTCGGATAGGTTCTAAACTTTCTTTTTTGCCTGCTCGATCACCTCAACCACTTCAGGCAAGTCCATGCCAAGTTCGTGGAGTTTCTCAACGGTGGGAATACTGTTCATGTCCCAGCCACGGCGTTGATAGACGGCATCCATCAGCAGTTCATATTGTGCTTCGCGGTATTCGCGCAAAGCTTTCATCTTCTCTTCCGTGGACATATCCACAGGATCGATCTCGACCAGCCGTTTGAGTTGTTCATCGTAACGTTCCTGACGCGACTCGTATTCGAGCTTGGTGACAGGTCCCATCGCGCGATACGGCGGATAATCGTGCTGGCGTCCGACACGTCCCACGCGCAGGGCAAAGACTTTCTGGAAGTTATAGACACGCTCTGATTGCGCCAGCAGGTCTTCAACCTTGGTCGGCCTGCCGGTCACGCCTTCATGGATCCAGGTGTAGTTCTCCACGTGCTCTTCCACTTTGGCAGGTTCCTTGGTCTGCTTGTTGTCCGCCGGGGAAATGTCATTCCACGGAAGTTTGCACAGTCCATGCAGACTGAACCATGTGCGCCACATCGGGAAGTAATGCAGTGCTTCGGCTTTATCTTGAAACGTCGGCAGCAGATTGTGGACTTGATCCATAAAGATCAACCACGCTTCATCATGCTGCGGACCTTTCGTCGCGAGTCCATAACCACCTTGTTGGGCAAGCGATTCCTTGGTCATGTATTCAGAAATTTCCATGCCCTTGATCTCCATGCCGATATCGTGCATAAAGACCGGGTCGCCGCCGAATTCGCGTGCGAAATATTCCTTCATACGGCGCACGCCCTGACCGACGATCACGCCAAAGCCTTCGCCGCGCGCCATTTGATGCAGCAGCTCAAGCGCCGCAGCGCCATTGCCAAAGTTCAATTCCAAGCCGCCGGTGCGTTCCTTGTTCAAGATGCCTTCTTCATAACATTCCATCGCAAAGGCAATGCAGTTCGCGGTTGAGATCGTGTCAATGCCGTAGGTATCGCAGTAGAAGTTGAGTTCCAAAACTTTCTGCGCATCGAAGTTGCCGATGTTCGAGCCGAGCCCCGCGGCGTTCTCGTATTCAGGTCCATCTACCAGAACGCAGGTCCCGGCATACGGTCCGGTTTTGACCGGGAATTGGTCCACGCCGTGTGAACAAGACATCGTGCAGCCCAGCCAGCAGCCGTCGGGAATGCCCTGGGTGAAGGCTTGCTTCCAGACTTTCGAATCAATCAAATGGACATCGGGATGCGAACCGAAACGGAAGTTATGCGTCGGCAGCAGGTCAAAGTGATCCATCACATCCACGATGTTCGCGGTACCGATCTTGCGCATCTGATTTTGCGAATCATCCAGGTTCGTGATCTCCTTGTTGATGCGATAGCCCGCCTTGCGGACGAGCGTCATATTCGCCACGTTGTTCTTATCGCCGCTCATATCGCTGAAACGACAAACGACCGCGGCGATCTTCTTATCACGGAAGACGCGCCCCGCGCCGCCGCGCCCCGCCTGCTTGAGCCGCGCCTCTTTACGGCGGACGTCATACCACGAGGAGTTGATCGCGGCAATGCGCGTGTGCTCCGCAGCTTGACCGGTGGACAGCACCGCGACCCCGCGCCGACCTTTTTCATCGCCGCCATATTTCGCGGTCAGGATGTTGCCAATGAGATGGGAATCTTCCGCTTCGAACGTGTACGGTTCAAGCGCCACCCGACCTGTATCGCCATCGATAAAGATGACCACATCTTCAGCCGCTTTGCCCTGAATTTCGAGTGCATCGAAACCGGAGAATTTGAGGAACGGCGCAAAGTAACCGCCGACGTTGCTATCGATGACATTCTCCGTGAGCGGACTCAACGTCACGACCGTGGACTTGCCGCTGCCGGGGTACGCCGTGATCCCGCAAATGGGACCGTTGGCGATCACCAGCTCATTCTCTGGATCATTCCATTTCGTCTCGGGCGAAACCGCATCCCACAATAACTTAAGTCCAAATCCGCGCCCGCCGGTAAACAGATCTTTCATCTGCTGCGTGACAGGTTTTTCGTAGATCGTGTTGTTGTCCAAATTGATGTAGAGCGTGCGGTTGGCATATCCGCGCTCGACGGGTCGCAGTTCGTAGGTGAACTCAGCTAGCAAAGTTGATTCGAGAGGCAGGGTCATGGGAAAATCTCCTTGGGTGATTCAAGTAGGCGACATCTAAAAATGTCAGCTTGATTATCCCTATTTCGCCCGCGCCTGCCTATTGACTATCATCCCCTTCTGGTAGTGCCAAGCGGCAGGCTGGGTTTGGATGCAGAAAGCCCCAACGCCGTGCCCAATAATCAGGACAAATGTCACCAACGAAGTTGGCATGTTCGTGGATGGTTGGTGAGTATAATAAGCACATCAAACTGCAAAGCAAATCAGCCTTCATCGAAAGAGGAAACTATGTCCGATCATTTTTTCATCAGTTACTCGACCGCAGACGCACTTGATTTCGCCCGCAAGCTGGCTGACGAAATGGATGGGGGCTATCCGTTCGTAAAATCCTGGTTTGACAAACGCGACCTGAAACCCGGCGATGATTGGGACGATCAAATTGCCGATGCTATAAAGTCTTGTAAGGGATTGCTGTTTGTGCTGACACGCGATAGTGTGGCAGACGGTTCAGTATGCAAGCAAGAATGGAGCATGGCTTTGAACAATAAAAAGCCCGTGGTACCAATTCGCTTACATACCGATGTCGAGTTACCTTTTCGACTTGGCAGCCGCCAATGGATCGATTTCACCGAAAGCTTTGATGCTGGCTTGGGAAAACTCCGCAAACATATCGCCTGGCTGGATAGCCCTGAGGGTCACCTGCAAGAGGCAAAAGATCGTCTGGCTGATACCAGGCGCAATCTCAATCGCGCCCGCCCTGATGATCAACTGAGATTTCAACAACAAATTGCTGAAATCGAAGCCGATATTAAAGTTCGCGAACAAGCCTTGAAACAAAAATAAAATTTAAAACATCCCAAACAGGATTTCATTTCGTGGAGGGTCACCATGCCTGATCATGTATTCATAAGTTATTCAGATACAGATGCACTTGAGTTTGCCACCAAGCTCGCCGATGAGCTTGAAGGCGGACATCCCTATATCAATGTCTGGATTGACAAACGCGATCTGAAACCCGGCATGGATTGGGATGCTCAAGTTCCAGCCGCCATCCGCGGGAGCAAGTGTGTTGTTTTTGTTGTCACAGAAGAAGGCACTGCCGAAGGCTGTACCTGTAAAGATGAATGGACATGGGGATTGAAATACAAAAAACCAGTTCTTCCGCTTCGATTACATGCCAGCGCAGAATTACCCTTTCGTCTGAGCAGTCGCCAGGATATAGATTTTTCAACGAATAATTTTGAAGCTGGGCTTGCCAAACTCCGTAAACATCTCGCCTACCTTGATTCCGAGGAAGGCAAACTCGACGAATTAAAACATCGTCTTGCCGATGCCAATCGCGATTTGAAACATGCGCGTCCTGAAGATAGAGCACGCATTCAATCTGATGTTGACGATTTAATTTCACAAATTAAACAACAAGAAGATGTTGTCAAAAACCCCAAAGCTGCACAAGAACAAACTCAAAAGAACATTGAAGCGGGACTCGAACGCGAGCGACAGCCAGTAAAACCAACTGCAGCACAAACAACTACAAAATTCATCAATCCTCCTCCAGGCATTGCGCCGAATTATTTTCAGGATCGTTTAATTGAGACAAGACAAGTGGTGGATTTTCTCAATGATAATTCTCAACGTCTCATGACCATCATCGGGCGCGGTGGCGTTGGAAAAACAGCGATGATCTGCCGTTTGCTAAAAGGAATTGAAAACGGACAACTTCCCGATGATCTTGGAGAAATGAAAGCAGAGGGGATTGTCTACTTGAGCGAAGCGGGCAGCCATCGCGTCAATTTTGCCAACATCTTTTATGACCTGTGCAAATTATTACCAAGCCCAAAAGCGCAGGACATGGATGCAATTTACAAAAATCCACAAGCCAGCACAGAAAGTAAAATGCGGGCATTGCTGGATTTGTTTACCGCCGGACAAGTCATACTTTTGCTCGATAATATCGAAACGATAATCAATGTAGAGTCTTTCGATATTGGCGATGCGGAATTGAATGAATGCTTGCATGCGTTTCTTCACGGGTCGCATAGCGCCGTGAAAATCGTTATGACCACGCGCATTGCTCCTAGAGGACTAAATTTATATGAACCCGGCAGACAGCGAATATATCATCTTGAAGAAGGATTGCCATCCCCGTACGCAGAAAGAATGCTGAGGGAAATAGACACAGACGGCACATTGGGATTGAAAGATGCAAAAGAAGAATTGCTCAATCGCGCTCGCATAAAGACTCGCGGATTTCCCAAAGGGTTGGAAGCCCTTAAGCAAATCCTTGCTTCTGACCGTTACACAACCCTTGAAGAATTAATTGAAATGCCATTACCCGAGAACGTGGTGGAGGCGCTGGTGGGCGAAGCCTTCAACCGTTTGGACACGAACGCGCAAAAGGTGATGCAGGCGCTGGCGGTCTATAACCGCCCCGTCACTCCCGCCGCCGTGGACTTCCTGCTCGCGCCGCACATCCCCGCCATGGACAGCGCGCCGATTCTGCAACGGCTGACAAATATGCACTTCGCGCGCAAAGAAAGCGGACGGTTTTATTTACATCCTGTGGATAGAGAGTTTGCTTTTGGGTTGATTGGGAATCAGGGTATTAGGAATCAGGAATTAGGGATTAGGAAACAGGACAGCGACTCGCCGCAATCCCTAATTCCTAATCAACTAATCCCTAATCACCAATTCACCCAACATGATTTACTCAGCCGTGCCGCGGACTACTTTGCCCAAGCCCGCAAACCGCGTGCGGAATGGAAAAAACTGGACGACCTCGCCGCGCAACTGGCGGAATTTGACCTGCGCTGTGCCGCTGGCGATTATGATACTGCCACAAGTGTATTGCTCGAAATTGATTTTAATTATCTACTCCTGTGGGGGCATTATCGCTTAATGATTGACTTGCATGGAAAGTTGCAAGAAAAAATTAATGACACTCGTCTGGCTCAAGAAAGTGTTGGCAATTTGGGAACAGCCTATAAAGTTACAGGGAATGTTTTGGAGAGCATTCGTTGCTATGAAAGAGCCGTCAATTTTGCAAAACACCAAAGTGACAAGCAGGGTGAAGAACAATGGTTGATGGGAATAGGTAATTGTTATACCAAATTAGGGGATACCAACAAGGCGATTGAATACTACCAGCAAGCATTAACTATTGCCCATGCTATTAGCGATAAAAAAGACGAAGGGAAATTGATTGGAAATATAGGGAATCGTTACATAGATCTGGGCGATTACGTTAAAGCCATCGAGTATTACAAACAAGAGTTGGCTATTTTTCGTGAAATCAGATACCCTCTTGGAGAAGCATATGCTCTCGCAAACAACGCAGAAGCCTTGTTAGGACTTGAAAATTATGATGAAGCCATAATAAATTACCAACATGCAATTCTAATCTCTGATGAACTCTCATCACTAGCTACGCAACAATATAATCGTTTTGGCTTAGCGCAAGCATATCTTTTCCAAAATGATTTGGTGAATGTCCGCGCCACCATCGAAGCCGCGCTTCAATATGATGAGCCAGAAAACAACCACAATGCAACCACCCTGCACGGAATCATCACTCTGCGGCAGGGAGATACGAGCGCAGCACGCCAGTCCTTCACGCGCGCCATCGCCCAGGCGGATGAAATCCTTGCCAAAACACCCGAGTATTACTCCGCGCTGGATGCGAAGGGGTTGGCGTTGTGCGGGTTGATTTTGTGTAGGGGCGCGGTCCCCGCGCCCGGTGATCTGTCAACAACAGGGCGGGGAGACCCCGCCCCTACGATTGATGATGCCATCGCAACCTTCAAGAAGGCGCGAGAGATTGCGCCACATGCAGGGGTGGTCAAGTCCGTGTTGAGGTTGTTTGATGAGTTGGTCAAGTGCGATGAGGATGGTGTTTTGAAGGATGTGAGGAAGGCGGTGGAGGGTACTTGACCCCCATCCCGTCCTTCCCCCAATCAAAACCATGATTGGGGGAAGGTGAATGTAGATTTTGAATGAATACTTTTATCACCACCCAAGTTATGATTCTTTCTCCCCTAAAATCGGTTTTTGATTTTGGGGGAGATGTCTCCGCCGTAGGCGGGACAGAGGGGGTATGAAGCACCGTCGCACCACACCCAAAATCTTCGCGCGCGCAAAACAACTTCATCGCGAAATGACACCGGCAGAAGCCAAACTGTGGACACACTTAAGAGCACACCGCATGGGCGATGTCCATTTTAGGAATCAACATGCTATTGGAAATTACATCGTTGACTTCTGTGCTCCACGCAAAAAGTTTGTCATTGAACTGGATGGCAGTCAGCACTTGGAACAAGAAGAATATGATGAAGAAAGAACTGCATTCTTAAAATTAAAGGGCTATCGTGTTTTGAGATTTTGGAATAACGATGTACTAACAAGACCGACTCAGTTTTAACTGCTATTTGGATTCATTGAAAGAACAAAGCGAAACAAATTATGGACACTTCCCTCCTCCCCTTCCTCAAACCCCAAGGCGTCGTCGTCATCGGCGCATCCACATCGCCAGAAAAATTGGGCTATGGCGTCGCGCGCAACCTCGTCCATAGTGGATATCAAGGCGCGATCCATTTTGTGAGTCAGAAAAGCGGGGAATTATTTGGGCACAAGCTATACACGGATCTACAAGACATCCCTGATCCGGTTGACCTTGCGATTCTCATCGTCCCGCCGCAAGCCATGCCGGGGGCGATCGAAGAATGCGGCAAACGCGGCATCCATGCTGCGATCCTGGTTTCTTCGGGGTTTCGCGAAGCGGGTGCGGAGGGTGCGGCGCTTGAACAGGCATGTCTCAACATCGCGCGCGTGCATGACGTGCGGCTGCTCGGTCCCAACTGTATCGGTACCATCGACACGCATCTCCCGCTCGACACAACTTTTCTCCAGCCGCCCATGCCCGCGCCAGGTCACATCGGTTTCATCTCCCATTCGGGCGCGTTCTGCGCGGCGATCATCGATTGGTCGCGCACGCAGGGCTTCGGCTTTTCGCAGCTGGTCAGCCTCGGCAATCAGGCGGATGTCAACGAGACGGACATGCTGCCCCTCCTCGCCGCCGATGAGCACACGCATGTCATTGTGCTGTACATGGAGTCCGTTTCAGATGGGCGCAAATTTGTGGACGCCGCCCGCAACGTGACTCAGCGTAAACCGGTCATTGCCCTAAAAGTCGGACGCTTCGAATCTGGACAAAAAGCTGCCGCCTCGCATACGGGCGCCTTAGCCGCCTCTGACATCGCTTTCGACGCCGCGTTCGAGAAGGCTGGCATCCTCCGCGCCGATACGACAGAGCAAATGTTTGATTGGGCGCGGGTACTACAGAGTTTCGCCCTGAGCGGAGTGGCGAATGTTGCCACACAGACGAAGGGCAGAATTGCGATATTAACCAACGCTGGCGGACCCGGCGTCATCGCCGCCGATGCACTCGAAACGAATGGACTGTCTCTTGCCAAACTGAATAACTCTACGCTCCAAGCGTTATCTACGATTCTTCCGTCCGCCGCAAGCGTGAACAATCCAGTCGATATGCTCGCTTCCGCTTCACCAGATCAATACGCCGAATGTTTGAAGTTGTTGCTCGCAGATGACAACGTGGACGCAGTGATGGTCATCCTCCCGCCGCCACCGATGTTCAAAACTGAGGATGTCGCGGAAGAACTTTTAAAGACTCTGGAGTCAAGCGGCTTGCCGCTTGCGGACAGCAAGCTGTCCGAGTCCAGAGGGATAAAACCCGTTGTCATTGCGTTGTTAGGTTCAACGCTTATCGAAGAAGCAGCGAAAACTTTTCAGCGAGCGGGGGTTCCAACCTATCCGTTCCCCGAACGTGCAGCTTCGGCGTTAAGTGCTTTATTCAAACGAGCAGAATTCCTTGACCGCAGACCACAGACCATCGACCGTCTGTCGTCTGCGGTCTACGCTTCACCCAATGAACTTCTCGCCGCATACAATATTCCAACCGCGCCAATAAAACTTGCGCACGATGAACATGAAGCAATCATCATCGCAAACGAACTTGGATTCCCCGTTGTGATGAAGATTGCCTCACCGGATATTTTGCATAAGTCTGATATTGGCGGCGTGATGCTGGATATCAAAGACGTACAATCGTTATCAAGTGCCTACGCGCTGATGATGAAACGCGTCAAAGAGGCGAAACCCGATGCACGGATTGATGGAGTCCACTTGCAGCGGCAGATCGCACAGGGACAGGAAGTCATCGTGGGCATGGTGCGCGATCCGCAGTTTGGGGCGCTGATGATGTTCGGCTCCGGCGGCGTCGAAGTGGAAGGGCTCAAGGATGTGGCATTTGCCCTAGCACCGCTGAATCAGGCTGAGGCTGAGAAAATGATCCGCAAGACGTGGGCAGGTAGAAAGCTGAAAGGCTTTCGCAACATCCCGCCTGCGGACGAGGAGTCGGTCATCGATGTCCTCATCAAATTATCGCAGCTCGCACAGGAAAACGAATCTATCGAAGAGATCGAGATCAACCCGCTGCGGGTGCTGCGTGATGAAGCGATCGCTGTGGATGTTAGAATTAAATTCAAAGGAGATGCAGTATGACCGCTTATGTGATCGTGGATATTGACGTGCATGACCCGGTTGGGTATGAGGAATACAAAAAGCTTGCCCCCGCGATCGTGGAATCGTTCGGCGGTAAATATCTCGCGCGCGGCGGCAGGACTGAAACGCTCGAAGGCGATTGGTCGCCAAGCCGTTTGGTAATTCTGCAATTCGAAAGCGTGGAACAGGCGCAGAAGTGGGTCAACTCGCCGGAATACAGTGAAGCTAGAAAGATGAGACTCGCAACCACAAACTCGAAAATGGTCGTGATCGAGAGTCTGTAATTTATTTCAAAATCTGAAACAGATTGCTGTAATCATCGGTCCATAGTTTGAGATTAGTGGAGTACCCGTTCATAGTATCTGAGTGTGCTTTGATCGCGGAGTTCTCAAGTAACGCGGGGTCACGCGCCAGCAAAAGCCAGTCGGTGGGATAGCCGCCTTGATTGTCGCCGGGGTAACTCACGCTCACGATATGCAAGCCATAGTATTTTGCTAATTGCCAGAAGACCGGTCGCAGGTCGAGGTGACGGTTGGAAATGTGTGCCGCGATGATGCCATCCGGCGCGAGATGCTTGAGGTATAGATCAAAGGCTTCTTTGGTCACAAGATGCACGGGGATGGAGTCGCTGCTGAAGATATCCAATACCAGCACGTCAAAATTTTGGGGCTGACCAGCGGCAAGTTCACGCTCGAGGGAAATCCGCGCATCACCCAGAACGGTTGTGATATGTGCCTGGCTATCTTTGAGAAATGAAAAATAGCCGCCCTGCCCTTCTGCCAGATCAACCACAATGGAGTTGATCTCATATAAACGATACTCATCGCCGGGTTGACCATAAGTCGCCAGCGTCCCAGCGCCGAGACCGAGCAAGCCGACTTTCAGTCCCTTGTCAGTGCGTGGATGGTTGAGCAAAGCCAGCCCTGCGCCGCCTTGGGGAATGTAATATGTGGTCGGTACATCGCGCAACTCGGGTTTGATAAACTCAAGTCCATGCACAGTGATGCCATGCGACATGGCATAGGCAGGCTCAGTTGAGCCATCGGGGGTTAGCACGCGGACTCTAATAACGCCATAGAAATTGCGCTTTGAAAATAAAGAGCCACCTGCATTACCGACCATGCTCAGCAAGGCGGTCACCAATAAAAAGACCGTCAACATAAAGCGCGCCCAGGTGAAATGATTCTCGACCCGTCCCGCACGCAGGACGGTCAGCCACAGGGCTAGGGTCATCGCGAGCGCGACCATGAACTCCCAATAACCATTGAAGATGAATGGCGCGATCAGACTCGTGAAGATGCCTCCCAACGCACCGCCAATGGATACCATCAAATAGAAAGACGTAAGATGTTGTGCATCCGGGCGCAACAAATACAACTCACCATGACACAGCATACAAGCCGAGAACATCAATAAACAATACGCCAGAATCTGAATGTAGACATGCACGGATTCCAAGTTGATCAATACGAACATGATCAACGCCATCGAAAACGCGAACAGACCCAGATAAAATTTTCGGTTATAGCCGCGCTCACCGGAAAAAGTAAGGATGAATGAAAGTAGATACAGCGTAAGCGGCAAAATCCACAAGAAGGGAATGACCGCCACCTCTTGCGAGATCTGGTTGGTGATGGATAACAAAAGCAGGGATGCAGTGGCGCTCAAGGCGATCCACAAGCCCAGCAAAGCCGAGGTGGGACGTCCGCTTGAGGAGGCAGGAGCAGTGACCGGCTGAGCGAGAGGCGCGGCACGTCCATTTTGAGTCGCGATCCAGATGGCGAGCAGTCCGAAGACCATAAATCCGATCGACCAACTCCAGCCTTGATATTTGAGCGTGAGATAGGGTTCGATCAACGTGGGGTACGCCAGCAAGCCCAGCAGCGAACCGAGATTCGAAAGCGAGTACAAGCGCGTGTATGAATTTTGCGGAAAGATACGGCTGAACCACGCCTGCATAAGCGGACCGTTCGATGCAAGAACAAAGTACGGCAGTCCCACAGACAAGATGAGTAATTTAAAAATATCAAGGATCGGAAAAGACACTTCCGCAGGCTTCATGCTGGCGGGCGGCGTGATCGGCGATGCCCAAAAAGATCCAAGCGCAATGGAAAGCACAATGGCGACAGCGACCAGAGTAATATGGATCACACTCTGACGAGAATTTTTGGCGCGCCCCATTAACCAATACGCATACGCGTACCCGCCGGTGAGCAGGACTTGAAAGAACAACATGACCGTTGTCCACACCGCGGGTGTGCCGCCGAACCACGGCAGGATGAATTTACCGATCATCGGCTGGATCTGAAAAAGCAGGAAGGCGGAAAGAAAAATGCTGACGGCGAAGATGAACATGCTGTACTCCTGAATGCTATATAATACCCACGGTCACAAATTGTGACATGTAGAAAGAAGATGACGCAATTTATGCCACGCTGGGTATAATTCTACATGACAATCTACCAGAGAAACAAAACCAGATCCACAGAGTTGTAGATTAGACTTTATTGGTAATAAGGCAAAGGTCTTTTTGGACACAGATGAACGCTGATCTGCGCTGATTCAAAGAGAAAAAATCTGCGTTTGTCAGCGCGCTTCGCGTCAGCGTCCCGATTTAATTTCTAATAAAATCTATTCTATTTCACACGTCAAGGACACTTCAATGAACAACTGGCAGGAAACACTACTCTTCCCCGTGCGGGATGCCGATGCCCGCAAACAATTTTTGATCGCCTGTCTGGTCGCGCTGGCAGGTTTCATCATCCCGCTGGTACCCACCATTCTTTTGATGGGCTACGGCGTCAAGATCATGCGCCAGGTACTCAATGAACGAAAAAGCCCATCCATGCCCGAATGGCAGGGCAGCGACTGGAGCGCCATGCTCATGGACGGCTTACGCGTGTTCGGCTTGCAGATCGTCCTGATGCTGCCCTTATTCCTCATCATGGGCTGCGGACTCTTTTTTATGATGAGCGGTTCGATCGGGTTCGCAGCGCTGGCGAATGAACAGTCGCAGGCGTTTGCCCCTATTGGGGTTTTATTCTTCATCATCGGCATCGGCTTGATGATGCTCTTCACTCTGTTGTCATTTCCCTACGGCATCGTCATCAGCGCGGCGATCCCACATGCCGTGGCAAACGACTCTTTTGCGGCGGGCTTCAACTTCAAGGAGTGGTTTCCCATTTTCCGCAAAGGCTTTGCAAACTTCATTCTCAGCTACGTCTTTGTGTTTGTCGTTTCGTTCATCTTTATGTTCGTGATCCAATTCGCCCTGATGACGATCATCTTGATGTGCATCGTGCCGTTCCTAATGATCCCCTATTCGGCGTATCTCACGCTCGTCGCCAACACGGTCTATTCACAAGCCTATGTTGCCGGACGCGACGCCTTACAAATGGAGTCCCATGCGACCGCTTGAAATTCTCATACCACTTTTGCTATCCACGTATTTGCTTTGGGGACAGCCGCGACCCTACGCCGTGCGCTTCATCCCTGCCCTCGCGCTGATTCTGACCTTGATCCATTTTTGGATCGAAGGCTATCGCTGGCAGATGCTTCCGATTTATGGCTTGACTGCGATCATCGTCATCGTAAGTCTGATCAAACTCCAAGCACCGGTGGACTTAAAACCGCTCGCCTCTTATCTGACCTTTGGTCTGCTCATTGTTTCGACAGCGTTACCTCTGCTCTTACCTGTCCCCGTCATCCCCACCCCCAGCGGACCTTACTCGATCGGCACGCGCATCTACGAGTTAACCGACACATCGCGCAGGGAACTCTATTCAGGCAAAGATGAAGCTCGCAGATTCATGATCCAGGTCTGGTACCCGGCTGAAGCGGGAACGTCCACCGAACAAGCGCGCTGGATGGACAACGCCGAGATCTATTCCCCGGCGGTTTCACAAATGATCGGCATGCCGTCTTTCTTTTTGGGTCATTTGGCTTTGGTAAAAGTCCCGGCTTATAAGAACGCAACAGTCGCGCAGACCGACAAAGCATTTCCGGTCATTTTGTTTTCGCACGGTTGGAATGGCTTCAACGCCCAAAATACCGGGCAGGCACTGCAGCTTGCCAGCAACGGATTTATTGTCGTCGGTGTACAGCATACCTATGGCGCGGTGATCACGGTCTTCCCCGATGGGACGGTCGCGCTGAATAATCCGTCCGCATTGCCCGATGGCGCACCGCAAGATGAATATGAAATTGCCGCACATAAGCTTGTAGATCAATGGTCTGGTGACCTTGAGTTTGCTTTGGATTTTATGAAAAAACAAAACGAGGATTCAACCAGTCCGTTCTCTGGTGCGCTCGATCTAGATCGAGTCGGTGTCTATGGACATTCCACTGGCGGCGGCGCGGCGGTCCAATATTGCGGCACGCATCCAGAATGCAAAGCCCTGCTCGGCATGGACCCGTTCATGCGCCCGGTCTCCTACGAGGTGATCGACAGCGGTGTGACCCAACCGTCCTTCTTCATGTTCAGCCAGGGCTGGTTGGAAGATGAGGATAATAGCCGCAGCAACGAATTATTCCAGCGTTTCATTCCACATGTCAGCGATTCGCGGGGTGTCATTTCAATCGATGGAGCTGCCCATTATGATTTCTCTGATCTGCCTCTGCTATCCCCACTTGCTCCCCAACTCGGGCTCAAAGGTCCGATCAACGGCAAACGCGTGGTTGCGATCGTGAATGATTATCTGCTGTCGTTCTTTGAAATGACCTTGAACGGCAAAGCGGCTCCGCTGTTTGAAAATCCGAGTCCGTATGCAGAAGTGAAACCGAGGAACTAAATGCGTGCAAATAAAAGAAAAATCTCAGGCGCGTTCTTATTGCTTGGCATGACTTTTTTGGTTATTGGTATCGCTACAAATAAGACCATCTTCTCCATGGCGGCAATCGCATGCGTTCTCGTCTCGCTAGTCCTCGGTGGGCGTTGGATGCGACCACGGCGCTTCAAGTAGACACGCAGACACGAGAAAACACGGGTACAAGGTACGAGGTATAACTTGTATACTTGTAAACCTGATAACTACGCCAGGAGAATCCATGGAAACAAAACCCGCTTTAGATTTATCACTTGTGGAAGAATTTGTAAGAGTTTCGCATTCCGATTTTGAACGCACAAAAGAACTGCTGGGACAGGAATCCGCCCTCGTCAACGCCACGTGGGATTGGGGTGGCGGCGATTTTGAAACCGCACTCGGCGCCGCATCCCACATGGGCAGAAAAGACATTGCCAACTTTCTGCTTGAACACGGTGCACGTCTTGATATCTTCGCGGCAGCAATGCTTGGCAAATTGGATATCGTCAAAGCCGCGCTCACAGAGTATCCTGACGCCATCAAAACGCCAGGACCGCACGGCATCCCGTTGATCGTCCACGCGCAACAAGGCGGCGAGGATGCCAAAGCTGTGCTCGAATATTTGCAGTCACTACAATAAATTCAGTTTGTCCAGCAGTTGAACTGCTGGACAAACCAAACGCCATTCATTTGATGAGGTATCCACATGTTCAATACTACGCTTGCTTCCGCTGTTGAAAATTTTACCCGCCTCATCCTGCCGCTCACCGAAAAAGATTTGGAACGTGAATGGAGATGGAAAGACCACGACGAAGAAGGGATTCGCTTCGCCTGCTTTGTGACGCTGCAAGAGTTACGTCAACTCGCTGTGACTCTTTCCGCGCTTCTCCCTCAGCCTAAACCTGCCCAGCACATCCTCAGCCAATACCACGCCGCCTACATGGACTTGCAAGCCGCAATCTTTGGTATATCCGAAGAAGATGCAGGTAAAGCACCCGCCGAAGGAGAATGGTCTGTTCAAAAAGCGTATGCTCACATTTTGGGTGCAGACATTGCGTTCACAGCCGTTGTCAGCTACGCACTTGCAGGGCATCGCTCAGGTGCATGGAAACCAGAGCAAATGTCGGATGAGGATGAAACACGACTCATTGGCATGAGTGAAGATGAATATCGATCGCTGACAAGGGGTCCACTCAATGGCATGTTAGCCTATCATCATGAGTTCCACCCAAAGATCATTTCAGACTTTTCTAATATAACTGACAGCGAGCTTGATCTGCCCTCTACATTCTGGGAAGCGACTCGCTTCCCCATTCAACATCGTCTCCATCGCTACGAAGCGCACTTTGTTCAGCACACGATTCAAATCGACAAGACCTTGGTCGCCATTGGCAGAGCCCCCACCGAAGTCCAGCGCCTGATTCGAAAAATCTACGCCGCACTCGCCGAAGCCGAAGGGACTATGATCGGCGCAGATATAATGGACGAGACGGCTATTCTTGCGACCGCATCGTCCATTATGGAAAGAACCAGGGAAATTGAGGGGATATTGAAATCTGGAGCGGGCAGGTAGACAAGTAGACAGGTACACACGTAGATAGGCTGCAATCCATATCTCGTAACATGTGTCCTTGTCTACTTGTTTCCTTGTCTACTTTCTCTCCTCACCACCGCCGACCGGAAGATCCGGTCAAAGAATCCATAATAACCATCTTTATCATATAGGATCATATAATCCGCAGGACCGTATTCCTCGGGGCGATATAGGATTCCGCCATTGGGGTTGATCTCCAAAATAACGAGTTCTCCGTTTTCCCGCATCCGCACATCACAACGCCCATAGCCGGTACAGCCCATTGCCAGATAAAACTTGCGCCCGATGTCTTGAAGCTGCTGAACGAGTTCTGTATCTTTTACTTCCAGAAACTCGAACGGGACTGAATAATCCCATTTCACACCGGTATGCCAGAATTCCTCATTTGGAGGGAAAATCAATTCCGCAGGCGGATACACAAATGGACTTCGCAAATCATCGGGGTTATCGACAACAAAGACATTGAACTCACGCCCTACGACAAACTCTTCCACCCGCGCCGCACCGAACTCTTTGGACGTTCTCTCAAATTGGGTTTGTAACTGTTCCAGCGAATCGCAACGCGACTCACGAAACATTTGGATGCTGCTATAACTCTTCGGGTGCTTGACGATCAGCGGATAATGCAAGCCATCCGTTTTTTGGAGGATATCTTCTCCAGCGTAGACGCGAGTCCCTTGGGCGAATCCAATTTGATGGGCGTCAGCAACCGCTTGCATCTCCTCCCGAGTTGGGTCGTAGCATTTTGAGTCCGCACCGGTGAAGGCGAGGTCGAATTCCTCCAGCGTCTGAATTACATCAATACCAGGCGAAGATCCCTCGAGCGGACCATCACACAAATTGAAAAACACATCGTACTTACCCGTATCAGCCAGCTCCCTGATCTTGTCACGCACAGGTCGGCGCAGAATTTGCAGCTCCCATTCACAGGGATATTGATTCAGAAATTCATCGAAGGCGTAATACTCGTCGTATAAAATACAGACTCGCATTCACGCCTCAGCTATTGTGTTGTTGATGCCGGATCTGCGTCACACGAAAAAGGCGCTCAAAGAAAGTTTTGTATCCACCTGCATCATAGAGGATCATATAATCGGCGGGACCGTATTCATCAGGTCTGAGCATGATCGCCGGGTTGGGATTGATCTCCAAAATAAATAACTCGCCCCGCTCATTTATGCGGATATCACAACGCCCATAACTCACCATACCGATCGCCTTAAACATGCGAATGGCAATATCCTGCAAACGGGGAATCAATTCCATATCCGTAACCCGACCGAAGTTAAACGGCAGGGATACATCCCACTTCACTACTGTATGCCAGAACTCTTCACCGGGAGGAAAGAGCAACTCTGTCGGCGGATACGCAATTGGTTGTGAAAGATCATCGGGGTTTTCAACGACCAGCACATTGTATTCCTTGCCAACGATAAATTCCTCCATGCGGGCAGCACCATATTCTTTACAGATACGTTCCACCTGTGTCAACACTTCATCCAACGAATCGCAACGGGATTCTTTGATCATGCCCGTGCTTCCATAGCTCTGTGGATGCTTCACCATCACCGGAAAGCGCAGAGTGGCTACAAGGGCTTTCGCGTCCTCCACTGACTTAACTCGATAGCCTTTTGCAAACCCCACGCCATGCGCATCTGCGGCGGCTTGCATCTCTTCGCGGGTTGGGTCGAACATGCTTGAGTTGGCGCCAGTAAATGGCAGGTTCAATTCTTCAAGCGCCTTGACGACTTCGATGGCTTCGTAACCATTTTCATCTTCATCATCCAACTCATAGCCTTCACAGACATTGAGATAGATATCGAATTCGTTCCGTGCCTTCAACGCCTTCAACATATCCATTACCGGGTTGCGCATGGTGACGAATTCATAATCATAGCCCTTCAAATAAGGCGCTACATCAAAGTCTTCTTTTTCTTCATCTGATAAAACACAAATTCGCATTCGTTACCTCACTGTTCAAAATTTGAATCGTTGCCAATTTCATTTTATGACACAGGCTTGTAAAATGGCAATGGTTGTGAATATTAAAGTTTTGATAATTCTGAACAGGCCTGACAGGTTTCATCATAACAATTCTTGGTTGTAACACTTATAGAAGAAAAGCGCCCCACTTGATTATGGTATTGAGAAAACCTGTCAGGTCCCGCTTTTATCTTGACAAAACCCGCCTCCAGCGGCTACAATAATTTAGGCTTACCTAAATCTCATATTCAGACCTATGAAAAACAATCCCAACACCCAATCCGTTCAAGATTACTTGAAACACATCTACGAACTCACTGAGAACGGCGAGACTGCCAGCACCAATGCACTCGCGGCAAAGTTGAAAATCAAGCCCGCGTCGGTGACTGGTATGGTCCAAAAGCTTGCCTCGGCAAAGCCTGCGCTGGTTGAATACCACAAGCATCAAGGCGCCACGTTGACCAAAGAAGGCAAAAAGGCTGCGCTCGAAGTAATCCGCCATCACCGCCTGTTGGAGGCCTGGCTGGTGCAAACGCTCGGCTATGCATGGGACGAGGTCCACGAAGAGGCAGAACGACTCGAACATGTCATCTCAGAAGATTTCGAGCGCCGCATTGCCGCGGCAATGGGTGACCCGATCCGTGACCCGCACGGTGAGTTGATCCCCACTGCGGATTTGAAAATGCCGCTCGATAATTCGGCTCCACTTTCTACATTGCGCCCAAATCAAAGCGGGACACTTCAATGCGTGAAAGCCGCAGACACGGAACTGCTTCGGTACCTAGATAGTCTGGGATTAATTCCCGGCGTAGAAATTGAGATCAAAGAGTATTCACAGTTCGACCACAACTTGACCGTGAAAGTCGGTCGAAAAACTTTTGTGCTTGGCTTGAACATCACAAGCAAAATCTTTATTGAAGAAAGCTAATATCAAATAATGAATGAAAATATTTTCCGTAGCCTGGCTGCCGCGATTTTATTCAGCAGCATGAGCATTTCAATCTACCACCGCCGCAAAGCGGACCGTGACTCTGGCGAGAAACTTTCCCGTAAAGCAGACGGCAACGTCATAATGACATTCATCCGCATCGGTGGTCTGATCCTGTGGCTCAGCCCATTTGTATATTTGATCAACCCGAACTGGATGGCTTGGTCGAAGATCGGGCTTCCCGAATCTGTCCGCTGGCTCGGTGTTGGTATAGGGATTTTATGCGTGCCGGGAATTTACTGGCTGTTCAGCAGTATCGGCTCAGGCATTACACCCGTCAGCGCCGTGCGCAGAGAACACAAACTCGTCACGCATGGGATCTACCGCTGGATACGGCACCCGCTGTATACGATCGGGTCAGCCTTATTCATATCCTTTGGCATGCTGGCAGACAACTGGTTCATCGCCGCAATGGGCATACTGACCTTCATCCTCATGGCGGTCCGCACGCCGAAAGAGGAAGCCAATCTCATTGAGAAATTTGGCGACGAGTATCGTGAGTATATGAAACACACAGGCAGGTTTATTCCAAAATTGGGCAATAATTCATGAGACTCAAGTACGATGTGAGATGCCTAACTATACACAAGTCAAAACTATTAAGAGAGAGAATCTATGAACAATCATTCCGGTAAACCACATCAGCAGAACTCGCTTTCAGAAGTTCATGAGTCGGTACTCATCCCCACAAAAGGACCCTGGTGGCGGCACTGGCTGGCGATCTCTGGACCGGCATTGATGGTTGCAGTTGGCTATATGGACCCAGGCAACTGGGCAACCGATATAGCAGGTGGCAGTCGCTATAACTACACTTTGATCTGGGTATTACTCATGTCAAACATGATGGCGATCCTGTTGCAAACCCTGGCAGCAAGATTGGGAATCGTTAGGCGGCGTGACCTGGCGCAGATCTGCCATGAGGAATACCCCCCGGTCGTCAATATCCCGCTCTACATCCTGGCAGAGATCGCGATCACTGCCTGCGACCTGGCAGAAGTGATTGGTTCCGCCATTGCCTTGCAGCTGCTGTTCGGTCTCCCGCTCATGTACGGTGTCATTCTCACTGCGCTTGACACCTTCCTGATCCTCTTACTTTCACAAGCCGGCATTCGCAAACTGGAGAGCGTCGTTATCGCTTTGGTCGGCACCATTGGTGTGGCTTTCTTCATCGAAATTATCTTGGGGCAGCCAAACTGGGGCGGCATCGTACGCGGATTTGTCCCCTCCCTGCCAGACGCAACAGCCCTATATATCTCCATTGGCATCCTTGGCGCAACGGTCATGCCTCATAATCTCTACCTACATTCTTCGCTTGTACAAACCCGCAAGATCGGACCTACATCAGCAAACATCCGGGAAAACATTCGCTGGAATAATATTGATACGACCGTAGCGCTCAACATCGCTTTCTTTATAAACGCCGCGATCCTTGTCATGGCAGCCTCAGTTTTTCATCGAAACGGTTATTTCGCAGTCGCAGAGATCCAAGACGCACATCACCTGCTGGAACCCTTAATGGGTGCGGCGATTGCGCCAATCGCATTTGCCGTTGCCTTATTGGCATCTGGTCAAAGCTCAACCATCACCGGTACACTCGCAGGACAAATCGTGATGGAGGGCTACTTAAACTTACGCATTCGCCCGTGGTTGCGCCGCTTGATCACACGGCTGCTGGCAGTTGTGCCTGCGTTGGCTGTGATCATATATTATGGAGAAAACGCCACCGGCGCGATGCTTGTACTGAGTCAGGTCGTCCTCTCTTTGCAACTGCCGTTTGCCATTATTCCATTGATCCATGCAGTTGCTGATAAAAAGCGTATGGGTGAATTCAGCATCAAGCCATTAATCCAAGCCCTTGCCTGGATCACGGCGATCATCATCCTGGGCTTGAACATAAAGTTGGTCATCGATCAAATCACAAGTTGGATCCAGTCTGCTGGCGATCAGGCTTGGGTCTTACGTGTAACTGTGATACCGTTTGTGTTCGCTCTGGGAATTCTGCTCCTATATATCATCATCCATCCATGGCTTAAAAACCGCATGGAAACCATCGCAACGACGCACACAAATGGCGTCCATCGCCTCGCCGCGCCAAGCCCTCAGATCTTGGCTTTGCCGCAACCCTATCAACGCATCGCAATCGCACTGGACTTTTCTGGCAACGAAGAAAAACTTTTGGAAGAAAGTTTGCGGCATATAGAAAAAGGTGTTACTCAAGTCACACTTCTGCATGTGGTCGAAAGCCCGGTCGCCCGAATCTTTGGCACCGAGGGCGAAGATCGTGAAGCGCTTTCAGATCAGGAACGTCTGGAAGGTCTCGTAGAAAGTATGCGCACAGTCGGTGTTCAAACTGAATTTCGTTTGGGAGCCGGTGAACCTGTATCTCAGCTAGCAAGTATGATCAATGATCTAAATGTCGAAATGGTGATCGTTGGAAGTCATGGCCACACCGGTGTTTCAGACTTGATCCACGGTACCGTCATCAGCGACCTGCGCCACCACATTCGTGCCAAACTCCTGATCGTCCCATTGGTGTAAAATAATAATGCGGTTGTCATCTAAAAGATGACAACCGCCTGATACCCATGTCAACAAACCACACCCACCCTCATTTCAGCGATTTGACGAATCAAACCACCCAGCGGCTTGCCTTATCTCTCTTACTGACTTTGATCTTTGTCATCGTCGAAGCCGTTGCAGGGACGATTGCCAACAGTCTCGCACTGCTGACTGACGCCGCCCACAACTTCACCGACGTGATCGCACTCGGATTAAGTTGGTACGCGTTGCGGATCGCAACCCAACCCGCACATGCTGGCAAAACCTTCGGCTATCACCGCGTCGGGATTTTGGTCGCGCTCGTCAATTCGACAACGTTGATCCTGATCGCATTCGGGATCTTCTACGAAGCCTGGCGACGCTTCATTTCTCCGCCGGTAATTGATGCACCCATCCTGATCGGGGTCGGCGCTTTGGCTTTTGTCGTCAATATCGTCACCGCCTGGCTTGTCCACAAAGGCAGTGACCACGACCTGAACCTGCGCAGTACCTTCATCCATTTGATGGGCGATGTCCTCTCCACGATCGGAGCGGTGATCGCAGGCATCGTCATCTTCTTCACGCAATGGAACTGGCTTGATCCGCTCGTGAGTGTTTTGATCGGGGCGCTCATTCTTTGGAATGCTTGGGGCATCCTCCGCCAGACGATCCACATTCTGCTTGAAAGCACACCCGAAAACATCGACATGCAAAGTATGCTGGACGACCTGCTCACCGTGAAAGGCGTGCGCGGAGTTCATGACCTGCACGTCTGGAGCATCAACGAAAATCTGCGCGCCTTCTCTGCTCATGTCATGACCGAGGATATCTCCATCAGCGCAGGCGCGGACATTCAACGCGGTGTCAATGAGATCCTTTTCCAAAAATATAATATTCAACACATGACACTGCAGCTGGAATGTGAAGGCTGTGATCCGAGTCTTTTGTATTGCGATATTTCTGAAATCAATCATATTCACGAACACGCACAAAATTGACCGCCAACCACTGACCAATCATCATGAAGTGACGGCTTAGTGAAACCATCACTTTGAAATAAAAGAAAACTTCAACACTAGGGAAATAAAAAAACAGCGCATGCTCATCGCATGCGCTGTTTTCAATCTTCATTCTTCTAATTTCATTCCCAGCCTACTCCTCCCCGCTCAACAGCTTAATCCTCTCCCATGGCTTCAACGACTCATCATCCGCGAGCAGACTCTTCAATTGATACAATTCATCGCGCAATGCCGCAGCTTTTTCGAATTCCAAATTCTTCGCGGCTTCTTTCATTTGTTTTTCCATCTCATGCAGCACCTGCCTCAACTCATTGCGCGGCAGGTCAGCCTTGGTCTTGTATTGACCCTTACTCTCACCCACAGCCTTCGAGGTTAATTCTTCCGTCAGATCGTGGATCGCTTTCGTGATGCTAATCGGCACGATGCCATGCTCGGTATTGTATTTCACCTGCTTGGCACGGCGGCGATCCGTCTCACCAATGGCGCGCTTCATCGAGTCGGTCATTTTATCGGCATACATGATCACGCGTCCGTTCACATTACGCGCAGCGCGCCCGATCGTTTGAATGAGCGCTGTATCCGAACGCAGGAAACCTTCTTTGTCCGCATCCAGAATCGCGACCAAAGAAACCTCTGGGAGGTCCAAACCTTCGCGCAAGAGATTGATCCCCACCAACACATGAAACTCACCCAAACGCAGATCGCGCAAAATCGCGATGCGCTCCAACGTCTCCACTTCCGAATGCAAATAGCGGACTTTGATGCCCAACTCTTTGATGTACTCTGCCAAATCTTCGGACATCCGCTTCGTCAGTGTTGTGACCAAGACGCGCTCGCCTCGATCTACCCGTAGTCTGATCTCTCCGATCAAATCATCCACCTGCCCTTTGGTAGGACGGACATCCACTTCCGGGTCAACCAATCCGGTTGGACGGATAATCTGCTCGACAACTTGTTCCGCATGTTCCATTTCATATTTTGAAGGTGTGGCGGAGGTGTAGATCGTATTGCCCATCACCTCTTCAAACTCTTCAAACTTCAACGGACGGTTATCCATGGCACTCGGCAAACGGAAACCGTATTCAACCAGAGTCTCTTTGCGGGCGCGGTCACCGTTATACATGCCACGGATCTGCGGCACAGACATGTGACTCTCATCAATGACCAACAAGTAATCACTCGGCAAAAAGTCGATCATCGTCCACGGATGTGTGCCCGCCGCGCGACGGTCAAAATGACGCGAGTAATTTTCGATGCCAGAGCAGTAGCCGACTTCCTTCAACATTTCGATGTCATAGCGTGTGCGCTGTTCAATTCTTTGGGCTTCCAATATTTTGCCGGTCTCACGATACTGCGCCAAGCGGACTTCCAACTCAGCTTCAATATCAGTGATGGCGGCTTTGGTCTTTTCGGCATCTGTCAGATATTGCTTGGCTGGGAAAATGGAGATCTCTTTCGGTTCATCGAAGATCTCGCCCGTGACCGGGTTGAACTGTGTGATCCGTTCCACCTCGTCGCCGAAGAATGCGATACGGAATCCTTTTTTATCTTCGTAGGCTGGGATAATTTCCAGCGTATCGCCGCGCACGCGGAAAGTTCCCGAGCGTAACTCCATGTCATTGCGTTGATATTGGCTCTCGATCAAACGCCGGAGCAAAGCATTGCGCCGCACCAACTCACCCACTTTGAGATTCACTGAGCCTTTATTAAACTCTTCGGGATTGCCCAAACCATAAATACAGGAAACCGAAGCAACAATGATCACGTCCCGCCGCGAGACCAAGGCAGTCGTTGCCTGAAGTCGCAGACGTTCGATCTCTTCGTTGATCTCGGTCTCTTTTTCAATGAACAAGTCGTGGCGGGGTACATACGCTTCGGGTTGGTAATAATCGTAGTAAGAAACGAAGTACGAGACCGCGTTCTGTGGGAAGAACTCTTTGAACTCGGCATACAGCTGCGCCGCCAGGGTCTTGTTGTGCGCCATGATTAGCGCAGGCTTTTGCAGTTCTTGAATGACAGATGCGATCGTAAAGGTCTTGCCGGTGCCGGTGGCGCCGAGCAAAACTTGATGCTTCATTCCACGATTGACGCCATCCACAAGTCCGCGGATAGCTTCGGGCTGGTCGCCCATGGGGATAAAGGGTGCTTGAAGTTTGAAGTCCATAGTTTTTATAGGTGAGAAAATGGGAACGTGTGTTCTAATTATATCGCAGATGGAGTAAATCTCGCAGGGAAGATTCGGCCAGGGCGATTGCATCTAAAGTGGGGTAAAAATGGAACTTATACGGAGGCGACA
>JBDTWO010000036.1:0-31465 GCA_040006635.1 Chloroflexota bacterium
TTCGCAAAACTGGATGCCGGTGTGGAAGGTTTGATCCATGCTTCCGAGATGCCGCTTGAAGAGAACCATACGCCGCGTGATCTACTGTCCGAAGGGCAGCAGGTGCAGGTCCGTGTTTTGCAACTCGATCCGGCGCATCAGCGTCTGGGTTTCAGCATGCGAATCAATAGCGAATGACGAAACGTTCACGTTCGAACCGCCGCTACGCATCAGAATCGCGCGATAACAATTGGCTTGACCGCCTCGCGCAATTCAACAGCCACTTCGGTCGCTTCATGCGCGATGCCTTGGGCGTGGCGCTCATCGCATTCGCGTTGATGTCTTTCCTCGCATTGGGTAATTTCACAGACGGCGTACTCCTCACACCCTGGGCAGATATGCTGGCTTTGTGGTTTGGATGGGGTGCCTACCTGGTTGTACTCGCAATTGGATACAGCGGATTTAGCCTCCTGCGCCGGGCGGGGACTTCGCTACCCTGGGGGCGACTCTTCGCCCTCGAACTCGCTGCTTTTCTAACCCTGGGCTTGTTCGCTGCTTTCGGAGGCAATTCCCTCATCCGAGCTGAAGCCGGCGCCGATGGCGGGCGCATCGGTTGGGGATTGATCACACTCTTTTGGCGTGTTGGTAAAACCTGGGGCACGCTCTTATTGTTTGGGTTGTGGCTGCTTGCCATGATGAGCGCCTTTAATTTATGGGTTGTATTGGAACACTGGCTGTTGAAAATTGCCGGTGAAGAACGACCCGTTCAGGAACCGCAGCTCATAGCGGCACAACAGCAGGAATTGATTCATGAGAAGAAAGAAGCCGAGCCTGTGCGCAAAAAGCCTGCACAGACCCTGCCGCCTGAATTCCGCAAGTCGCTGAAAGTTTCTGATAATCAGGATAAGAAACCGGCTGAGCCGCGTAAACGGGATGCGCGCCTGCCTTCATTGAATATGCTGCTAACGGATCAAAATGCCCGCCCCGATGAACGGACGATCAATCAAACTGCTGGCATGATCGAGAAGACGCTGGCTGAGTTCGGCATTGTCTCAACCGTGGTCGGTTTTCGGATTGGTCCCACGGTGACCCAATTTGCAGTGCAGCCCGGCTTCATGAAAAAACAGGGCGCAACAACAGAGGAAGAAGTGCAGCAGATCAAAGTCCGTGTTGCGCAGATCGCTTCGCTTCAAAAAGATTTAACGCTGGCACTTTCTGCGCAGCGGATCCGTATTGAAGCACCGGTGCCAGGTAAGCCGTATGTGGGCATCGAAGTTCCCAATTCGCATCAATCAAATGTACGCTTGCGTCCGCTGTTGGAGACGGAAGCCTTTCACAAGATCGGTGCGCCATTGGCATTGGCGTTGGGGCGTGATGTTTCCGGGCAGCCTTTGGTGGCTGATCTCTCACGCATGCCGCATTTGTTGATCGCGGGTGCCACTGGTTCGGGTAAGTCTATTTGTATTACTTCACTGGCAGTGTGTCTTGCTATGAACAATACACCGGAAGATCTGCGCATGGTAATGATCGATGCGAAGATGGTGGAGCTGTTGCGTTTCAACGGCTTACCGCATCTGTACGGCAAAGTGGAAACGAATGTCGATCGCATCCTCGGTGTCTTGCGCTGGGTGGTGGTTGAGATGGAACACCGCTACCGATTGCTTGAATCCGCCAAGGCGCGTGATCTTGAAACCTATAACCGTCTGTTACGCAAAAAGGATGGGACTCCGCTTCCGCGCATTGTGGTACTGATCGATGAACTCGCTGACCTGATGATGTCCGCACCGGACCAGACAGAACATAACCTGGTGCGCCTCGCGCAAATGGCACGCGCAACGGGCATCCATTTGATCGTCGCGACTCAGCGACCTTCTACAGATGTGGTGACAGGTTTGATCAAAGCCAACTTCCCGGCACGTTTGGCATTTGCGGTGGCTTCAGGTGTGGATAGTCGCGTGATCCTCGATACCACCGGCGCAGATAGTTTGTTAGGGCGTGGCGACTTGCTGTTCTTGAATCCCGAAGTGGGGAACCCGATCCGTGCGCAGGGCGTCTATGTCACCGATATGGAAATTGAGCGCGTGATCGCCCATTGGCAAAAGAATGTCGATGCCAACACGGATGCAGCACCCTGGGAAAAATTGTTGACCGAGCCGGATGAAAATGAAGATGAAGGTTTGATCGAGCAGGCAGTTTCGATTGTGCGTTCGAGTCAACGCGCCTCGGCTTCCTTGTTACAACGCCGATTGCGTATCGGATATCCACGTGCGGCACGCCTGTTGGATCAGCTTGAAGAGATGGAGATAGTCGGTCCCTCGCTGGGTGGGGGCAAGGAAAGAGACGTCTTGGTGAGTCCGACCGATGAGGAAGAAGCAGGCAAAAGCGGCGTGTGAAGCGTCTGATCTATAAGGAACAAAATGGAAAAAACTTCCAGTACAACCTCGTCCAGAAAAACATTTACGGATTACTTGCGTTTGTGGTTTAAGTGGTTTCTTGATCCGGTCGGCGGTTTTTTGAATCGTCTGGGCCTCACTCCCAATATGGTGACTGGGCTGGGGCTGCTCGGTAACACGATCGGTGCGATCTATCTGGCGCGCGGCGAAATGTTGACTGGCGGTATCTGGATCGCCTTGATGACCCCGGTGGATGCGCTGGACGGAACGATGGCGCGCCTCCGCGGCGAATCAAGCGACTTCGGCGCGTTCGTTGATTCGGTCTCGGATCGTTATTCTGAGTTGATTATTTATGGCGGTTTGCTGTATCACTTCTTGGTGCGCGGTGAACCGCTGGGCGGTTTGTTGACTTTTGGCGCGGCGGCGGGTTCGGTGCTGGTTTCATATGTGAAAGCACGGGCAGAGGGACTGGGCTATGAAGCTAAGGTCGGTTTGCTCACGCGTGCCGAACGTTATATTGTGCTTGCTCCTTCGTTGATCTTCAATCAGCTTAACATTGGTCTTGGGATCATTGCAGTCTTTGCAAATATCACAGCGTTACAGCGTGTCTGGCATGTTCGCAAACACGCGCGTGCGAAATCAAATAAGTGATTTGAGTTTGGAGAACTAATATGCCAGGTGGTTTTTTTATTGGTCCGCTGGAAATCCGTTTTTATGGAATCATTATTGTGTCGGGTGCGGTGCTGGGCGCCTGGCTTGCAACGCGTGAAGCCAAACGCCGCGGACATAACCCCGATATTGTTTGGGATCTGTTGATCTATCTGATGATCGGCGGGATCATCGGTGCCCGTATCTGGCACATTTTTACGCCCTCGCCGAATATCATGGTGCGTGATGCGGTCACTGGACAAATGGTCAACCCATATTTTGCAGGCGGGACGATTCATATTCTTGATATTCTCGCAATTTGGAAGGGTGGGCTGGGTATTCCGGGCGCCGTGATCAGTGGTGCGCTCGTATTGTATTTTTACTCGAAAGCGAATCAGATCAAGTTCGCAGAATGGGCGGATATCATTGCGCCAAGCCTGGCATTGGCACAGAGTGTGGGGCGGTGGGGCAATTATTTCAATCAGGAACTTTATGGTGCGCCCACGAATTTGCCGTGGAAGATCTTTATTGATCCGGCGCATCGTTTAGCAGATTATTTCGATATTGAGTATTATCATCCCTTGTTTCTTTACGAGTCGCTTTGGAACTTTTTCAATATGTTCCTGCTCATTTGGATTTCGCGTCGTTATGCTGAGCGTTTAAAGACAGGCGACATCTTCCTGATCTATCTGATCGTTTATCCTATTGGGCGCTTCTTCCTGGACTTTTTGCGGCTCAATGCTTCGATGGTCGGCGGACTCAATATCAACCAGACAATTATGGGGGTTGTGGCACTTTGTTCAGTTGGATTCCTATACTTTCGTCATCGTAAGGGTTCTACCGTTTAATTGGTGATAAGATTTTTGGGATGACTGTTGTCTTATTGACCGTAAGGTTGTCTATGCTATGCTCATATTGTTAATCAAAGGAAACCGTAATGATCGAATCGAATGATCTAAGTAAACAATATAATAACGATTTTTGGGCGGTCGATGGTGTGACGTTAAATGTGCAGCCCGGGCAGATCCTTGCTTTGCTTGGACAGAATGGCGCTGGCAAAACCACGACTGTGCGTATGTTGACCGCACTGCTGAGTCCTACACGCGGGTGGGCGCGGGTGGGCGGCTATGACGTTGCCAAACATCCGCAGGAAGTGCGCGCGAATGTGGGAGTGTTGACCGAGCAGCATGGCTTGTACATGCGCATGACGGGTGAAGAATATCTTGATTTTTTTGGCAAGGTATATAGCCTGGATGCGAAAACTCGCAAATCGCGCAGTGATTATCTGTTGGATTATTTCGGTTTGAAGGAAGCCGCGCGCAGACGTTCAGGTGAGTATTCAAAGGGCATGAAGCAAAAGCTCGCGCTGGCTCGTGCACTGATCCATGACCCGGCTGTGCTGTTATTGGATGAACCCACCTCGGCGATGGACCCTGAGTCGGCGCAGTTGGTGCGCAATGAGATCTCGCGCCTGCGTTCGTCCAAACGGACGATTATTATCTGCACTCACAACCTTGCTGAAGCGGAAGCACTGTCAGATCAAATCGCGATCATCTATCGCGGAAAAATATTATTGAACGGGACTTTGGAAGAATTGAAACGGACGGTATTAGGTCCCATCGAATATGAAGCCAAGTTCGCGCATGAGTTTGATGCAGGTGAAATGGAAATGCCCTCAGGGGCGGTCATGTCTTTTCGAAGCCCGACCAGTTTACGGTTTAGAGTTGAAGCGCCGCAGGACGTGAATCCAAAATTAGTGAATGCGCTGACTTCTCGCAATGCGCCACTGGTCTCTTTTCAGGAAGTCCCAAAAAAATTGGAACATGTATATCTCAAAACGATGGCAGATGCACAGGGGGTGGCGTATGCGGCGTAATTGGGATGCGATCTGGATGATCGCGCAGCGTGAATTTCAAGATCAGTTCCGTGACTGGCGCATTATTGTGCCGATGTTCATTATGGTGGCGTTGTTTCCCTTCATTGCTGATAACACTACCCTCCAGGCGATCAACTTCATGAACCGCTTTGGCGGTGATCTGATCCTCGATCGGATCATCCCATTTGTTATTCTGGTTATCGGCTTTTTCCCGTTGTCGTTCACTCTGATCGTTGCGCTTGAGTCGTTCGTAGGGGAAAAAGAGCGCGGCACGATCGAGCCGTTGTTGAGCTCGCCTCTAGATGACAGGCATTTGTATCTTGGAAAACTACTTGTGGGTGTTGTGACGCCACTGATATTTAGTTACGGCTCCGTTGGACTTTACCTCCTGTTGCTTTCGCGTCGTGACGTAGCGTTTCCAAGCGCTTATATGATGACGCTGATCCTTCTGCTTACATTTGCTCATGCTGTCTTGATGGTCAGCGCTGCGATCGTGATCTCTGTGCAGGCTACCACGATCCGTGCCGCAAACTTGCTGGCATCCTTCGTAGTGGTGCCGGTTGCCTTGCTTTTACAAGGCGAGACGGTTTTGATCTTTTGGGGCAATGAGACGGTATTGTTCTATGCCGTGGCTGGTTTGACCATTCTTGCCGGGCTTTTGATCCGCCTGGGTCTTTCTCACTTTCAACGTGAATATTTATTAGGACGTGAGATCGACACTTTGAATTTCAAGGCGATGGGACGGATGTTTATCAGACGCGTAACCGGCAATGCCAAATCGGTTTTTGAATGGTATCGATTTGAAATACCAGCAACGTTAAGACAACTACGCCAGCCGTTATTGATCGTGATTGGGGTTGCCTTGGTTACGATCGTGGCTGCTTATGCGTGGGTTGTGATTGTTACTCCCCAACATATTGAGATGACGCCTGAGCGCGTGCAGGCGGCACAGGCATATATTACTAAAAATATAAGTAATCTCGATTTCTTGAGTACCAATGTGCCTGCACCCCGGTTGTTCCTGTCGAATGTGCGCGCATCGGTATTATTTTTGCTGGCAGGTTTACTTTCCTTTGCCACGCTGGGTGTTACCTTGTTCATGGTCAATATGGCTTTGATCGGTGGTGTGCTTGGCGCGGCGAGCTTGATCGGTTATTCACCGGCGTTGGTATTCGTGTCAGCGATCCTCCCGCATGGATTATTTGAGATCACAGCCGTGGTCATCGCCACGGCGGCTGTATTAAAAGCAGGCGCTGTATTGGTGACTCCCCAGCCCGATAAGAGCATGGGTGAGATATTTTTGCTCTCTTTGGCTGATTGGTTTCGCGTTTTTATTGGATTGGTAGTTCCCTTATTGGCAATCGCAGCTGTAATTGAGGTTTATGTAACTCCAGCGATCATCAAACTGGCGTTCCCATATTTGTAAGAGGAGGCACCTGTGCCCAAAGTCATTATTCTAGGTTCGTCCAATGCTGTGCCATCGAAAGATCATGAGAATACTCACCTGGTAATAATTGGTGAAGAGCGCAGAGTCCTCGTGGATTGTGTGAGCAATCCGGTTGTTCGATTGGAACAAGCCGGGGTGGATTTTAACGACCTGACGGATATCATCATCACACACTTTCACCCTGATCATGTTTCGGGCGTCCCGTTGTTACTGATGGACATGTGGCTGATGGGGCGCACCAAGCCGATCAACATCTATGGCTTGCACTACACCATGGACCGCCTCGAAGATTTAATGGGCTTTTATAGCTGGGCTGAGTGGCCCAATTTCTTTTCAGTGGGCTTTTATCGTTTACCTGAAGTGGAAATGGCGCAGGTGCTCGATTGCGCTGATTTTAGAATCCAATCGTCCCCAGTGCATCACATGATACCCACCATTGGTATTCGGGTTGAATCTAAAAAGCCTGATAAAGTATTTGCGTATTCCTGTGATACCGAGCCGTGTGAACAAACAGTTCGTCTCGCCGCCGGAGCGGACATTCTTGTCCATGAAGCGGGCGGAGCGACGTTCGGTCACTCTTCTGCCGAGCAGGCGGGCGAGATTGCAACCAAGGCTGAGGTTGGCAAGTTGTACCTCATCCATTATCCAACCGGGCGTTTTGCTAAAGGCGATATTGCCGCCGAAGCCAGCAAGACCTATAGGGGTGAAGTGATCGTTGCCAAAGACTTTATGACGATTGAGATATAAGCAAAAACGGTCACCATCAAGGTGACCGTTTTTTATTTTTACCAGCCGTTGATATACGGCTCCCATTCACTGTAGTCATTCAAATGCCGCCCGAAAATATACAAGGCGCTGGCAGGCGGTTCCTTGGGCAGATGATGCAAATGCATATGCACTTCTTCGGCTTTGCGTCCGCCTTTACGGTGATTGCAATGCGGGCAAGCCGCCACCACATTCGTCCAAATATGCTCACCGCCCATGTGGCGCGGGATCACATGATCCAAAGTTAATCCGTTATCACGCCTGCCGCAGTACTGACAGGTATAATTATCGCGGCGGAAGACTTCGCGGCGCGTTAACTTGACGCGCGGTCTCGGACGATGGATTTGCATCTCCAACCGAATGACCGAAGGTCGCGGCAACAATTGCTTTACAGTTTTTATATGACCGCGTCCATTCACAACCATATCGGCTTTGCCCGCCAGGAGCAATCCAACCGCGCGTCGTGTGGAACACACATTGATCGGTTCAAAATTGGCGTTTAGCACCAGCACAGGTTCGTGCACTCTGCCTCCGCAACAGGCACGATTATATGCCACTTACAACAATTCGTAAAACCTGCTTTTTGGATGAAACGAATTTGTTATTCAGGAGCAAGCATGAATATTTTGATAGCGGGCGGCTCAGGTTTTTTGGGCACAGCGTTGATACAGCACCTCACCAAACATCAGCACCAAGTTTTTATCCTAACCCGGCAGAGTCCCAGGCAACCCAATCAGATTCAATGGGATGCTCGCACAACTGACGGCTGGGCGCACCGTCTCAATGAAATGGACGCTGTGATCCAAAATACCGGTTATGGATTGGAACACTGGCCCTGGACTCAACGTCAGAAACAGAGGTTCATTGACTCGCGCGTCATCCCTGGACTTGCGCTTGCTGCGGCTTTCGAAAAAGCGACTCGCCGCCCGGGCATTTTTATCCAAGCCTCAGGTATTAACCGTTATGGTTTGCGTGGTGATGGCATCGCAGACGAATCTTCACTTGCCGCAGATGATTTCCTCGCTCAACTCACTGTGCAATGGGAAGATGCGACAAAATCAATTGAATTGCTTGGCGTGCGGCGGATCATCACCCGCAATGCAGTGATCCTTGCAAAACGCGGCGGACTTTTCCCTCTCATGACTTTAGCTGTGCGTTTATTCTTTGGCGGCAGATTTGGAGACGGCAGACAATCCATGCCCTGGCTGCATATTGAAGACTATGTCAGCGCCATCCGATTTTTACTTGAGAACGAAAACGCACGCGGCGTCTATAATCTGATTGCGCCTCAGCCCACATCCAGCGCAGAGTTTATGCGCGGAATCGCCAATACCTTGCACCGACCATTCTGGTTTCATATCCCCAAAGCCTTGTTGCAAATACCCCTGGGCGAGATGAACGTCTTACTGACCGAGGGACGTTACTCTGAGCCCAGGCATCTGCTCGAACAGGGCTTTCAATTCCAGTTCGGGCAATTGGACAAGGCCTTGAAAGACTTATTGACCTAATTCTGGTTTTCATCAGTCTGCTGATGGAAACTGAAAAACAAAGGAGCTTCTCATGAAACATATTATTGTTTTTGTAACCATCTTGCTTTCGGCATGTATACCTTTGACTGCGCCTCAAGATTCTGTGCCGACCGCCTATATTGACTCATCCTACCCGACGGTTCAGTCTGCGCCGATTACCAACATCCAAACTACCAGTGGCATCGAAGTCCGTGCTGATACAGCCTGGCGTGACGGCAAACAAGTCAATGCCAATGTCTGCTTCACATTGTTGGATGGATCGGATTGGTCGGTCTCAGGTGCTACTTTGCAATATGCAGGTGCGGCTACCACTGATTTCTCGTCCACACTTTTAAGTTTGCAAGAACCCGTAGAAGGACAATCAGGCTTGCGTTGTGATACCTTGTCCTTCCTCAATATTCCTCCAGATGCCGACCTCACTACTGTGACAGTCACCGTTGATGCCATCGCCGCAATGCCGCGTGCCGAGGATTATTGCTCGATCTATATGCCCAAGATCCAGCAGGCTCTCAACGATCGCGCGATTGCCATCACGCTGGGTTGCGTGGATTCGAATGGGGCGCAGGTTATGCAAATCTTAAGCAGACCAGACACCATGTTACAGGAAGAGGCGGAGCAACTCGTCTACAGCGACGAGTTTTACACCGTCAAAGGTCCATGGGCGTTCACCTTCAATCTTGGTCAGTGATGCTGTATAATTGAAATATGTCTGGTTTTAAGTCTGTCAACAAGTATTATTATTACACCCACACATAGAATTTGCGGTGGTGTGTTTGAAACGCGCCCATCATCGCGGGCGCGTTTTTGTTTGTAAATTTGTAGCGCGAAATTTATTTCGCGAAATTGAGGAGGCATAAAGTGAATATTGAAGAACAAGTTGAATTATTGATGCAGGGCACTGAGTATGGTGACGAAGACCTGAAGAAAGCCATGGCGACTGAACTGCGTCAGCGGCTGGTGGACGCTGAAAAAGAGGGGCGCCCATTGCGTGTGTATTGCGGTTTTGACCCCACATCCACGGATTTGCATTTGGGACACACCATCCCCATGCGCAAGCTACGCCAGTTTCAGGATCTTGGACACGAAGTCACTTTCTTGATCGGGAGTTACACCGCGCTGGTAGGCGACCCCTCAGACAAAAACAAAGCCCGCCCCATTCTGACCCAGGAGCAGGTTGCTGAAAACTCGAAGACGTATACCGAGCAGGCATTCCGTGTACTCGACCGTGAGAAGACCATCATCCGCTACAACGGTGAATGGCTGAGTGAGTTATCGCTGGTGGATTTGATTCGTCTGGGTCAAAACTTTACGGTACAACAATTTTTGGCGCGCGAGAATTTCGCGAACCGACTCGAAAAAAATGAACCGATCTACCTGCATGAAACCTTTTACGCGTTGATGCAAGGCTACGACGCCGTCGCTTTGAAAACCGATATTCAAGTCGGCGGTTCGGATCAATTATTCAATATCATCGTGGCTGGACGTAAATTGCAGGAAGCCTTGGGGCAGAAACCCTTGGTGGGTGTCATCACCGGTATTTTGCCAGGCACAGACGGCACGCAACGTATGTCTAAATCAACCGGCAATATCGTACCGATCAATACTGGCGCGAATGACATGTTTGGCAAAGTGATGTCGATCCCGGATATGGCGATGGGCAAGTATATGCGTTTGGTTTCGCGCTGGACTCCGCATGAGATTGAGACAATTGAAAAGGATGTTGCCTCCGGTGCTTTGCATCCGCGTGATGCGAAGATGAAACTGGCACATGAGATCGTGTCCATTTTCTATAGCGAAGCGGACGCCAAATCCGCGGAAGATGGGTTTGTCAAAATGTTCCAGCAGAAGGAAGTCCCTGATGAAATGCCGGACTATCAATTGGAGTCAGGGCAGACAGTATTGGATGTGATCCTCGCCGCAAAGCTGGCGCCGAGTAAAAGCGAAGCACGGCGTTTGATCGATCAAAAAGGCGTGCGTTTAGATGGCGATGTCTTGGAACGCGGCGATGCTGTCTTTCCGCATCCGGGTGTCTTGCAGGTGGGTAAGCGGAAGTTTTTGCGCGTGAAGTAATGCAACAAAGTACGATCAAATTAATTCAAAAGCCGGAGGGTTGCAACTCTCCGGCTTTATTATTCCGATATACCCAACATTTCGAAAAACACGCTCACAACTTTGGGGTCTAAGATTGTCCCTGAAATCTCTTTTAGATAATTGATCACCTTTGCCTCGGGCCACGCCTTACGATAACTCCGGTCTGAAAGCAGAGCATCCCAAATATCTACGATGGAGAATAGACGCGCTGAGAGCGGGATCTGTTCTCCTTTTAAACTGCGTGGGTAACCACTGCCATCCCAGTGTTCATGGTGGCAATAGGGAATATCCAAAGCCGGGCGCAAATAGGGGATCGGAGCCAAGAGGTTAAATGCATATTCAGGATGCTTGCGCATTTCTTCCCACTCCGACTCGATCAACGGCCCCGTTTTCCTCAAGATATGATCGGGCACGCCCATTTTGCCGATATCATGCAACAACACACCACGGTAGATGTTGACAAGTTCATCCTCAGATATTTCCATATAGCGTGCCAGTTGCATCGTTAATTCTGTGACGCGGCGGGTGTGTCCTTCTGTTTCACGGTCGCGCAATTCAAGGGCACGCGCCCAACCCTCGAGAGTTGTATCGTATGCCTGCGTGACTTCCTGATTCGACCTTTGCAAGTGATCAAAGAGTTGGGCGTTATCGATCGCGATCGCCGCTTGTCCGGCAAGGGTTTGCAGGAACTGTGTCCACTCCGAGGTCGGGGTGAAAATAGAACGATGGAAGATTTCAAACACACCTTTGATCTGCCCTTTGACGATCAGCGGGATGCCGAAATAAGTAATGAAACCTTCGCGGATCAACATCGGGTCGCGTTTCACTTCATTCGACAGCCGCAGATCTGCGACATGCTCGATTCCGCCTTTCATCACGACCTGTCCCGCCAACCCGTCGCCGAGTCTCATCAATGGGCGGGATGGCGATGGATTATTAAATCCAGCACTGGCAAGATAAGTGAGGCTTTGTAATTCAGAATGATAGAGCATGATGTCCACAGCATCTGTTTTCAGATGCTTTAGGGTATGATCCATTAATATTCCGAGGGTCACGCGCAAATCAGTGGATGAAGCGATAGCGGCATCAATATCGCGCAGGGTCGTCAGTTTGCGGATCTGTTCCTGGCTTTGTGCAAACAATTCGGCACGATGAATGGCGTTGCCAGTGACCTCTGCCAGAATTGTCAGCAGGTTGATCTCTTCTGTGATCTGTCGGTTCATTTCAAGCGCTGCGATCAAAACGCCCACGGGTCCCACCGTGGATTGGATCGGAATGCAAATACCGCTCAAGCCTGATGTCATGCTGGCTTTGTTTCCATCGGACAGCAGGGGGTCTGCCTTAAGTTCAGAAGATATATATTTTTCGCCAGTAGTGAACACGTACCCGACGATTCCTTCGCCAGGTTTCAAACTTGTTTGTGAAAGTTTTGCATCGGTCCCACTTGCGATGCGTTGAAGAAGCAGATTGTTGTATGAATCGTATAACCAGATGGAACCGTTTGTTGTGCGGACAAGTAGTAAAGCCTCATTGAGCAGGATCGGCAGCATCGCATCAACGGATTGTGCCAGACGCAGAGAAGTTGTGACGCGGTTAATGATCTCCAATTCCCGCAAACGACGCTGGGTTTCATCGTAGAGCCGGGTATTTTCAATTGCGGTAGCGGCATGTGCGGCAAGCATTTCAAGCAGGGATTGTTCTTCACTTCCATAAGAACCTAGCTCGTAGGATTGTGCCGAGATCATGCCAATGATCCTATTGCCAATATGCATGGGAACCGACAGGGCGGAACGGACGCGTTTGGGTGAGCCAAAACGGGGAAGCCCTTCGGAATCAATTGTAAGCTCATCTGCAAGAATGACACTTTTACCTTCGTTGATGACTTTTCCCGGCAGACCCTCGTTTGCAGATTCGTTTTCCAGTGTGTATCGTACTCCACCTTCCAATGTATATGGATAGATGTTTTCGTCGTTCGTTTTGTTGCGGAGCGAAATCATGAATACATCACATGGCATCAGTTGCTCAGCGGCTTCGTGGATGGACTGGTAAATTTGCTCCGTGTCCTGTGTGAAGCGGATGATATCCTGGCTAATGCGATGGAGAACTGCGCGGCGTTCAGATGCTCTCAGTGCCTCTTGGTATAACCTGGCGTTTTCTAGGGCTATGGCTGCCTGTTGGGCGAGCCGTGTGGCAAACTCTAATTCTGATGCGAAAAACTCCTGGTCTACTCCAGTGCGCCAGACTGCCAATAGCCCTGTCAGTTTATCGCTAAACAGAATTGGAACCCCCATGATATGTTCATGAGGAACTGCTTCGTCTGTACCTTTGATGGTCACGCCGCGTGGGTCTTTGGCTGTGTCATTGACAAACTCCCCGAAATTTTGAGTGGCAATATTTCCCAAAATACCACGCCCCATTGTAAGCAGATCTTTCTTAATCGCTTCTGCATCCAGCCCGATGGCAGCAACGGCATGCAAGGTCACATTATCCTTGTCTGCCAGGAAAACAGCACTGGTTTCAGCATGCAGCAGGCTCTTTGCGTACGAAGCGATTCGCTCAAGCGCTACATTTAATTGCAGTGTTGACGAAACATCTCGACCAACTTCTGCAATGGCGGCTGCCTCCTGGGCTTGCCTTTTTGTTTCCTGAAAAAGCCTGCCTGATTCGATACAGATGGAAGCCTGATTGGCAATACTAACTAGAAAGTTTAGCTCAGTCTCATTGAATAGGCCATTCTCTATCAGTCGCCAGGCGTTTATGACTCCGATCGCTTTTCCATGCAAGATTAACGGAGCCGACATCAAAGTTTCGGTTTTTGCATCTTCCGCCGGAGTACCCGGAACCTGGACTCTATGCAGGTCTTTTGAGAGTTCATTTACGATTTCAGGTTTGCCATTGATAAGGACTCGGCCTGTAATTCCATCTTTGATATTTTGGGTATGTGATAATAGTTCCTTGCGATAGCGTCCGTGTGCTGTGACAGCCTTCAGCGTCGTGGTATCGTCCTGAAGCAGGAAGATGGCAACATGGTTTGCGTTCAGAAGGTCAAGCGCTTGCTGGGTGATCTTTTCAAGTGCTGGAATAACCTCACGTGTCGTAGCTATCTCATTTGCAACATTCGCGAGGGTTTCAATGATCTCAGAACGCCGGATTTGTTCCTGGAACAAACGGGCTTTTTCGATGGCAATTGCCGCTTGATTGCCAAAAGTTTGCGCTAGCGATGCAAACTCGTCCGTGTAAAAGCCTGGGGTGCGGCTATCCAAATTCAGGAATCCGATCAGTTTATCTTGGGTAAGCAGCGGAATCCCCATCCAGCCGTGGATATATTCTGTGCCCTCAAATTTTTCAAAGCGCTTGTCTGCTTGGACATCGTAAAGGATCACAGGCTGACGTGTGATCTCCTTGTCGCCCCATTTATTTATATCGATTTGATACCTTTTGCCAATGAGATTTTCTGGAATACCATGACCTGCGACAATTTCACAATGGTCCTGATGAAACATTTCAATGGAGGCACTATCATAAGGCACCAGTTTCTTCAAAGAATCCAGTACGATTTCGAATAGTTCATCCAACTTCACTGATGAGGTTAATTTATTGGTTGTTTCACGGAGAGTTTCTGCATCTTTACGTCGTTGTTTTTCCGATTCAAATAAGTGGGCGTTTTTGATTGCACTGGCGGCTTGGGTTGCAAAAAGCGAAAGTAGACGTGTATCCGCCTCTGTGAATTTGCGTATCGAATCATTGCTTTCTAAAACAGCGAGTACACCGATCAATTCACCGCCGTACTGCATGGGCACCTCAATAACGGCTCGAATGGGCAAATTTGTGTATTGGTCTGAACGGTTTTGCCACGATTGGTAATCATTTACAATTAATGGCTGGCGTGATTGAGCGACGCGTCCTGCCATTCCTTCGCCCATTTGCAAGCGAATGCCTGGGTGCATAATGAGTCCGCGTGCGACCGCTACAACAAGATCATTCCGCGCTGCATCGTAAAGATAAATTCCGCCACCTGTCGAAGCAAGTAGTTCCATAGCCTGGCTTAATACAATTTCCAGCAAACTTTGCAGATCCCACTTGGTGGTAAGTTTGCTGGTGGTAGCGTAGAGAGCCGAAAACTCATTAGCGCGTCTTTGTTCTTCGTTGAATAAGCGGAGTTTTTCTAGGGTGGTGCCTAGCCCGCTGGCAATGGTTGTGAGAAAACTCTCATCGTGCTCGTTGAATTTATCTTGAATTTTACTTTCTATATTGATTACACCGATTACGTGTTCTTGTACCCGAACAGGCACGCATAACTCCGACGCGATTTTTGCAGCAATTTCAATGTACCCGGATTCCTTTGCAACATCACCAATCCTGATGATCTTCCCGGTCAACACCGCCTTGCCAGATATGCCTTCCGTGACGGGATAGCCGTTTTGCCAACCGGATATATCTGCGCCAAAGTAGGATGGATGCGGTGTGAGAGTATTTCCGCTTTGATCAAGCAGGAGTATGCCGCAAACTTCCGAATAGATCTGGCTGATTGCGATCGTTACCTTCCCGATGATTTCATCTTCAGATAGACTTTCAGCCTCTGCGGTGGCTACCGCATGTAACGCAGTTAGTTCCTTGACCTGGAATTCAAGCACTGCCTCTGCCCGCTTCCGCGCGGTGATGTCTTGCTCGATGGCGATGATCACTTCCTGTCCAAAGTAGGTGCCTTTATTCAAAGAAACATCTTTCGGAAACACTTCGCCATTGCTTCGAATTCCCCAAAACTCAAATTCTTGAACCTCTCCTAAAAAAGCCCTGGTGATTCTCGCTTTTAAATCCTTTAGATCATTTGTGCCTGGAGCGCTTAAGAACTCGGGAGTTTTTCCAATAAAAAACTCCCGAGGATAATCATATATCCTTATTGCGCCGTCGTTGACATCAACGAAACGGCCTTCTTTATCTTGAATGTATATTGCTTGTGTAATACTATTGAATAGCCCGCGATAGCTTCTCTCGCTGGCCTTGATAGTCTCCTGCGACTCGCGCTCCTTTGAGATGTCGAAGAGGATGCCCTGCCAATAAATGGGTTTGCCGCTCGCGTCATGAGCCAGGGTTGCCATATCATGGATGGTTCTGATCAGCCCGTCTTTTCGCAGAATTCGATATTCAAGGTTAAATGGCTCCCCTGTTTGATTGGTGAATTCATCGGCTTCAATGAACTTAACTCTATCTTCAGGATGCACAATCGTTTTTATGAAATCAGGGACTTCCAGCCATTCCTGTGGTGTATATCCGCTGATCTCCTCGATTTGTGGGCTGACATAATCCCTTGTATTGTGTTGATCAGCAAGGTCGGTGTACACCGCCGCAGGGATCTGCTCCACCAGAGTTCGAAAGCGCGCCTGGGCTTCGCGTAAAGCGGCTTGTTCACGTGCCAGACGGTTTTGCGCCACTGCGTTACTAATGACAACCGGCAAGCGATGTAAGTAGTCGCTTTGCTTGACAAGGTAATCTGCTGCGCCGGCTTTTAATGCGGCCACCGCAACTTCCTGATCGCCCTGCCCGGTGACAAGCACTACCGCTGGCGGCGACGGAAGTTTCTGCACTGTTTTTAATAAATCCAAACCCGATCCATCAGGCAGACGCAGATCGGTCAGCACCAGATCGATATCTGATTCTGTTTCGATAATTTTCAGCGCCGCTCGGAGCGACTCGGTGTGAATCAAAATAAAACGATCCTGAAGATTCTCTTCCAGAGTTCGTTGGGTTAATTCGACATGTGCAATTTCATCTTCTACATATAATATTTTCATATTGCATTATCTTAAATCCAAAAAATAAAACACTCTCCCGCCATTGACAACTCGTGAATGTATTATAAAACAGAGTTGCACGATAATGAACGGAGTTTTATTTCATTCCTATCGCAGTCTCACAATACAAAAAGACGCCTTACGGCGTCAATCTGAATTATTCTTTGTTAGAGGCGTCGAGGGGATTCGTATCATCCCCCCAGCGGGGAAACCCCTGAATACAAAAAGACGCCTTATGGCGTCAATCTGAATTGTTCTTTGTAGAGGCGTCGAGGGGATTCGAACCCCTGAATGAGGGTTTTGCAGACCCTTGCCTTACCACTTGGCCACGACGCCGTTTTTAAAAAATCTGAGCGGGCGATGAGATTCGAACTCACGACCTTCTCCTTGGCAAGGAGACGTACTACCACTGTACTACGCCCGCGTTTCTTGGCTAAACTTTCAGCCGAGAGTGCCGAGACCCAGGATCGAACTGGGGACACCGCGATTTTCAGTCGCGTGCTCTACCAACTGAGCTATCTCGGCAAAAGTATTTTATTGTTAAGCGTCCGTGATTTTACTAGGTGAACTAGGGATTGTCAAGCAATGGACTTTTAGACTTCGGAAGTCTCTGAGACTTCCGAAGTCCTGCCCGCTTCTCTCTTGACCTGAACTTGCTTCGCCACTACAATCTTCGCCTACTCTGAAAAGGAATCCACATGTCATTGCGAGGAGGGTGATCTCCCCGACGAAGCAATCTCCGACTCGACGAGGGGGATTGCTTCAGGCAAAGAGCAAGAGCGCCCTCGCAATGACATAAAAACTAATTATGTTTGAAAACTTAACCTCCCGACTCAATCAAGTATTTGACCAACTCCGCAAACGTGGCAAACTCTCCGAAGCGGATGTGGATGCGGCAATGCGCGAAGTGCGTCTTGCGCTCCTCGAAGCGGATGTACACTTTAGTGTTGTCAAAACATTTATCGCGCGTGTACGTGAACGCGCCGTGGGTGCGGAAGTATCCAAGGCGTTGAACCCAGGACAACAAGTCATCAAGATCGTCAATGAAGAATTGATTCAGACTCTGGGCGAACCTGCACCATTGAAGTTTTTTGGACCCAAGCCGCATGTCATCATGATGGTTGGTCTGCAAGGCGCTGGTAAAACGACTCACGCCGGCAAGCTGGCGAAGATGCTCCGTGCAAAAGGGGAGCGGGTGATGCTCGTTGCGGGTGACCCGTATCGTCCGGCGGCTGTGCAACAGTTACAACAACTTGGCGAGCGGATCGATGTGCCGGTTGAGTCAGACTTATCACTCACTCCGCCTGAACTCGTTAAGCGCGCCTTCGACAAAGCGGAAAAGGGTGGATTCGGCATCATGATCATCGATACAGCCGGTCGGTCGCAGTTGGATACGGAGCTGATGGGTGAGTTAAAGGCGATCGTGGCGAAAGTCCCGCCGGTAGAAACGTTGCTCGTAGTCGATTCGATGATCGGTCAGGAAGCGTTGAACATTGCGCAGGGTTTTCGAGATAACGTCTCGATCACCGGTTTGATCTTCACAAAAATGGACGGCGACTCACGCGGCGGTGCGGCGATCTCGGTCCGTTCGGTGACGGGCGTGCCGATCAAGTTTATCGGTACGGGTGAAAAATTGGATGCGTTGGAAGTCTATGACCCGGCGCGTATGTCGTCGCGGATTTTGGGCATGGGCGATATGATCGGCTTGATCGAAAAAGCCGAAGCCGCGTTCGATGTGGAAAATGCCGAGTCGATGCAAAAGAGCGCCGAGCGCATGATGAAGGGGCGTTTCACGCTCGAAGACTGGCTTGACCAAATGAAGCAGATGAAAAAGATGGGACCGCTGGCGCAGATCATGGATATGCTGCCCGGGCAAATGGGACAAGCCGCACGCGGCATCGACCCGAAACAGATCGAAGATAGTTTCAAGCAATCCGAAGCGATCATCAATTCGATGACGAAAAAGGAACGCCGCGACCCTGATCTTTTGAACGCCTCACGCCGACGGCGCATCGCCGCTGGCGCCGGCATGGAAGTGCAAGATGTGAACCGCCTGATCAAGCAGTATCGTGAAATGCAGAAGATGATGAAGATGATGCAGAAGACGGGTGGAAAGGGATTGGGGAGGCTTTTCGGTTAATGTTACAGGTCGCGGCTCAGCCGCGACCTGTTTTTTGGTAGTTAAGGGCAGGCTCGTTCAGCGATCCTTGAATCGCATGCTTTAACTTCTTTGAGATATTTTATCCATTGCGTGACATCCGCCTCGGACGGCTCAAACCGGAAAGCGACTTGTACCAGATAGAGACTGTCATTTCCCTGGATCGCCTTCATATAGGTAAGCTCTGGCTTTTGTGTGGCAGAATTCAATGGACAGTAAAGTTGCCAAAGGACAAAGTTGTATCCATTTTCAGCGCCGTCAGCCACCGGGTAGGTTTCGCTATTCGCACACGCATTGAACCAGTCTTTGGTGAGAATATCCTGGGCTTGTTTCGGCGTGGTATCCGTCTTACCTAAAAACACCTGCACAGTGACCATGGTGGTCCAATCTTCCACGGTCTCATTTTCTGCAACCATTTCGTTGATCGTTATTTTGTTTTGTTCTGCCTGATAGCCGACTTTGAATCCGGCTGGGAGTTCTGCCAGCAGATTTTCGTTTTCCAACCCGGTCCCAGATGAAGTTGTTTCAACTTGAGGTTGTGTAAGAAATTCCGTCGGCATGGGTGGTACAGTGATGATCGTTTGTGGGGTCGCCGTGGCTAAACTAGGCAAGGTCACAGATGAACAAGCGAGGATGAAAATACTGGTGATGAAAATTAAATTGATGGTGGATGATGGTTTCTTCATTGCTTTGGCTCCATGGGTAAGATATAGAAGCCATATTATGCCACAATGAAAACAGATGGTTCAAGGTTCTTTCATGTTCATGGTTTTGCCCCCGAAGTGACTGTCACCTGCCAGGTGGCAGTCACTTTAACTCAAGCTCTATAATGTAATCTTGTTGCGGGTCATCACCTTTATTTATCCCTGCTCTCTTCACAGTCAATTCACAACCGAATCCTATACTCTGGGCATAGTTCAAATAAAGGAGAACAAAATGAAAATTGGTTTACGAATTGTCTCAGCTTTAGTGTTAGTCGCCGCAATCGCCGGCATTGCCTTCTTCACTTTTCAAGCAGGTGTTGCCAAGGGTTCGCCTGTCACCATCCAAGCCCCAGCGGGTCAGTCTGCGCTCGTGCCCATGCCTTATCCAAATTATGGCTACGGCATGATGCCTTTCGGATATGGTCACCACATGCCGTTCTTTGGCTTTGGTTGCTTTGGCTTGCTCATTCCGCTCTTCCTCTTCTTCCTCGCCCTGAAAGCTTTTCGCTTTGCATTCTGGGGTCGGCGCTGGGGACACATGAGCGGCGAGCATGGTCATCATGGACCATGGGGCAGGCATTGGGAAAACGGTGTCCCGCCGATGTTTGAAGAGTGGCACAAAAAAGCACACGGCGAAACCACTGAAGATAAAAAAGAATAAGAACGTATAATTACCGTTGGGGCACGACGCGTCGTGCCCCAACAAATCATTATGAAAACCATTCTCGTTGTAGACGACGAACCCAAGATCACCCAACTCGTACGCGATTATCTGGAGCGTGCGGGATTTGACGTTCTCGTTGCGCATGATGGGAAGAAAGCCTTGTCAACGGCTAGGACTGAAAAACCAGACGCGGTCATTCTAGACTTGGGTCTGCCTCAGCTCGATGGGCTGGATTTTACCCGTGAGTTTCGCAAAACATCCAACGCCCCGATCATCATGCTCACCGCCCGTGCCGAAGAATCCGATAAACTCATCGGGCTCGAACTCGGCGCGGACGATTACATGACCAAGCCCTTCAGCCCGAAGGAATTGGTCGCACGTGTCCGTGTGGTATTTCGCCGCATCGAAAACGCGACGAGTCTAAGTTCTGAAATGATCCGCTTGTCGGATCTGACGCTCGATGTCCCGCGGATGCAAGTCAGTGCTGCGAAACGCGAGCTCGAAGAATTGACTCCCACCGAATTCGAAATCCTTGCCACCCTCGCCCGTCAACCCGGGCGCGTCTTCACCCGTGCCCAGATATTAGATGCGATCCATGGCGTGGCGTTTGAATCCTATGAACGCGCAATCGATGCGCACATCAAGAATATCCGCCGCAAGATCGAAGTCAAAGCCAGTGAGCCGAAGTATATTATTACGGTGTATGGCGTTGGATATAAGTTTGCCGATAAATGATTATGTGTAGGGGCGAGGCATTGCTTCGCCCCTACAAAAACTATGAAATCTCACCTTCACTTTTCCCATCGTCAACGCCCGCCGTGGTGGCCCGAGAACGAAGAATGGCCCCCGAGCGACCGTCGTTCGTGGCGGCGCATCGGCAGGCATAACCCATTCTTTCGGAGGGCGGGATGCCTGTCTCGTATTGTTAATTTCATTAGCTTCGTTGCAACGATCTTCGTTGTTTCTTTACTATTGAATTATTTTGGAATTGCACATATTTCCATTGGTTCGTTTTCGTGGTTGTTGATACCCGTTGGCATCGCCTTTGTTTTTTTTGTGGTTGCTTTATTGATTTTTGCGTCCGTGCGTTTACGGCGCATGTCTATGCCGCTGGATGAATTGCTGGATGCCTCCGGCAAAGTGGCGGAAGGTGATTATTCAGCACGAGTGGATGAGAAGGGCTGGCCCGAGGTCCGCTCGTTGGCGCATGGATTTAATACCATGGTAGAGAAACTGCAACTCAGTGACCAGCAGCGCCGCAACATGCTGGCGGATATTTCGCACGAACTGCGCTCACCGCTCACGATCATGCAAGGGAATTTGGAGGGGATGATTGATGGTGTCTATCCGACCGACGCGGATAGATTGAAGTCTTTATATGAGGAAACTCAGATCCTTGCGCGGTTGGTAGATGACTTGCGGACATTGGCGCTTGCTGAAAGTGGCTCGTTGCAGTTGAAGCGGGAACCAACGGATCTGGGTTTATTAATTCGGGAAGTAATTTCGGCTTTTGAGTCTCAGGCACATATAAAGGACATCAAATTTGAGTTGACACTTGATAATGTGGATGAAATTGAGATCGACCCGCAGCGCATCCGCGAAGTGTTATCTAATTTGGTGAGTAATGCGTTGCGCTATACACCCAGTCAAGGCGTGGTGAAGGTTGGGATGACCGAATCAGATTCAGGCGTAGAACGAAGCGTACAGGTTACCATCCAGGATAGCGGACCGGGGATTGAGTCCGCGGATTTGAGTCGCATCTTCGACAGGTTCTATAAATCCAGCGATTCGGGCGGGATGGGACTAGGTTTGTCGATTGCGAAGTATTTGGTAGAAGCCCACGGCGGGAAGATTTGGGCGGAGAGTGAAATTGGAAAAGGGACGAGAATTTCGTTTACGCTGAGGGCGTGGTAAAATACGAGCCTGTGATTTCAGCCCGCATGCGCCCTTTCGCGCAACATCTCTATGCCTGTCTGAAACGCAAAATAATTCAAGGAGAAAGTTAAAATGGTTCGTCTTCGTTTACGTCGTATTGGTTTGAAGGGTCAGCCGACCTATCGTGTTGTCGCCGCGGACAAAGAGTCCCCTCGTGATGGCCGCTTTTTGGAAATTTTGGGCTTCTACAATCCTCGCACCCAGCCCGCAACCGTGCATTTGAAAGAAGACCGCGTGTTCCACTGGATGAAGAACGGCGCTTTGCCGACCGAATCTGTGGAGCAGGTTTTCAAGAGCGCAGGCGTGATGGATCGCTGGGAACGCTTCAAAAAGGGAGAGTCGATCGAGACGCTTTTGCAGGAAGCTGCCCAAGCTGAAACCATTCGTGCCGCGACATTGACCACAAGCAAGAAATAAATTTTTCATCATTGCGAAGGCGCTAACGCCTTCGCAATGATACAAGGCATTATATGAAAGAACTTATTGAATACATTGCCAAGTCATTGGTTGAACATCCCGAGGATGTGAAGGTAAGTGAATCGGGTGGTTCACGTATCCGCATTGAGTTGAGCGTCTCGAAAGATGATATGGGGCGCGTCATCGGCAAAGGCGGCAAGGTTGCCAACTCCATCCGCACACTCCTACGAGTGGCGGCTGAAAAAGAAGGCAAGCAAGCCACGCTCGATGTGGTAGAGCCGGAATAATGGCTGATAAGAAGAATCTTTCAGGCTCGCCGATCGGCGAGCCTCTTTATTTGAGCGTTGGCTTTTTGCGCCGCCCGCATGGGGTGCAGGGTGAGATCATTATGGATCTGCATACCGACTTCCCTGAGCGCATGAAAGTTGGTAGAGAGCTATTTGTTGGCGAGAGCTATCAACCGATGACTCTTACTGGCGTGCGTCCTCATCAATCTGGATTGCTTGTAAAATTTAAAGACGTTGAGACGCCCGAAGAAGCAGGCAAGTATCGCAATCAATGGGTCTTTATTTTGGCAAAAGACGCGCCGCCGTTGCCGGATGGTCAGATCTATCAATTTGAACTCATTGGATTTAAAGTCGTGGACGAGAACGATAATTCGCTGGGGACATTAGCGGAAATTTTGGAGACGGGCGCGAATGACGTCTATGTGGTGAAGGATGAGGCTGGCAAAGAGCTTCTGCTCCCAAACATTCCCTCGGTCATTCTGGACCTGGATGTTGCTCGGCGGTTAATAAAAGTTCATCTGCTCGAGGGTTTGTAGTGCGAGATAATATCTCGTACTACGGTAGTATATGGATGATAAAAAATACTGGATTGGCTTCAATTTAATCAAAGGGATTGGCGCTGTCCGCATGCAGGGCCTCGTCGCATACTTTGGCGAGTTGGAAACTGCATGGAGGGCGTCCCCGGCTGAATTGGCGGCCGCAGGCTTGGGGTTGAAAGTGATTGAGCGTGTCATCCAGGCGCGCGACAATGTGGACTTGGATAAGGTGTGGGAAAAGATCGAAAAGCAGGGGATCAAGATCCTGACCTGGCAGGATGAAGCGTATCCGCAACGATTGAAAGAGATCGACCAACCGCCGCCGGTGTTGTATATCCGCGGCGAGTATCTACCCGATGACTTATTCGCGGTTGCGATTGTCGGTACGCGGCGTGTGACTCCCTATGGAAGACAAATTACAGAAGAGCTCTCAGGTTATCTTGCGGCAAATGGCATGACCGTGATCAGTGGTCTCGCGCGCGGTGTGGATGCAATCGCACATCAAGCCACATTGAAAGCGGGCGGACGCACGATCGGTATTCTGGGTTCGGGTGTGGATAAAATCTATCCGCCTGAGCATCGCGGGTTGGCAGAACAAATGATGGAGCGTGGTGCCATCATCAGTGATTATGCTCCAGGCACACCGCCGGAGGCATCGAATTTTCCGCCGCGCAATCGGATTATTTCGGGTTTGTCTTTAGCAGTCGTTGTAATTGAAGCCGGTGAAACGAGCGGCGCGTTGATCACCGCTGAGTTTGCCGCCGAGCAAGGACGTGAAGTTTTTGCAGTGCCGGGTAGTATCCTTGCGCCTCAAAGTAAAGGTACTAACAAGTTAATTCAAAAAGGTGCCCAGCCTTTGTTGAGTGTCACGGACTTAATGCAAGCATTGGATATTACACGGGTTGATGAACATAAAGCCGCCCGTAAGCTTATGCCTGCTGATGCAACGGAAGCAAAATTGTTGACTGTATTGTCTAACGAACCTTTGCATGTGGATGAAATCCGTAACCAAGCCGAATTACCCATTGAGAAAGTCTCTGCTGCGTTGGCACTGATGGAACTTAAGGGTATGGTCCGTCAGGTGGGCGGAATGAATTATGTTGCAGTTCGTGAGGTACAATCGGAATATCGGGTGGATAAGTAGACAGGTAAACAAGTAGCAGGCTGGCAGGTAGATAGTTGGTCCGTAATCTTGTTTACGTGTTTCCTTGTATCCGTGTATACTGTCGCCTTATCAACGAACTGGGATCAATAAACATGACCGAACATTCCTATGCTGTTATCATGGCTGGAGGCGGGGGCACTCGTCTTTGGCCCGTATCAAGAAAAGAAAAACCCAAACAGTTATTGCCTTTGCTTGGTAAGGAGACTTTGTTTCAAAGCACCGTTGCGCGACTGGAGGCACTCTTTCCGCCTGAAAGAATCCTGGTGGTGACAGTCGCTGAGCAGGCACATGAAATGCAGATCCAAGTTCCTGCCATCCCGGCTGAAAATTATTTAATCGAGCCTGCGCCACGCGGCACAGCCTCTGTGGTAGCATTGGCGGCGGCTGTACTTAAGCAGCGCGACCCGCAGGCTGTGATGGCGATCCAAACTGCAGATCATCATATCCGCAATCGGGATTTATTCAATTATCTGATCAAGACAGCGTTGGAAGTTGCAGAGAAAAATTACCTGGTTACGCTTGGCATTACACCCACGTTCCCGTCCACTGGCTATGGTTATATCCAACAAGGCGAACCGCTCAACGGCGATTACAAATATCCTGTCTACACCGTCAAGCGCTTTAAAGAAAAACCTGACGAGGTCACGGCACAAAAATTATTAGGAAGCGGCGATCACTCGTGGAACAGCGGCATGTTCGTCTGGCGCGTAGATGCGATCCTGACCGAAATCGAAAAGCAAATGCCGGAATTGTTCCAGGCAGTTAACGCGATCGCATCCGCATGGAACACCTCTGAACGGGATGAAGTGGTCCGGTCGCATTGGCAGGATCTAAAAAGCCAGACCATCGATTACGGTATTATGGAGCAGGCTGAACGGGTAGCTGTTTTACCGGCAGGTGGCTTGGGTTGGAGCGATGTTGGTTCATGGGATTCGCTCTTTGAGGTTTTGCTCCCTGATCAAAATGGAAATGTTGCCACGCATGCCGAGAGTCATCTGGCGCTGGATACTCACAATACACTCGTGTATAGCGCCAGTGACCAGCGTCTGGTTGTTACAATTGGCATAGATGATGTGGTTGTAGTGGACGCAGGCGATGTCCTACTGGTTTGTAAAACGGACCAGGCACAAAAAGTGCGCGATGTAGTTGAATATTTAAAGAAAAATAATATCGAGAAATATTTGTAGCATTTGCTATTGAAAAGGTTGATTTATGGAAGCTTATTGTATGAAATGCAAGACCAAACGTGAGATGCAGGATCCGGTTGCGGCTTTTAACGCAAAGGCATCGCCTGTCACGATCGGTGTTTGCGCTGTGTGCGGGACAAAACTTTATCGCATGGGTAAGACCGAAGCGCATGCGGGGTTGCCGCCTCCGCCCAAACCTGAAAAAGTGGTGAAAGTGGAGAAGCGTGAAGGAAAACTCGTGATCGTCGAGTCGCCTGCCAAGGCGAAGACAGTGGGTCGCTTCCTTGGCAAAGGTTATACCGTGCGCGCCTCAGTGGGACATATCCGCGATCTGTTGAAATCGCAATTATCGGTTGATGTTGATAATAACTTTGCGCCGAAGTACCGTGTGCCAAACGAAAAGAAAGAAGTTGTAAAAGAGCTCAAGAAACTCGCCCAAAAAGCGGAAGAGATCTTTCTCGCAACCGATCCTGACCGTGAGGGTGAAGCGATTTCGTGGCATCTTTTGGAAGCCGCGCAGATCGACCCTGCGCGCGCCAAGCGGGTCGTATTCCATGAGATCACCGAACCGGCGATCAAAGAAGCTTTCTCTCATCCACGCGCCATCAACATGGATCTGGTGGATGCACAGCAGGCACGTCGTATTCTGGACCGTTTGGTGGGCTACAGTATTAGTCCTATTCTGTGGGAGAAGGTGCGCGGACGATTGTCAGCGGGTAGAGTTCAATCGGTGGCACTCAGGCTGATCGTGGATCGCGAACGCGAGATCGATGCGTTCATTCCGGTGGAGTATTGGTCCATCCATGGTGAGTTTAAGCCCGCCGGCTTGAAGTCGTCTTTTATCGCCAAGCTGGCGCGGATCGATGACAAAGAACCTGAGCTGTCCAACGAAGAGACGGTCAAGCCGATTCTGATCGACATGGAGACGGCGACGTATTCAGTCACCAAGGTCAAACGCGGCGAACGCAGACGCAAACCCTCCGCGCCGTTCACGACGTCTACCTTGCAACAAGAAGCCTCGCGTAAATTAGGTTTTACTGCCCGGCGCACGATGGCGCTGGCACAAGGTTTGTATGAGGGTCAGGACATTGGTAATGGCGGTACGACGGGTTTGATCACCTACATGCGTACGGATTCGACCAACGTCTCTCCGATCGCGCAGGCGGAAGCGCGTGATTATGTCAGCGGAAAATATGGCAACGATTATTTACCTTCTGAGCCGCCCATGTATAAAACGAAATCTGCGAACGCGCAGGAAGCACACGAAGCGATTCGCCCCACCTCGGCGATGCGCGAGCCTGAACAGGTCAAGGATTTTCTTGACCCCGCGATGTTCAAGTTGTATCGGTTGATTTGGCAACGCTTTGTTGCCTCACAAATGGAATCGGCGGTCTATGATACATTGCAAGTAGAAGTGACCGGCAAGACCAGCGCACATGAATATATCTTGCGTGCCTCTGGTTCGGCGGTGAAGTTCGCTGGTTTCTTGGTGGTGTATGAAGAAGCCAAGAATGAAGACGCCAAGGTCGAAGAAGACGAAGAGAATGTGCGTATACCGCTTGGCATAGCAGAAGGACAAAAGAGCGAGTTGATCCGCTTGATTCCTGAGCAGCATTTTACCCAGCCGCCCCCGCGTTTTTCAGAAGCCTCGTTGGTGCAAGCGCTCGAAGAAGATGGTATCGGACGCCCATCCACGTATGCGCCGACGATCTCAACCATTCAACAACGCGGCTATGTGCTGCGTGAAGAGAAACGCTTGATGCCGACAGAGATCGGTATTCAAGTCAACGACCTGATGGTGGAATACTTCGCTGACATTGTGGATCTGCAATTCACGGCGCGCATGGAAGAAGACCTGGATATGATCGCCAACGGTCAGGCAGAGTGGGTCGAGGTGATGCATGAGTTCTATCATCCCTTTGCTGAAGACTTGAAAAAGGCGCAGGCTGAGATGCCTGTCACCAAGAGCGGACCTGAGCCGATCGGGCGGATATGCCCCGATGATGGTGGCGAGCTGGTTATTCGTTACGGGCGTTTTGGTAAATTCATTTCGTGCGCCAACTTCCCAACCTGTCGCTACACCGAACCCTGGCTTGAAAAGATCGGCGTGTTATGTCCCAAGGATGGCGGTGAATTGGTGGCGCGCAAAACGCGTAAGGGTCGCGCCTTCTACGGCTGTATCCATTATCCCAATTGTGATTTCACTTCGTGGAAGATGCCGCTCAAGCAACCGTGCCCCAAATGCAAGGGCTTGCTGGTGGTAGCCAATAAGCGCGAAGCCCAATGTACAAATTGTCAGGAATCTTTCCTGCTGGAAGAGATCGTTCCTGAATCTGTTGAATAGGAGAAAGCATGCATTTCAGACCGTTACTTTATCTTGACCCCGGATCGGGTAGTTTCTTGATCCAGATCGCGATCGCTGCTTTGCTTGGGCTGGCAGTTGCGTTTCGCGCCTCGTGGAGCACTATCAAAAAGTGGATGGGAATTAAGTCAAAGCCCGAAGAAGATGATGACGACACAGACGACAAATAGCGGACAAGCGCAGCAGTCCCGTGGACAGCTTGCCGCTTCTTTCCGGGACCCAAGCGGGTTCCTATTTTCTAGAAGCGGAATCTTATACCGACAGGTTAACCGCTCCTACGCCGAAGAATATTCCCGTTTAATGGAATCGGGTTTGTATGAAAAGCTGGTCAAGGCTGGGTTGTTGATCCCGCATGTTGAGGTGGAGCAGGTTTCGGCTGAGGCTGAAGCGGCACTTAAAATCATCCAGCCTGAACGTGTGCCGTTTATCTCATATCCGTATGAATGGTCTTTCGGTGAATTGAAATCCGCCGCGTTGGCGACGTTATCGATCCAGAAGCGCGCGTTGAAGCTGGGGATGTCGTTGAAAGATGCGAGCGCCTACAACATTCAATTTATGCGCGGTAAAGCGACATTGATCGATACGCTTTCTTTTGAGATTTATAAAGAAGGTGAGCCGTGGGTTGCGTATCGGCAGTTTTGCCAGCACTTCCTCGCGCCGCTGGCGTTGATGGCGTTGACAGATGTGCGCCTAAGTCAGTTGCTGCGTGTCTATATTGATGGCGTGCCGCTGGATCTGGCGAGTGAATTGCTCCCGTCAAAGACGCGCTTCAATTTTGGTTTGCTCACGCATATCCATTTGCATGCGGGCGCGCAGAAAAAATATTCAGGCGAGGAAGTGAGATCGCGCAGTGGCTCGATGAGCAAACAAGCCATGACTGGCTTGATCGAAAGCCTTGAGTCTACGATCCAAAAATTGGATTGGACTCCGCGCGGCACCGAGTGGGGCAATTATTATGACATCACCAATTATTCAGACGCCGCTTTTGAACATAAAAAGCAACTTGTCGGTGAATGGACGAAACGACTGCAACCCAAAATCGCGTGGGATCTCGGCGCGAACAACGGCGTCTTTAGCCGCGTGGTGAGCTCAGCCGGTCCGTATGTCGTTTCCTTTGATATTGACCCAGCTGCTGTCGAACAAAATTATCGGCAGATGAAGAACGATAAAACCGAAAATCTTTTGCCGTTGCTGTTAGATTTGACGAATCCCACGCCTGCCATTGGTTGGGCAAATCGTGAACGCGAATCGTTTGGCGCACGCGGTCCTGCGGATATGGTCTTGGCGTTGGCTCTCATCCATCATTTAGCGATCTCGAACAATGTCCCATTACCGCAACTGGCTGATTTCTTTGCCGAGACCGGGAAATGGCTGGTGATCGAATTTGTCCCCAAGCCAGATAGTCAGGTGCAGAAGTTGCTGGTTTCAAGAAAAGATATTTTCCCCAATTACACACGTGGAGGATTTGAAGCTGCCTTCAAAGAGAAATTCACCATCCATGCGGCGGTCGAAGTCCGCGAGTCTGAGCGGGTCTTGTATTTGATGGAAAGTCGTTGAGCTTTTGGTACTTTCGATGGTTGTTTTGCGCAACGGATGGTATATAATTGAGTAGACTCTCTAACAAAAAGGAATAGACTATGGAAGCTGTAACAGCGATCATCAAGAATCTTCTCAAGAACCCCCGGATGACTTTGATAGTAGGAGTGGTGCTAGGTCTACTCCTTGGTTTGATTGTAGGCTGGGGTATATGGCCAGTCCAATGGACCGATGCAGCGCCGCAAGTGTTGCGGGCAGATTTGCAGGAAGATTATATGCGCATGGCTATTGACTCCTATCGCGCTAATAAGAACCTGAATCCGCAAGCCGCAACGGACCTGGCGGTTAACCGCTGGGATAATTTGGGCACGGCCGCCGGTCCTACGTACGGCCGCGTTCAAGCCAACCCTAGTTATTTGGATCAGGTTTCCATTCAGGATTTTGGTGTCATTATTCAGTCTCGCAAGGGGGCGATCGATACCAATCCGGTTGTAAAACAAACCTCCGCATTAGGTAAAATTGTGCTTTACGCTTCCATCGCGGTTGTAGTTATCTTGCTTGCTGCTGGCGGTTTGTATTTATACCGTTTGCTGCGTAAAGGTCCACGTACTGTGACCGTGGCAATGCAAGCCGTAGAAGCCAGCAAGAGCGCTGAGAAGACCGATTTTCAGGCTTTGGGGCTTGCGCCTCCGATCACACAGACTATGACCACCTACGTGCTCGGTGACGACCTGTATGACGAATCCTTCAGCATCGACACTGGTGGCGGTGAATTCCTTGGCGAATATGGCGTTGGTGTATCAGAGACGATTGGTGTTGGCGAACCGAAGAAGGTGGCTGCGTTGGAAATCTGGTTGTTCGATAAGAACGACATCAAGACCGCTACAAAGGTATTGATGTCGGAGCATGCCTACAATGACCCGAACATTCGCGCTCGCTTGGAGCCGAAAGGTGAGTTGGTGGTTGTCAAAGCTGGCGAACAGGTTCTGCTCGAAACCCAGACTTTGCAGTTGCTCGCCACGATCGTGGATATGGACTATGGCATGGGCGCCATGCCTCAGAAAAGTTACTTTGACCGCATCACTCTGGAATTGGCGATCTGGCCCCGCAGCGGACAGTGATCTCAGCTACTAAATCAAAAACAGACCGGCGTCGCCGGTCTGTTTTATTTTGTATAGCAAACTGCCTGCTTCCAAATTTATTCCACTTTGAGGATCTTGAACTTGATCTTGCCACCGGGGGTTTCAGCTTGCACAACGTCACCGACTTTGTGACTCATGAGCGCGCTTCCAATCGGGGATTCGTTGGAGATCCGCCCGTTGCGTGGATCAGCTTCTTTGGCACCAACCAGATAAAAGGTTTCGGGGTCGGAGTCTTCTTCTTGAACAGTGACGTGTGAACCCACGCCGACCAGGTCGCCTTTTTGCTTTTCGATGATGACAGCCGTACGCAAAATGGACTCGATCTCTTGAATGCGTCCCTCGAGAAAGCCCTGATCTTCCTTGGCTTTATGGTAATCTGCGTTTTCCGATAAATCTCCCATTTGGATGGCGGAACGCAGACGCTGAGATAATTCCTCACGCTTTGGACCGGTCAATTCGGCAAGTTCGGCTTTAAGTTTGATTTCGCCTTCGGCGGTTAAGTATGTTTGATGTGACATGTTGTACCTCTTCTTGTTATGGCTTTTCTAACTGATTAAATAACTTTTGATGTTCTTCGATGGCGTAGCGGTCGGTCATACCCGCAATGTAATCGCAAATGGTTCGTTCGAGTCCGCGTGTTTCGATCAATTTATACACGGCGGTGGGTAACATCAAGGGTTCGGCGCGATAGGCATTGAACAGGTCGGTGATCAATCTCTCGGCTTTGACCTGCATGCGGACAACCCGATAATGGCGATAGAGTTTCTTGTATAGAAAATCTTTGAGCTCGCGGTTGCGGCGCTGCATTTCCTCGCTGTAGCCGATCACATTATATTTTAGTTTCTGAAGATC
>JBDTWO010000037.1:0-31156 GCA_040006635.1 Chloroflexota bacterium
TTGGATGTCAATGAAACCAATCAACTTTTTGGAGTGATACGTAAATTAAAAGGCGAGGGGATAGGTATTGTTTTTATTACTCATTTTCTTGACCAGGTTTATGAAATAGCTGACCGGATCACAGTGTTGCGCAATGGCAAACTAGTTGGTACTTACAATACGGCTTCGTTGCCGCGCATCGAACTTATCGGCAAAATGTTGGGGCGTAGTTTGACCGAGCTGGACGAAGTGTCAAAGACCAAACAAAAGAGCGAACAAAAGAAAGATAAAGAAACCCTGGTCCAAGTAAAAGGACTGGGACTCACAGGTTCCATAGAGCCGATTGATTTTGAGTTAAGCACCAACGAGGTGGTTGGAATCGCCGGTCTGTTAGGTTCTGGTCGCACTGAACTGGCAAACCTAATCTTTGGTATTGATACCCCTGACATGGGTTCTCTCACGATCAGGGGTAAAAAGGTCAGCCATTTTTCACCTTTGGCATCTCTTGAAAATGGGATTGCCTTGTGCCCTGAAGACCGTAAAGCAGAGGGAGTTGTGGGTGATTTAACAATTCGCGAGAACATTATCCTGGCTTTGCAGGCCAGGTATGGATGGTTTAAATTTATAGGTACCCAGGAACAATATGAAATTGCCGAAAAATATATAAACCTTTTAGGAATTGTCACGCCATCGCCAGATCAGCTGGTTAAAAATTTAAGTGGTGGAAATCAGCAAAAGGTAATTCTGGCGCGTTGGCTTGCTACAGATCCACAAGTGTTAATTCTGGATGAACCTACTCGAGGCATAGATGTAGGAGCAAAAGCGGAAATCCAAAAGTTGGTGGTGAAACTGGCTGAGGAAGGCAAGTCTATTATATTTATTTCCTCTGAATTGGAAGAAGTATTGCGTACAAGTCACCGCATTGTTGTGATGCGAGACCGTAAGAAAGCCGCTGAATACTCTGGCGATGTGGATGATCAAACCATTATCCAAACAATGGCAGGGATTTTATGAAAAACAACACTCCTTTATTCAAACGTTTTCGTGAAAATCGCTTGTTCTGGCCCTTGGTTGCACTGGCTTTGATTTTCATTTTTAATGCGATTTTTTCACCTGGGTTCTTTAAACTGGGGATCCTGGATGGTCATTTATATGGGAATCTGATCGATGTTTTTAATAATTCAGCTCCCTTGATGTTAGTAGCGCTCGGGATGACCCTAGTGATTGCTACCGGAGGTGTCGACCTCTCGGTTGGCGCGGTGATTGCCATCTCGGCAGCAATGGGCTCGGTATTAATTAATCCAGTCTTGGGTAATGAACAAATAACAAACGCCGTTGCAGCAGACCCAAATTTAACCAATACTCCTTTGTGGCTGGTTGTGGTGGTTACTCTGGTGGCAGGCACCCTCTGTGGTTTGTGGAACGGGATACTCGTTTCACGGGGAAAGATCTCGCCGATGGTGGCGACCCTGATCTTGATGGTGGCAGGTCGTGGGATTGCCCAACTGATTACAAACGGACAGATCATGACTGTTTACTATACCCCCTATTTTTGGTTTGGAAATGGTTTTATATTGGGTCTTCCCGTTTCGCTCTATATCGTGGCAGTGGTGTATGTAATAGCCTGGGTACTGGTTCGCAAGACCTCAATCGGACTGTTTATCGAGTCGGTTGGGCTCAATGCAAAATCGACTTATTACAGTGGCATTAGTGAGCAGAATATCAAATTGTTTGCTTATACTTTTTGCGGCTTTTGTGGCGCTATCGCAGGCCTGATTCTCGGTTCCTACATCCATGCTATCGATGCCAATAATATTGGGCTCAATTACGAACTGGACGCGATCTTTGCGGTTGTTATTGGTGGTACCTTAATGTCAGGTGGGCGATTCTCTCTGCTCGCCAGCATAGTTGGCGCGCTTATCATTTGGACTTTCACAATCACCATGTATATCTTTGGTGTGCCGGCGAATGCCTTATTGGCTGGCAGAGCTGTGCTTGTTTTGGTAGTGATCCTGCTTTATTCTGATTACACCCGTCTACTTTTGAACAAACTGGTAGACCGAAAAGGAATTCGACATGGCACAACGGATTAAATTTTTCCTGCTAAATCATGGACCTTTGCTGACCACTATAACGATATTTATTCTTGTTTATGTAATTGGAGGCCGGCTATATCCCACCATGCAAAAGCCGCAGGTGTTTTTTAATCTGTTTATTAATACCGCCAGTTTGTTGATTGTTTCTATTGGAATGACATTTGTGATCCTTACCAAGGGGATCGATCTTTCTGTGGCAGGCATGATCGCCCTAACCTCTGCAGCCTCAGCGGCGCTGCTTTTAAATGGTGTCAACCCTGTAGTTGTGATGATATTAATGTTGCTAATGGGTATCGTATTCGGGCTTGCACAGGGCAGTATTATTCATTACCTCAAAGTGGAACCGTTCATCGTGACCTTGATGGGTCTCTTTTTTGCGCGTGGGATGGCTTTCATCATCACCCTTTCCTCTTTAACCATTAAGGATCCTTTCTACCGCTATCTTGCATTGACCAAACTTCACATTCCCTTGTTCGAAAAGGCGTATGTATATATTCCTTCCCTTGTCGGCCCGTTGCTGTTGCTGGTGGCAATTTACCTGGCGAATTTCACTCGTTTTGGGCGCACTGTATATGCCATTGGTAATAACGAGCAGTCTGCTATGTTAATGGGCTTGCCGGTCGCACGTACAAAATTATTAGTATATGCCTTCGGTGGCTTTTGTTCTGCCCTGGCAGGGATTGTGTTCAGTATTTCCTTGCTCTCAGGCTATGGAGGCTATGCTCCGGGGATGGAATTGGATGCCATCGCATCCGTGGTGATAGGCGGCACGATGTTAACTGGCGGTGTGGGAAATGTAATCGGTACATTGTTTGGAGTCCTGATTAACGGCACCATTGTATCCATTCTACAATTCAATGGTACCTTGAGTTCCTGGTGGACACGTATCGGCGTGGGTCTGCTCACATTGATCTTTATCGGAATCCAAAGCCTGTTCTACATGAGAAAAAAGCATGCTTAATAATGTTTTGGCTTCGTGAAGAGTTACGAAATGGCAAGGAACTTTACCGTAAAATCCCTTTACTTTATATTAATCTCCTCTGGCTTCGCTTTGATTATGTCTGCCTGTACGCCGAAACCTTCATCAGCCGCTACAGTTGATCCAACCACCACCCCAGATTGGTTCGATATGGAGTTGACTGACGTTCAGACCGGCAAGACATTTACCATGAACGATTATGCAGGAAAGGTTGTCCTGCTCGAAACCATGGCGATCTGGTGTCCCAATTGTCTTATTCAGGCTGGTGCGGTACAAAAATTGCATAAAGCCTTGGGTAACCCTGAGGACTTGATTTCGGTTAGCTTGGATGTTGACTCTTATGAAGACAGCGCTATGCTCAAGGAATACGCTTCACAGTACGGTTTGGATTGGCATCTCGCTGTTGCACCGCTTTTGGTCGAGCGCGCGCTTGGAAATTTGTACAGCGCAGAGTATTTGAATCCGCCGCTTGCCCCCATGCTGATTATTGACCGCGATGGCAATGTTCATCAATTGGAATATGGCATCAAAGACGTTGAGACACTTCAAAAGGCTGTTGAACCGTATCTTGCCAAATAACCACCATGGATAACATTGCCGTTACCTCGGTGTTTCTCGGCCTTTTGACAACGACCAGTCCGTGTATCCTGCCGCTATATCCGGGCTTTTTAGCTTATTTAGGCAGCCAGAGTGAAACGGGCAGGCAAAAATATTTTCTGGGCTTGTTCGTGCTTGCCGGGGTGCTGACTATGATGCTCGCCTTGGGAGGCTTGATCGCCTGGCTGGCTATCCCGGTTGGCAGTGTTTTGGTTTACATTCTCCCGCTCGCAGATATGTTGATATTTGTACTGGGTATCCTGCTCCTCTTGAACTACAATCCTTTTAAGACACTACCCCAAATTCAATTGCCAGTCTTGCACCATCCATATATGAATGCCTATGTGTATGGTTTGCTGTATGGTCCCATTGCGCTTCCCTGTTCCGGACCCATGGTGGTCAGTATCTTTGCCCTCTCATTCACCGCTGGAGAAGCATTCACGCAACTATGGACGTTCCTTTGGTTTGGATTGGGACTTGGCATACCGCTTCTGATACTTTCATTCCTCTCTGCGGCGCTTCAACGTCAGTTGACCTCTTTCCTTGCGCGTCATAGCCGACGGGTGAATTTGGTCGCCGGTATCCTATTAGTTGGGGTGGCAGTTTATGATTTGAGCACGAACTGGAACCTATTCCTGTTATTCCTCCAATTCAAGGCTGGCGCGATATGAGGCTGATCGGTGAATAGCTTGAGAGATATTTAACCTGCCGGTTATTAATACCAAGGGCATTCTACTATTTGCCAGGATAAAGTTGTTGACTTTAAAATAGTTAATTGCTACAATGTTATCGATAACATTTAAATGTTATCGATAACATTGCCAAGAAATGTATGAAAATCAATCTGGACGGCAAGTGCCAAAATCGCAGTTCAAATATAAGACACTGTTATGGGATGGGCTACATGAAACCTGTTCGTTTGAAAGGGATAAGTGATTTACAAACCCATGCTGAACCTGTCCCTGGGGTGGGAATGGGAGATGTCTCTTTCCTACGGAATGAATTTGAAATAACAACTTCAAATCATGGGAGCTGAATATGGATCAAAATGATATCCAAAAAACAATTGAAAGCGGAAAGACTTTTCTAGGCATCGAGCTTGGCTCGACGCGCATCAAGGCTGTGTTGATCGATGAGGATCACGCGCCAATCGCCTCAGGAAGTTTCGAGTGGGAGAACCAATACGAGCACGGCGTCTGGACATATAGTCTGGAAAATGTCTGGAAAGGTTTGCAGGAGAGTTATCAGAACCTCAGTAAAGAGGTTTCTGAAAGATACGGCGTCACGCTCAAGACCGTCGGCGCGATGGGCTTCAGCGCCATGATGCACGGCTACGTAGCATTCGATAAAGACGGAACTCTACTCGTCCCGTTCCGCACATGGCGCAACACCATGACTGGACAGGCATCAGAACAGCTCACTGAACTTTTCCAATTCAACATTCCCCAGCGTTGGAGCATTGCGCATCTCTATCAGGCGATATTGAATAAGGAGCCGCATGTCAAAGATATCAGCCATCTGACCACGCTGGCGGGTTATGTCCATTGGAAACTGACGGGGCAAAAAGTGTTGGGCGTGGGCGAAGCCTCAGGCATGTTCCCGATCGACAGCAAAACGAATAATTACGATGCACGCATGCTCGGGTTATTCAACGAACAACTCAAAGCAGAAAACATCGCGTGGACGCTGCAGGACATCCTGCCCAAGGTTCTGGTCGCTGGAGATGCCGCTGGCACCTTGACCGAAGAGGGAGCCAGACGCCTCGATCCTACGGGACAGTTGCTCGCTGGAACCAGGCTTTGTCCGCCCGAGGGCGATGCAGGCACGGGTATGGTAGCAACCAACAGCGTCGCAGTAAGAACCGGCAATGTCTCCGCGGGGACATCCGTCTTTGCCATGATCGTTCTGGAAAAGGCTTTGTCGAAGTTATATCCCGAGATCGACATGGTGACGACACCTACAGGCAAGCCTGTCGCGATGGTACATGCCAATAACTGCACATCCGACCTCAACGCCTGGGTTGACCTGTTCGGCGAATTCACGCAGGCGCTTGGTGTAGAGGTGGGCGAATCAAAATTGTATGAGCTGCTGTTCAACCAGGCGCTTGCGGGCGATGCTGATGGCGGTGGGCTGCTTGCCTATAATTATTTTTCAGGCGAGTCCATCACAAATTTTGAAGAGGGACGCCCGCTGTTCGTCCGCACGCCTGAAAGCCGCTTCACGCTGGCAAACTTCATGCGCGTGCATTTGTTCTCTGCGCTCGGCACCTTGAATCTCGGCATGGATATTCTCTTCGAGCAGGAAAAAGTACAGCTCGATCAGCTGCTTGGGCATGGCGGATTTTTCAAGACCAAGGCAGTCGGTCAGCGTATGATGGCGGCGGCGATGAATGTGCCAGTTTCCGTGATGGAGACTGCTGGCGAAGGCGGCGCATGGGGGATCGCATTGCTGGCAGCTTATATGCTTAATAAAGCAGGGGGCGAACCGTTAGAAGATTATCTTTCGAATAAAGTTTTTGCAAACGAAAAAGGCTCAACCATCGCGCCCGACAAAAAAGATGTGGACGGTTTCGCCGCGTTCATGGCACGCTACAAAAAAGGACTCGTCATCGAGCGCGCCGCGGTGGAAGGATTGAAGTAGGTCGCGCTTTTAGCGTGACGGTCACGTTACAAACGTGACCTACGGAGACAACCATGCTCAAAAAACTCAAAGAACAAGTATTTCAAGCAAACCTGCTGCTGCCCAAGCACGGACTGGTCACATTCACCTGGGGGAACGTCTCTGGCATGGACCGCGAAAAGGGATTGGTCGTGATCAAGCCCTCTGGCGTCGCCTATGAGACGATGAAAGCTAAAGACATGGTGGTCGTGGAGTTGGAAACAGGCAGGGTCGTGGACGGTGAGCTCAAGCCGTCCTCCGATACGCCTACGCATCTTGAACTGTACAAAGCCTTTCCCAACATCGGTGGTATTGTCCACACCCACAGCCGCTGGGCAACAACCTTTGCGCAGGCAGGCCGCGGCATTGCGGCGCTCGGCACCACGCACGGCGATTATTTCTACGGGGAAATTCCCTGCACAAGAAAAATGACTGTCGCAGAGATCCAGGCTGAATACGAGAAAGAGACGGGGACGGTCATCATCGAGACCTTCAAAGATAAAGATCCAGATGCCGTCCCTGGCGTGCTGGTCTACAGTCATGGCCCGTTTGCATGGGGCACGGACGCGCTGGATGCGGTCCACAATGCGGTGGTGTTGGAGGAAGTGGCGTTCATGAATCTGCATACTATGCTGCTCACGCCCGACATTCAACCCATGCAGCCGGAATTGCTGGATAAACACTATTTGAGAAAGCACGGCGCAAACGCCTATTATGGACAAAAGTAATTACCCGTCACGCGAGGAGATTGCTTCGGGCAAAGAACAAAGGCGCCCTCGCAATGACGAAATAAACTATCAGGAGAATTACCATGATCGATCTAAAACAAAATGAAGTCTGGTTTGTAACGGGGAGTCAGCATTTGTATGGTCCCAAAACATTGGAGCAGGTCGCTGAACACTCGCGCGAGATCACGGCGGCATTTGACGCATCGAAACATATTCCCGTAAAAGTTGTCTTCAAGCCGGTGCTCACCACACCCGAAGCCATCCGCCAGTTGTGCCTGGAAGCAAATTCATCCAGGAACTGCATCGGTCTCATTACCTGGATGCACACCTTCTCGCCCGCCAAAATGTGGATCGCAGGCTTGACCCTGCTCAAGAAACCATTCGCGCATTTGCACACGCAGTACAACCGTGAGATCCCGTGGTCAACCATCGACATGGACTTCATGAACTTGAACCAGTCCGCGCACGGCGACCGTGAATTTGGTTTCATCGGCAGTCGTTTACGCATTGAGCGCAAAGTGGTGGTCGGTCACTGGCAGGATGAGGCTGTGCAGGCGCAGCTCGGAGTGTGGGCGCGCGCTGCATCCGCATGGGCTGATTGGCAGGGCGGCAAAGTTGCCCGCTTTGGCGACAACATGCGCGAGGTCGCTGTGACCGAAGGCGATAAGGTTGAAGCGGAGATCCGACTCGGCTATTCCACCAATGGCTACGGCGTCGGCGATCTGGTCAAATATGTCAACGAAGCTTCCGATGCCGAAGTAGATAAGTTGATCCAAATTTATTTGGACGAATACGAGGTTGCCGCGGAACTCAAACCCGGCGGCGCGAAACATGCCTCGCTGCGCGACGGCGCCCGCATTGAAATTGGTCTGCGCGGCTTTTTGAAAGACGGTGGCTTCATGGCGTTCACCGATACCTTTCAAGACCTGCACGGGCTGACCCAACTGCCGGGTCTTGCTGTTCAGCGTTTGATGCGCGATGGCTACGGCTTCGGCGCCGAAGGTGATTGGAAAACGTCCGCGCTCGTGCGCGCCATGAAGGTCATGAATGCGGGCTTGCCGGGCGGGGTCAGTTTCATGGAAGATTACACCTATCATTTCAGCGCCAGCGGTGACAAGAACCTCGGCGCACATATGCTGGAGATTTGTGAATCGATCGCGGTGGGCAAACCGAAATTGGAAGTTCATCCGCTCGGGATCGGGGGTAAGGCTGATCCTGTCCGATTGGTCTTTGACTCACAGACGGGTCCTGCCGTTGGCGCATCCATCGTCCACATGGGAGACCGCTTCCGCATGGTCGCCAACGTCGTGGATGTTGTCCCGAACGATGCACCGCTTCCCAAACTACCGGTGGCGCGTGCGCTGTGGCTGCCACGTCCGAACCTTTCAGTCGCTGCTGCGGCATGGATCTATGCCGGCGGCGCGCATCACACGAGTTTCAGTTACTCGGTCAACACAGAACATTTGCAAGACTTTGCCGATATGGCGGGCATCGAATTTTTGGTCATCGATGAAAACACCCGCGTACAGGAGTTCCGCGAAAAATTGCGCTGGAATGACATGTACTATCACTTGAACCGAGGCTTGTGAGATTTGATCTGAAACACTAACGAAGAGCCTCTTGTTGTAGATCAGCAAGAGGCTCTTTATAGAATGAACGAGGCATTCATGAATACAGGTATTCTCAAAAACGACTTTTTGCAAATCGAATATTTAACGGACTCATTACGCATCATGGGGCTAACCCCGGCTGGCAAGCCCAACCTGCTGGCTGACCTTAGCGATTTTCCGCCGATCCATACGCCGTATGGTGACTATCATTTTCGCGGCGGGCACCGGTTGTGGCATGCCCCAGAAGCCATGCCGCGCACGTATATCCCAGACACGGCGCTGACGATCACCGAGCTGCACAATAGCTTGATCCTTGAAACACAGACCGAACCCGGCACAGGGATCCGTAAGCGCATTGAGATTCGACTTGCTCATGATAAGCCTTCCCTGACATTAACTCACTCACTCACCAACAACGGGCTGTGGACAGTCGAGTTGGCGCCGTGGGCGATCACTCAATTTCGTTTGGGTGGGACTGTTATTTTGCCGATGCCGGTTGGAAACACTGACCCCGCTGGCTTATTGCACAATCGCCAGCTTTCGATCTGGCCTTATACCCGAATGCATGATCCGCGGGTGCGGTGGGGAGATGAATTTATTTTGTTCAAAGCCGATGCGCTTCTCCCGCCGTTTAAGATCGGATATTTCAATCCGCATGGCTGGCTTGCATATTGGATAGACGGCACTCTATTCCGCAAGACGTTTGAAGCACATGCAAAATCAACCTACCCTGATAACAACTGTAATGCCGAAATGTACTGCAATCATTTATTCGTGGAACTGGAAAGCCTCGCGCCGCTTGGGAGCTTGAAGCCCGGTGACTCATTCCAGCATGTTGAAACATGGGATGTTTTTGATGGGCTGGGGTCTTTGCCGGAAAGCATTCAGCAGGCATTATCGGTTTAATTACCCAATTGGGGCAGGAACTAATTTTTCTTAATGGGGTTAGGGATACGAATAGGATTTAACTACGAGCCTTTCGCTATGGGCTCCAACGCCCGTTGTGTTTTGTCCAATGCTTGATTGTGCGACTCGTACTATAATCCAGTTCGGAAAGTAAATATTTATGGAGACCTTATGGCTACGTATAAAAATTCACCTATCAAAAAGATAGCGATTAGTACCGGCGGCGGAGATGCCCCCGGTTTGAACGCTGTCATTCGCGCGACGGCGCTTTCAGCGATCAAACGTGGTTGGGAAGTATACGGCGTTCGGGATGGCTTCCACGGAATCTTATCCCCGGAAGAATACCCGAATGGCGGCTTTATGCCGCTCACCCGCGAACGGATCAGCGGCATTACCCACCTTGGCGGAACGATCCTGGGCACTAGCAATCGTAATAATCCGCTCAAATATCCAGTTGTTCACACGGATGGAACCGTTGAAGAAGTAGATCGCAGCGATGAGATCGTGCGGGGCTTCCGCTTGCATCACATTGATGCGCTGATCTCAGTCGGCGGTGATGGCTCGTTGGCGATCTCAAGTGTGCTGTCTAAAAAGGGGCTACGCGTGATCGCCGTGCCAAAAACGATTGACAACGATCTCGATAAGACCGAGGTCACCTTCGGCTTTGATACTGCGGTCGGGTTTGCTACTGAGGCGTTGGACCGTCTGCATTCCACCGCGGCTTCGCATGGTCGTGTCATGGTTGTAGAAGTGATGGGACGGTATGCTGGTTGGATCGCTCTGCACTCAGGTGTGGCTGGTTCTGCGGATGTGATCTTGATTCCCGAACATCCCTATGATATTAACCAAGTCATTGAAAAGATCAAAGAGCGCGATGCGCGCGGCAACAATTTTACGATTGTAGTTGTAGCCGAAGGCGCTGTGCCAAAGGGCGGAGGTGTATCGGTGCTTGAGCATGTCGCTGGGCGTGCTGAGCGTTTGGGAGGAGTCGGCGAGAAAGTGGCGGCTGAAATCCGTGAGATTTCGGGCAAGGAAACCCGCGTGGTTGTTCTTGGACATTTACTTCGCGGCGGCTCGCCCACTTCATTTGACCGTCTCACCGCTTTGCGATTTGGCGCGGCGGCTATCCGCGGGTTGGAAGAGGGACAAGGCGGCGTGATGGTGGCGCTCGACCCGCCGCATGTGAAATATGTGCCGATCGAAGAAGCGATGGGTAAAATGAAAATGGTGCCCATGGATTCAGATATCGTCCTGACCGCCAGGGACCTGGGAATTTCGTTTGGTTAATGCCTGAACGATAATCGGTGCTTTTTTCAAAGAAATAGAATTATAAATTCCTTAATCGTTCATCTTTGCGCCTCGGCTATACAGCCGAGGCGCAATTGATTTCTGGTGGGTTGACTGGTCTGGTTTTTAATGCCATAGCGCACCTATCCATTTGGACAGGATAAATACCTGACATTTGACAGGTACATTTGCTGATTAAAAAACGTACACTGGTAAAGCAATTTATTTTGTAAGGAGTAAAACGATGACATTCGCAATCGAAGTCAAGCATCTCAAAAAATCCTTTGGCAATCTTCAAGCCGTGCAGGATGCCGCTTTTAGCGCAGACGCTGGTGAAGTGTTGAGTCTGTTGGGTCCGAACGGGGCAGGGAAGAGCACCACGATCTCGATGCTCTCCGGTTTGCTCGCACCGACAGCTGGTGACGCGTCCATTATGGGGCATTCGGTGACGAAAGAACCCGAAGCCGCGAAGGCGAGCCTTGGTGTGGTGCCGCAGGATATTGCGTTGTACCCCGATCTTTCGGCGCGCGAGAATTTGGTTTTCTGGGGGAAGATGTATGGCTTGCGCGGCGCAGTGTTGAAAGCACGTGTGGATGAAGTGTTGGAAATCATCGGGCTGGCTGACCGGCAGAAGGATCACATCGCCAAATTTTCGGGTGGGATGAAGCGGCGCGTCAACATCGGCGCGGCGTTGCTGCATAAGCCTGCGGTCATCATCATGGATGAGCCGACTGTGGGTATTGATCCGCAGAGCCGCCGTCACATTTTGGATAACGTCAAAGAGTTGAATCGACAGGGCATGACGGTACTGTATACCACGCATTATATGGAAGAAGCCGCCGAACTCTCGAACCACATCGCCATCATGGACAAGGGCAAGGTCATCGCGTATGGCACGCACGACGAGTTGATCAAGATGGTCGGTGAGGAGACGCGCATTGACGTGACGCTCAACACGGAAGGTGAGAAGGTGCTGGCAGTGTGGCGTGTGACCGAGGGCGTTTCGAGAATCGATGCGCTGGATGGCAAGGTCACAGCGCTGGTAGATGACTCGAATCGGGTTTTGCCACGCTTATTCGAAGCGGCGTCCAAAGCGAATGTACGGATCACGTCCGTGGATATTAAGGAGCCGAATCTTGAGACCGTGTTCCTGCATCTCACGGGCAGGGTGTTGCGGGATTGATCGGTAGGGGCGAGGTCCTCTCGCCCAGGGCGGGGAGATCCCGCCCCTACGGAGATACGATATGAAAATTCTTGATATTGCTCTAAAAGACCTCATCCGTTCCACACGCAGTCTGTTCCTGATCGGCATGGCGATTGCCGCACCGTTGTTGCTTACCGGGTTGATCTATTTTGCTTTCGGCAGTATTTCCAGCGGAACCATGAGCATTGCTGAAATCAAAGTGGGCGTGGTCAACGCGGATGTATTGCCTGCGAATGCTCCGCTTGAAGCGCCGCTTGGTGGAACCATCCGCAGCATGTTCTTCGATGACAGTGTGAAGTCATGGCTCACCGCCAGTGATTATGCCGATGAAGCCGCGGCGCATGCCGCAGTGGATGCGCAGGAGATCGGCGTGGCAGTCATCATTCCAGCGACATTTACCGAAGATTATCTCGCAGGAAAAACAGACACCGCCATCACGATCCTTCAGGACCCCACGTTGACGATCGGACCAACGGTGGTACGTGATATGGTCACCTCGTTATTGGATGGCGTTGCAGGCGGCGGGATCGCCTATAGCGTTGTCAATGAACGTATGGCAGTCAATGGTAAAACAGTTGACCCTGCGAGTATGCCAACATTTTTTAAACGCTACGCAAATTGGTATGCTGATTTTCAACGGGCGATGTTCCACGCTCCTGAGAAAGCCGCGCTGATGGTGAAAGCGCCTGCGGTAAATGGTGATATGACCGATTCAGTTAGCACTATGATGGGCTTGGTCATGTCGGGACAGTTGATCTTCTTCTCGTTCTATACCGGCGCGTATGCGATGATGTCCATTTTGCAGGAAGCAGAGGAAGGTACGCTGGAGCGCCTATTCACAACACCGACTGATCGCACCACGATCCTGGCGGGGAAGTTCCTGGCTGTGTTCATCACCGTCCTTATTCAAGGCGCAGTGTTGTTGATCGCGGGTCATTACCTGTTCAAGATCAATTGGGGCGAGCCGGGTTCCTTTACGCTCAGTTTGTTGGGTCAGATGTTTGCTTCAGTGGGGTTGGCGGTTCTGCTTGTATCGTTCATCAAGACTACCAAGCAGGCCGGTCCCATCTTTGGCGGCGGTTTGACCATGCTTGGCATGCTCAGTGGTTTGTTCACCGCCAATATGAAAATTGATATTTTCAATACGATGGGTAACTTCACGCCGCAGGGCTGGGTGCTCAAAGCCTGGAAACTTTCGATCGCGGGTCAACCTGTCAGCGAGTTGATCGTGCCATTCATTGTGATGTTTGCAATGGGTGTGGTGATGTTCGCCGTCGGCGCGGTGATGTTCCGCAAGCGGTTTGCATAATTGCGTAGGGGCGAGGGCATCTCGCCCTGGGCGGGAGAACCCCGTCCCTACGGAGAATGAAAATGAGAATCATAGATCTAGCCCTCAAAGACCTTTCACAAATATTCCGCGATAAACGCGTGTTGTTGTTCCTGGTTGCGATGCCGATCGTCTTCACGCTCTTTATGGGCTTTGCTTACAAGAGCGGCAAAGATAGCGATGCGGCAAAAGACAATCGCATCCCGCTTGGATGGGTGAACAACGATCCCGAAGGAAATGTATCGAAACAATTATTCGAGATGCTCTCGAATTCGGATGCCGTCAAACTTGTCGAGCTCGCCGCTGAGGCTGTCGATGAATCCGTGCGCAAGGGTGAAGTGGCTGGGGCGTTGGTGGTGCCTGTTGGATACAGCGAGCAGGTTCAGGGCGGGCGCGAAGCGGGGGCGCAGTTGACTCTCGTCGCGGATACAAACTCTGCGCAGGGACAATCCATCTTTCAATCACTGCGGACGCCTGTCACGCAATTGATGAGTGCGCTGGAGATCGCGCGCCTCAGCGCAGAGACCGTTGGCAAACCGAACGACGCTTCAGAACTGACCGAGACGTTTGCTTCTGCCTCCCAAGCCTGGTCAAAATCTGATAGCGCTGCGCTGGTCAAGGTGCAGCTAGCGAAGAATGATTTTCTTGGCGATTGGTATGGAGACAATCCGTACAATCAGGCATCGCCCGGAATTTTGGTGCAGTTCGCGATCATGAGCCTCGTGACCTCGGGACAGATCCTGGTGCAGGAACGCAAGACGCGTACACTGCAACGCATGATGTCCACTTCGATGCGGGCGTGGGAGATCATCGCGGGGCATACGTTGGCAATGTTCGGCGTGGTGTTCTTGCAGATCGCGTTGCTGGTGGTCTTTGGACAACTGGCTGTGAGCGTGGATTATATGAATGCCCCGCTCGGCACACTGCTCGTTTCTATTTCACTCAGCCTATGGGTAGCGGCAATGGGCTTGCTGATCGGCACGCTGGCGAAGGATGATTCGCAGGTGGTCTTGTTCGCGCTTATGGCAATGTTCATTCTCTCGGCGTTGGGCGGGACATGGTTCCCGCTGGAAGTCAGCAGCGGCGCGTTTGCGCTGATCGGTAAACTCATGCCCTCCGCGTGGGCGATGACCGGCTACCAAAATATCCTGATGCGTGGACTGGGACTCGAATCCGCATGGATGCCGACGTTGATATTGACCGCATATGCGCTGGGATTTTTTGTGCTGGCAGTCTGGCGTTTTCGGAAGATGGATATGTAATTCAAACCGTCCCGAAGGTTTGAATAACTCAACAAGATTTTCAAGCCTTCGGGACGGTGTGTTATCAAAAGAAAAAATCCTCGATTGCATGAAACATTCGTTGCGAAAAAGCGTATACTATTTATAGAAAATTAAAAGGAGGTTTGCTATGAAGGTCAATAAATCAGGTCTCTTTTGGGGGTTGTTGTTGATCATTGGCGGTGGTGTGGCACTGGCTCAACAGCTCGGTTACATGAACCAACTCCCGGATAGTGCCTGGATGTGGGTCTTTGCGTTGATCAGTCTGGTGGGATTCGTCAGTTATGCAACGAGCGGATTCAAGGAGTGGGGTTGGCTGTTCCCCGCCGGTATTTTTGGCGGGCTGGCTGTCATCGTTGCATTGGCAACCTCTGGTTATGACAACGCTGCCATCGGGTCGCCGCTCTTCTTTGGATTACTCATCCCATTTGTTGCCGCATATCTCGCTGACCGCGCGCGCAACTGGTGGGCATTGATTCCCGGCGGCATCATGCTGTTCCTGGCGGTAGTCACGTTGTTGGTGGATAATGTCGGTGGTGAATGGATCGGTTCATTGTTCCTGTTCATGATTGCACTTATTTTCCTGGTAGTGTATTTGACCAACCGCACTCGGACCTGGGCACTGCTCGTTGCGTATATCATGGGCGTGTTATCCATTGCGCCTGCCCTCTCTTCTGGCGGGGGAGATACGGCGGCTTATTTTGGCTCGGTCTTCCTGCTTGCTGTCGCGTTGCCTTTCTTTTTCGTTTACTTCCACAGTGCTGAAAATTGGTGGGCGATCATTCCTGCGGGTGTGATGACGACTCTGGTAGTCATTGCCACACTCGGCATTGCCGGATGGATCCGTGATGAGCAGACCGGCGCCTATTCCAATGCGCTTTTAATGGGCGGACTTGCAGTCACCTTCGCAATCGTTTGGCTGCGGAATGCAAAACCCTGGGCAAAGATCGTGACGATCATACTCGCCGCGCTGGCAGTTGGTTCCGTTTTCTTCGCCGCCTACACCGAGATGTTCTGGCCCGTGGCGATCATCTTGGCGGGTGCCTATTTGCTCTATACCGCCATGCGACCGAAGACGGCATAAACAACATCTAACTAAAAGACTCTCCCGGCATTGGGAGAGTCTTTTTAAATCTGCATGATGTGATCGCTATTTGCTTTCTCCAAAAAATCTAGCCCTTCAACACCTTCACGACATTCCGTCCGCTTGCGCCGCTGACGCCGCTGCTGCAGAGATAGAGATTATCAATTAAGTTTCATTGTTCTTTAACAACGCCGAACATCACAGTAGTGACCAGATCGCTGCTTACATACACCTGTAACTGAATAGGTGTTGTCATGCCATATCCATTATCGATAAAAACACAATATTTACCCGGTTTCAAATCCTTGAAAAGAACTTCACCGTTTGCATCAGTGGGAACGAAATTGGGCTGGGCGGGTGTACAAGTAACCTCCCGTGTGGTCGCTACCCGCTGCGGCGCTCCTGCCTCATTGTTATCCATGGTCCCATTCTTGTTATCATCAAAAAAGACAACTGCCTTAATCTGTCCGGGGTGACCATTGTCAGTATAAGGCGGTTCACTTTTACCGCAAGCAGTAAGTAGGACAAGGATTAATCCAAATATTACCAAACGTTTCATCCGATATCTCCTCTTCTGATAAAGTATTTGTTTCTACTTCATCGTTTTTACCACATTCCGCCCGCTTGCGCCGCTGACTCCACCTCCGCCGTCGTGGACTCCGCTGCCGTAGAGATAGAAATTATCAATCGGCGTTTTGGGATTCGACCAGCTGGGGAATCAGGCATAATCTATTCCAGCCGCTTCCAAAACGCCGACATCTGATTCAATTCTTTATCATTAAACAAGCTGAGAAAGTTCTGCCTCACAAATTCAACGTGTGCCTGCACGGCCTTTTGAAACCTGGTCTCCCCATCTTTTGTCAGCACTGCGTATGCGCCGCGGCGGTCTTCGCTGGCTTCCTCGCGCGTGACCAGACCTGCCTTTTCGAGTCGCTCCACCACGCGGCTGACTCCACTGCGGGTGAGGATGCTTTCTGCCGCCAAATCCTGAATCCGCATTTTTTTATTTTCACTCCACGAGAGGCGTAATAAGATTTCAAACTCCACGTGCGTGATGTGTGAATGAGACTGCAGATCTTCTTCGATCATGCGGTTCATCCGCGCATACGTTCCCAAAAAACCACCCCAGGCATTTTGCTCAATTTCTGTAAATCCGTCTCCCATAGAGAATCTCCTTTTCGCTCTTGACAATTAGGTGATTACGCACATATAATACATTTTAGGTGATTAGTCACATAAATTTTACCATAACTAAAGGAGCATAGAATGGCAACAATTCAAATTGTTCGGTTTCACTTAAACGATGGCGTGAATGAGAATGAGTTTCGGGCGCTGAATGAGCGTTTTCAGCGCGAAGTGGCTCCGAAACTGCCAGGCTTAAAGCGTCGTGAGGCTACTCGTTCGGACGATGGCGAGTGGTTATTGGTTCTGCGTTATACCGACATGGAAAGCGCCCATAATGCGGGTAAGTCGGACACGGGTGACATTTCCCGTAGCTTCATGTCAATGATTAACATGAGCAGCCTGTCCGCCAGCTTTCACGAGATTGTGAGCGAGTAATTAGGTTGGCGCGAAGATAGGATTCCAACCATCTCGCCTCACGCATGCTCCGCTCCCAAGCCTAAAGTAACGCTCAGGAGCGGAGCAATTTATTAGGAACTTGAATGGAAAATAAAACAGAATACATCGAAATCGCCAAATTTAAACTGAAAGAAGGTTTTAACGACGAGCAGTTTATCGAAGCCGAACAAAAAGTTCGCAATGGTGAAATCAAATCAGCAAAAGGCTATCTCGGCAGGGAACTTTTCAAAGCCGAAAACAATGAATGGATCATTATCCTCCGTTTTGACACCAAAAAAAACATGGAAGCTTTTTTGGCTTCACTGAAAAAAGAACTGCCCGAGAGTCTTAAAACCTATGCATCGGCAATAGACTTCAGTTCCATGCGCATGGAATTCTTCCATAAAATACTGTGAAACTTGAATGTGTTTAATTCAATCAAAAAATTACATCAAACTTTCTAAAAGGAGATTCGTCATGAGTGATGCCGCTAAACTTGTTCCAAAATGGGTGCGGATTTTTGTAGGCTTACTGGCGCTTGCCAACATCGCCTTTGGCGTATCCAATTACTTCGGCGCTTCTGCTTTGTTCCAAAATAGCAGCACAGGCATTGACCTGGCTGGAGAAGCCGCGAGATATGCAAGCTATCAATTTGCGGCGCGGAATTTGGCAATTGGTCTGGCGTTGATGATCGTTGCCAACGTGGGCGTCCCTGAAACCATTGCCATTATGACCATCGTCAGGGCATTGGTGGAATTGCAGGACGCTGTCATTAGCATTGTCTCTGGGAATTTCGGCGTCGGCGCGGTTGTTTCCATTGTCATATTTGCGGCTGAAGTATTTGTGATCGTCACTATGTTCAAAATTGTCGGTGAGAGAGACAAGCACTGATCAATCGGGCATTTCAAATTGTTTCTTTATTGACAGTCACTCTAATGCGAGCGACTGTCAACTTTTTTATATAGCAGACTGTATGTGAAGGCTTGTCCCGAACACGTCATTACATTGGCGCGTACTGCGACACGCTCCGCAGTGTCGCAGCTCACGAGTAAATCTCGTGCTACAACCAGGAGTCACCCATGACCAAAACCCGTCTCGAAGCCTTTAGCGATGGCACCTTCGCTATCATCTTGACTATTCTTGTACTTGAATTACACGTCCCTGAATTAGAAAACAGTTCCTTTGTTGTGTTCCTCGCCGCGCTGAAAATCCTCGCGCCGAAGTTCATCAGTTTTCTGTTCAGCTTCTTCATCATTGCTATCTTCTGGGTCAACCATCATCATATCGTCCACAAAGTCCATAAAGTGGATTCGATATTTTTGTGGCTGAATGTCGCAATGCTTTTTTCTGCATGTCTCTTTCCATTCATCACCGCTTTCATCGGCGACTATCCATCCAACCCGTATGTGGTAGCGTTGTACCCGCTAAATATGGCTTTGTCCGCGCTGATTTTGGGGAAGTTTTGGAAATACGCTTTTGTAGACACTGACCTTGCTCCAAATAAACTCTCCGATGCGGAAAAGAAAAAGCGCATCAACCAGGACCGTATGGCGGTCGTCATCAATCTGGCTTCTGCCGCGCTGGCATTTGTATGGGTGCCGATCACCTTGGCACAGATCATGATCATGCCGTTCATGTTCGTTATCCCTGAATTGTCTTCGGGAATGAAAGAGGAGTAATGCAAAACAAGATTGTTTTGATCACCGGCGCCACCAGCGGAATGGTCTCCAGCCGCGCTGGATACATCCACTCGCGAAAAACTTTGGTCGGTTGTGGCGCGGATTTCCAAATTAGATGAATGACCCAATTGCGATTGCGTGCACACAAAAAAGCAGGTCACGTTTTTGCGTGACCTGCTTTTTTTATTTCAACATCTTCACTACATTCCGTCCGCTTGCGCCGCCTCCGCCTTGGACTCTGCTTCCGCAGAGATAGAGGTTGCGTCTTATGGTTTGACAATTCCGAACACGACCGTTGTCACCTGGTCACTGCTTACATAAACATCTAAAGTCATCTTAGTGGTTAATCCATATCCATTGTCAACGAATACACAATACATTCCAGGTTTTAGATCTTTAAATAAAACCGCTCCGTCTGTGTCGGTCTGAACGTAATTTGGCGTACTTGTGGGTGGACAGGAAACTTCCTGTGAAATAGCGACGCGTTGCGGCGCGCCTGCCTCGCTGTCATCCATTGCACCGTTTTTATTATCATCATAGAAAGCGACTGCTTTGATTTGTCCTGGGTTTCCGTTGTCGGTATAGGCTGGTTTGCTATCACAAGCGGCGAGCAAAACAAGCATCAACCCGAAAATCAATAAACGTTTCATTTTCTTTCTCCTTGAATCTATATCGCCGATTTTACTTCAAAACCTTTATAACATTCCTGCCACTTACGCCGCTGACTCCGCCTCCGCCGTGGACGCCGCTGCCGCAGAGATATAAATTATCAATTGGCGTCTTATGATTCGACCAGCCTGGAATGGGACGCATGAACATGAATTGGTCGAGCATAAGTTGACCGTGGTTGAGGTCACCTTCAGTGAGACCGTAGGTGGATTCCATATCAAGTGGTGTGATGGTCTTGGTGTTTACGATTGACGATTTTAGATTTACGAAATACTCCGCAAGCGTATCAATTGCCAACTTTTCAACTTTCAAACCTTCAACCTGCCAATTGCTATCCTTCAATTCATAAGGTGCATATTGAAAATGAATAGAAACCACACCATTTACTGAAGTTGTCACTTCAAGATACGGCTTCTCAGAGATTTGATGATACTTCGCTGCATCGTAGGCTTTTTCCAAATATTTGATAGAAGGCGCAAGAGCCACCGTCCCATCCGGGATGCCGTGTTTGCCGTCAGTCAGCAAATGGACTTTCGCCGCTGATCCGCGCATTTTGATGGATTGGACGTTCCATACAAATTCGGGCGGTAATTCCATTGCGCCAACGAGTTGTAGGAAAGTATGCTTCGGGTCAGCAGCGGAGATGACGTTGTCTGCCGAAATCTCTTCGCCATTGGAAAGCACAACGCCCGTGGCACGGATATCTTTAATAATGATTTTCTTTACTTCTGCACCTGTGCGAATTTCACCGCCGAAGGATTTCACTGCATTCGCAAGCGCTTCCGTGATCTTTCCAACGCCGCCTTCTACAGAGGCATGCGACAGACCACCGCGATTCGCCCAGTTGTGCATCAGAGTATAGCCAGTGCCTGCGCCAAAGACTCCAAGGGTGAAGCCATGAATACCAAGCGAGGCGACTGCGGCTTTGACCACATCGGACTCGAACCATTCGTCCACGAATTCGTCGGCGGTCATGGGGATGCCGCGGATGATGCGCATCATATCCTTGCCGCCGAACATGCGCAGGTCAATGCCGAGGTTGGCGAGGTCCATGCCTTCGCTGAGGTTGAAGCCTTTGGGCAGGCGCGGCATGATGGTCGAATTGGCTGTGTGAATAAAGCGCGAGGTTTTGTCCATAAAGTCGATGAAAGGCTTCCAGTTCGCGGCGTCTTTTGCGGAGAAGCGTTTGATGGACTCAGCGGCTTTGGTTGGATCAGGGTCAAAGACAAGATGATTTGAATCCGCTTGAAGCGAGATGAAAGGCTTTCTCTCACTAACAGCAGGAAGCGAGAGTTTCAAGTCCTTGATGATGTCGGGACGTAACATCCCGCCTGCGTGGAGGGAGTCAACGGTGAAGCCATCTCCAAAAGATTCGGTGACGACCTGCCCGCCGACGATGTCACGCCGTTCAAGGACTAAAACTTTTTTGCCCTTCTTCGCAAGATATGCCGCAGCGACCAGTCCGTTATGCCCCGCGCCGATGATGATGGTGTCGTGGTGATTTGTCATGTGTATTTCCTTATTCGGATATAATTGTGCTATTGAACTGACAGCCGTGACTGGCAGGAGGTCGAAATGAACACTTCTATTGTTGAAAAAGTAATCGAACAACTAAAGTTCCTACCACAGGAATTACAGTGGCGGGTATTGGAGTTTACACGCACGCTAGCAACATCAAATCCTCACGGCGTGGCTGGCGTACAACTTCTTCGCTTTGCTGGGACAATTCCAATAGGCGATATCCAAGTGATGCGAGAGACCATTGAACAGGGTTGTGAGCAGGTGGATACGAATGAGTGGTAAGGTTCTGCTGGACACCAATATCGTGATTGCCTTGTTCGCCGATGACGCGTCTGTTAAAGACAATCTTTCCAAAACCGAAGAAGTCTTTATTCCAAACGTGGTCATCGGCGAATTGTTTTATGGCGCTCATAAATCTACTCGTTCCAAAGAAAATCTCACGCGGATTGAAGACCTGGCATCCAGCAGTGTGATTCTTGGATGCGATACGGAAACCGCCCGCATATATGGAGAAATCAAGAATACTCTGCGCATCAAGGGGCATCCCATTCCTGAAAATGATATTTGGATAGCAGCAATTGCTGTTCAACATAGTTTGACCCTGGTTTCACGAGACGCGCATTTCGGTGAAATCGAAAAATTGGAAGTCGCAGTCTGGTAGTAAGCCCTCGTTGACAAAGCGATGGCTTTGTTTTTGGAGCAACGATTCCCCTCTCCTTTTAGGATGTGTGCCCGTAAGGGTAGAGGGGGTAGGGGTGAGGTCGCCCTGCCCTGTGCCAATGATGATGTAATCATAAGGATTTGTAGCCATGAATTATTCCTCTTGTTATATTGATTGAAACTTTTGAGTTTGTTCACGAGCCCAAGGGATCGCTTCTAGCAACCACCACTTCCAAAATTGGAGACGTTTTGCACGAACGCTATCTAAATCCGTGTTCCAACTTCCGAAAACTCGCGTCTCTTCATACAAAGGTTCATCTGGATGCCATTCACCACCTGCATATGCAATGGCAGCAAAATTGGCAGTATCACCGTATGTGTCATCTATTTGTGTTATTGTTCTAGAAAAGTTATATGCTTCGCTAAATGCATCATCGCCTAGAACATAAAGCAATCCCTTGAGCGCAGCTTTATAAACGCACCACGCGTTATAGAATTCAGATGAGGACATTTCCCCAGTAAGACCTTGAACTTCCGCCCAGTGATATGCTAATTCTGAAATAGATTCCTTGTCTAAAGAACCATGTAGAATTTCTTCCAAGAAGGAAATCATCTGCGACGGTACATGATAATAATCTTTCCAATAATTTTGGGGGTCATGAATAATTGGCTCCCATAATGGAAGAATATATTGGGAAGTATATAAATCCAACCAAGGTCTAATATGCAAATGTATGGGAATGGATTTATCAGGATCTAGCGCTTTATATAAGGCGCGACGATTGATCGGTAAGAACCAATGCTCAGGGTGTGCTTCAACTTCAGCAATGGCAATCTGTAGATGTTTGTCAATATCGTTTGGCATTGTGACTCGTATAAAAGCTAAAGCAATGGAAAAGGATTGTTGGACAGAACCAGCCGTCGGCTAAGAACGAAACGGCTTTTCATCCGCAATAAAATACTCTGTGTCTCAGTGGTTAACTATCCCAAATCCTTCAATGCAAGTTCTGCCGCGAATTTACCAGGTGCGCCCATGATGCCGCCGCCTGGATGTGCGCCCGAGCCCGCGAGGTAATAGCCGTTGAGCGGGGTGCGGAAACTTGACCATTGCGTGGCGGGGCGCATGAAGAAGAGTTGATGCAAAAGCAATTCGCCGTGGAAGATGTTGCCGCCCGTGATGCCTGCGATGCGTTCGATATCCACGGGCGTGATGACCTGCTTGCCAATAATGGCGCGGCGGATGTTCGGCGCGTAGCGTTCGATGGTGGCGATGACCGACTCGCCAAAGGCTTCGCGCTTGGCATCGTCCCAACCGCCTTCGAGATCATACGGCGCGTATTGCACGAAGCACGACATCACATGTTTGCCGGGCGGCGCCATATCGGGGTCGATCATCGATGGGAAGATCATATCGACGTACGGCTCTTTCGCAAAGCGCCCATACTTCGCGTCGTCGTAGGCGCGCTCGATGTAATCAATGCTCGGGCTGATCGAAACCGCGCCGCGATACAGAACGTTTTCGTCGGGCAACGCAGTGAAGCGCGGAAGTTCGCTCAATGCGATGTTGACCTTGCCCGATGAGCCGCGCGTGCGAAATTTTTGGATGGAATGGATGAGATCGTCGGGCAGATGTTTGGCTTCCACCAATTTCAAGAATGTGACGAAGGGATCAGCGGATGAAAGCGTCACCTTGGCATAAATCTCATCGCCATTTTCGAGTGCGACTCCAACTGCGCGTTCATTCTTGACGATGACCTGCTTCACCGTACTATTGACTCTGATCTCAGCCCCGAACGCGCGCGCCGAACTCGCAATGGATTCGGCAATACCGCCTGTGCCGCCTTTGGCAAAACCCCACGCGCGGAAGGCGCCGTCAATCTCGCCCATGTAATGATGGAGTAACACATACGCAGTGCTCGGCGAACGCGGACCCAAAAACGTGCCGATGATCCCGCTGGCGGATTTTGTGCCGAGCAAAGCATCGGTCTCGAACCATTCTTCGAGCATGTCCGCCGCGGATTGGGTCATGATCTTGGCGAGACCATACAATTCTTTTTCGGTCAGCGTCGAAGCGAATTGACCAAGCTTGAGCAAGCCCATCAAATCTTTTGGACTCAGCGAAGTTGGGTTGGGCGGAATGATACTCAAGATAGGCTTGATGGCTTTCGCAAGCCGCGCCATGCGGCGTCCATATTCATCGTAGGCTTCCGCATCCTTGGGTGAGTGACGATAAATTTCACGGCGGGTCAGATCGTGATCGTCCCAGCCTGCGATGTAATCGCCGTTGTCCATGGGCGTGAAAGTGCTCGGCAATGGCAAAATTTTCAACCCGTGTTGCGGAAGCTTCAAGTCGCGGATGATCTCGGGTCGCAATAAACTGACCACATACGAGAACTCCGTGAACTTGAAGCCAGGGATGATCTCTTCGGTGATCGTCGCCCCGCCGACCATATGTCTGCGCTCGAGCACCACAACTTTCTTACCCGCCCGCGCCAGATATGCCGCAGCGACCAGTCCGTTGTGTCCACCGCCGATGATGATTGCATCGTAATTATTTTGTGTCATGGATAATTCCTTTTTTTGAACCGCGAAGCGCGCTAAGAACGCCAAGAAAAATCTTTAAAAACCTTCGCGCACTTTGCGCTCTTAGCGGTAAATTTTTTCTGAACTATGGCAAAATTACTTCTTCTTCCACTCAGGCTCATAGAACGGCAGCTTGACTACCTTCGCAGGTGCGAGCTTGCGTTGATGTTCCACCGTGATCTCCATGCGCACGTCCGTGCCGAGTTCATAATACGGCTTCTGGATGTGCGCGAGCGCGATGTACTTCTTCAACAGTGGCGACCAACTTGAAGTGGATGCGTATCCAACCTGAACGTTGCCAACCATCACAGGCAAACTCGCTCGCACTGCCGAGCCAGGCACTTGCGGGGGCAAGCCCACTGCGGCATACACCTGTTCCATGCCCACCCAATCGATCTCAAGCCCGACCATCTTCCACGCCGAACCTTCCTTCTTCTCACGTTCGAGCGCCCTACGCCCCACGAAGTAACCTGGCTTATCCAGCGCCACCGTCCAATCGAGTCCCAACTCAAACGGCGACGACTTCTGACTCTCGATCCATGCATGGCTCGCGGACGTGTAATCCACATCGAGCATGAACAAGCCCGCTTCCACGCGCGCCATATCAAGCGCGAGAATGCCCACGGGCGTAATGCCATAGTCGTCGCCCGCCGCGATCAACGCATCCCACACCTTGAGCGCGTCCTTCGCATCCATCCAGATCTCATAACCGAGATCACCCGTATAGCCCGTGCGTGAGATCGTGACTTCGACTCCGCCAAGCATATTCTTCATCAGACGGAAATACTTCAACCTATCGAGATTGGACTCACACACGCGATTCAAAATTACCCGTGAGTTGGGTCCTTGTAAACTAAGCGACGCCACGCTGTCAGTGACTTCGGTGATCTGCACATCGAGTCCCACCGCGTTCAGCATCAACCAGCGCAGGTTTGGTTCCGCCGCCGTCAAACGGAAAGTCGTCTCATCGAGCCGCGCGACCGTGCCGTCATCGATCAGCTTGCCTTCGTCATCGCACCAGCCCGTGTAATAGACTTGTCCCACGCTCAGCTTGTGAATATTGCGTGTGGTGACGCGGTGCAGAAGCGCCGCCGCATCCCTGCCCTTGAGCATGTACTTCATCAACGGCGAGACATCGATCAACGCCGCCGAATTGCGGATCGCCCAATACTCACGGTCCACTACGTGCTCATACGAGCCGACGACAAAATAGCCCGCCCACCTGCGCCAATTCTGCGGCTGGCACAACGCGGACGTCCGTTCGTGGAAGGGGGTGTTTTTTAGTTGGAGCATAAATTATTTGACCTTTCGGCTGTTGAATTCTATTTCCATTAATATTCGCAAAATTTGAGCTAATGCTTTAAGAGGATAGTACGAAACAATAATTGACAATCCCGTACTAAATAATGTAACAAGTATATTTGGAACAGTTTGTACTATTCCAGATAATGACAGAACAGTGCCTTGAAAAAGCATTCTTACAAACTGAAGGTTTAGTAAGCCAAGAAAAACATAAATAACAATCACTGCACTAGCTACTTTGTTTATATTGTCTTTGAGCTTCAAGATATTGAGTACATCATAAAACTCTGGTTGCTCTTCATCATCCAATAAATTTGTTTCCCAGTCTTCGAGCTTGTCATCCTCTTGAATAATTTCTTCGTGTTCAAGGATTGGCTCGTTCTGTGTAGGGACTTCGCCAATTCGCTTGTTCAAGATTTCCTTGATAATTTCAAACGCAATATCGGACCATTCCACGCGGTCATTAGTTTGCCAGATATCTACTAGGTCATCAGTTTCTCTGAGATCAAGCTCCATGTAGATTTGTTCTCGAAATTCCCTTTTCATTCTTCACCCTCTTCAATCTTTTTTTCTCTATAATTGATATCAGTTTCGACGATCATCTTAAGACCAAGAGCTACGCCTTTTAATACAAGATAATATATTAGCCCTTGCATAAGTGTTTTCGCAATCTGTAAAGGAAAATCAAAAATGTAAAAAGGTGCTTTGGAAAACAAGCCCATTAAATTCGTTTGGTATTGATTTTGTGCGAATGTGTTGTATTGAAATCCTTGACCTATAGCGGCAAGCATATAAATAGCAACTACAATAAGAGAAAATATGTTTGCCGACGAGGAAATCCGCCACAATGTTAAATGTTTCCAATCAAATAAATCATCTTGCTTTTCCATTTGTCTGGTCCTCCAAATTTATTGGTGTGCTCTACAGGCATGAAGAAGATTCCATCATGTTGGTTTGAGCTTATTCATATAATGGCTGTACATCCAAATACCAGTCCCAACGAGAACGATCCCTATCGCGATCATGAGTTCATATTCTTTGACGTCTTCAAAAATATCCGCCATCAATTGTCCGATCAATTGACCCGCCAGACCAAAAGTCAATGCCCAGAGGAATGCTCCAATCAAATTTAAAGGCACGAATTTTTTTGGGTCAAACTTGGACATCCCGATCACAAACGCCATGACAGTCCGCAAGCCATACATGAATCTCATTCCAAGAAAGAGCAGGTTTGTATTCCTGCCCAGCAGTGACTTTGCCTTTTCTACATTTGGTCTCCACGCCGGTCTGCTTTCAAGAAATTGACTGCCCTTTGTGCGCCCCATCCAAAAGAAAAACTGGTCCGAAGCAAAGGCAACGATCGCTCCAATGAGAATCACTACCGGTAAATTCAAATACCCTCGATGTGCCATGAAAGAGCCGAGCACCAACATGGTTTCTCCTTCAAGCAGCATACCTACGACAAGCGCGGGATATCCAAATTGAGTAACGATTGCCGCAAGATTCATTTTTTCTCCATCATCGAATATTCTGCTGGCGCGAAGAAGACAATCACCGTCAACTGTTCTTCAATCGAATGGAAGCGATGCTCCACGTTCTTCGCCACATACACAATCGAACCTGCCTGCACTGCGCGATCCTCGTCTGCGACTTTGATCTGCGCCCGTCCGCTAGCCACATAATAGACCTCATCCTCCGTGTGCGGTGATTGGGGATCCACCCCGCCAGCAGGGAGGACGTACAGTCCCATGCTGAGGTCGGGTACTTTGAGAAACTCAAGATAGCGTTTGCCGCTAACTTCCCGGTCAGAGATCAGTTGGGCGAGTTCAAAGGCTTGCATAGAAAATCTCCGTTTGTCACAATGCGTGACATTGTAAATTATATATAATTTTTGGGCAATGGATATTTGTCACTTTTTCCCCCGTAAAATAAGCGACGGAGAAAGTACGTCATGTGACGTACTTTCTCCGTCGCTACTGCCTGGTAAATGATTATGCTGCTTTGCGTGTTGCTTTGCGACTGACCGGCTTCCCATCCTTGAAGGCTTCACCGTCCACACCCCAGCTCCACAAGCGGATTGGATGAACAATCAGTGACGCACGACCGTTGGCATCAACGATCTCCGCTTTGCCGTGGATCTTGATCCCGCGCGCCTGCCATGGTTGGATAGATGCCAGATCATCGATCACCAGCGAGACCAAGTCGTTCCCTGCTTTCACATTCTTATATTTGAAGGTCTTGGTAATGTCAAAGCCGGTGATGAAGAATGTTTCGCCGTCGAAGCGGAATCCCACCGGCGCGACATCGGGTTGCATGGATTTTGATACCGTCGCCAGCCGTGCGAGATGCTGGGAGTTAATGTAAGCAATCTCTTTTTCGGTGAACATAATTTTATGTAACCGTAGGGGCGAAGCATTGCTTCGCCCCTACAATATTATTATCCCCAACCCGCATTCGTAGGCATCGGGATCGGCTGTTGGTTCTCCCAGCCATTCTTACGCAGATATTGCTCGAAGCTGAGCAAGCCCGGGTGAAGTTTGCGAAGCGCAGCGATATCCGCATCATAGCCTTCGCCATTGAAGAAGTTGAAGGCGGCCTTTGCCTCTTCTTCCGGTGCCCAGCTTTGACCAGGAGTTGGCGCAGCCAGAGTCACGGTGCGACCGATGATCTTGCTAAAGACCTCCGCAGTTTGGGTTTCGGTCAATTCGTCGCCAGCGAGTTCGAGCGTCTTGCCGTTATAGGATTTGGCATCCGCAAAAGCGAGCGCAGCAAATGCAGCAATATCTTCGACGGCAATGCTCTGCACTCCTTTTTCAGGGCGCAAACCCATGCCAGTGTAAGTGCCGCTCAAAATATAAGCACGGCTCCAGTTGTGATTATCCATGAAGAACACGGGACGCAAAATGGTGAAGGGCAAACTGAGAGTGTGGATATATTGTTCGATGATCCATTTGCTCTCGAAGTGTTTCTGTCCCATGCCGCGATGAGCGGAACCAACCGAAGAATATACAAGATGTTGCACGCCTGCGGCTTTGGCAGCATCCGCCACTAGTTTGCCTTGTTTGATTTCATTTTCAAAACCAACCGTGGGCAGCCAATAATTCTGCACACTGAAGACACCATACGCACCTTTGAAAGCGGCGTCGAGCTCAGCGCGGTTATCCATATCACCGGCGAAGAGTTCCGCGCCGAGGGCTTTCAATTCCTGCGCGGCAGGCTTGTTGATATCGCGGGTCAACGCGCGCACCTGCCAGCCTTCTGCCAAAAGTTTTCTTGCGACGGCTCCGCCCTGTTGTCCGGTTGCGCCTGTTACGGCAATGATTTTATTGTTCATTTTCTACCTCTATAGTTTTTGATTTTTGTTTTTGTGCGATCTGATAACTTTCATGAAGCAGAGTGATCGCCTTCTCCACATCATCATCCTGCCGCAGATAAAAACTCACCCAGCCGGTCTCCGGCAAAATATGGTGAGGCTGCGCGCGCCCTGCGGCAACGATCTCATCACGCACTTTTTTCGGGAAGGGGATATCCACCATGTGATCGCCGTGAATATGCCCGACCTCACGTTTACCGATCACATACTCCACGCCGCCAAAGCGATGCGGCGCAGCGCTCACGCCGTCCCACGTCGTCACAGCCTTTGTGATGGATGCCTGCGCACCTTTGACGCTCATTCGGACTCCCAGCCCTTGCCCAACTTCTTGCACAACTCACCGAGCGTCTGCTGTTCACTTGCGGATAGAATGCTGAACTCTTCCACCAACGCTGCGATGTGACCTGGAAGCACCGCTTCAATCTTCCCCGAGCCGGCCTCTGTCAAATGAATATTTATCACTCTGCGGTCTTTCGCGTCGCGTTCGCGTCGGACCAGCCCATCCCGCTCGAGGTTGTCTATGACCGTCGTCATATTGCTGCCACTCTTCAGCACCTTCGTGCTCACTTCGCCTTGCGTCATCGAGCCAAGGTGATAGAGCGCCTCTAGGACTGCGAACTGCGAGGGCGTAATATCTCCGAGTGTGTTGCGCTCCAAGAGGCGCGTAAAGAGCGAGTTGGTACAGCGAGACAACTTGATGAAAGTATCGAGCGTGCGCATCTCTGCGCGGGTTCCAGTGAAATGGGTGGGCATATCAATCTCTTTCGATATCAAATATTTTGATATCGAAATATTATCGCGATCGATCATAAGAGTCAAGCAAACGCACCTATTCTTTTGGCTAGTATCCACACTAACCTTCTGGATTGGGCAACAAAAAAGGCAGACATCGTGTCTGCCTTTTTTGTTGATGCGCATGATTGATTATTTCCAATCCTTGAGTTCTTCATCCAGTGACTGGATCAACTTGGTATATTTGTCTTCATCACCGAGCATGCTCATTTCGAAAGTGATCTTGTTCAAGCCTTCAGAGATTTTGTGCTCATCTTCCGTGGACATGTTCTGCTCAAGCAAGGGAAAGATCCGATTGTTGAGTCGGTCCAGGTGCTGGCGCATTGTCAACGAATATTCGCTGGCCGCCCAACCGACTTCGCCGCGCGCCTCATCATCCCCGCTCTGCCAGCCCTTGGCGGCATTGAACATATGCTCAGCCGATTCGCGACTCTTTACCTGTTCTGCCTGCATCGCCACAATTGGACCTTCTTCGGTAGGAAAGCCGCTATCTTCCAACGCCTTGAAAAGAAATTCTTCTTTTTTGAAAAAGCTCTCTTCAATATATTCATGCATAAAGCTGTGCGCAAAAATAAAAAATCCTGGGCGGGCACGTTTGTTGCCGCTCAACATAGATGACCCCACTCCCAGCATATCCAAAAAACGAACAATAAGTTCTTGGTCAGTATGTAGATATTTTGTGATGCGCATTTGATTGCCTGCTTCCTAGGTTACCGCTTCTCGGCTTTAACTTTATTTTTGATAATGCCCAGCCCTTCAAGTTCAACGGAGACTTCATCGCCATCCTTCAACTCGCCCACGCCTGAAGGTGTGCCGGTAAAGATCAGATCGCCCGGCTCCAATGTCATCACAGATGAGATGAAGGCGATCAACACGCCCACATTGAAGACCATATCGCGTGTGGATGCCATCTGCCGCATTTGCCCGTTCACACGGCAGGTGATGACTGCATCAGACGGATCGAAATCCGTATCGATCCATGGACCGAACGAACAGAACGTATCGAAGCCTTTGGCGCGCGTCCATTGATCGTCTGATTTTTGCAGGTCGCGGGCGGTGACGTCATTGCCAATGGTGTACCCCAGAATAACTTTCTTCGCATTCTCGGCTGCGACGTGGCGTCCGCGTTTGCCGATGACGACGACCAACTCCGCTTCATGCTCAACCTGAGTTGATTGCGTTGGCAGGATGATCGTCTCGCCGTTCGAGATGATCGAGGAAGGTGGTTTGAGAAAAATGAGCGGCACCTTGGGTACTTCATTGCCCAGCTCTTTGGCATGTT
>JBDTWO010000038.1:0-30941 GCA_040006635.1 Chloroflexota bacterium
TCTGAAACTATGACCAATTATTATTTCGGATAAAGTCTATTATTGATCACAAAGGTCATCCGGCTGGCGATGCAGTCCTCAAGCGTATCGCGCAAATACTGACAACCACCTTTCGCGCCGAAGATGTTATTGCACGCACCGGCGGGGATGAGTTTGCGGTGCTCCTACCCAATACGAATACAACAGCGGTAGCAGATGCACTGCACCGGCTTCAGGATATTCTACAAAAGGATAATACTACCTACCCAGAATCACCCATCTATATTTCGGTCGGCGCCAGCACAACCGAGGGAAACGCCCCATTATTAATGAACGTCCTGAGGCAGGCTGATGAGATCATGTATCGCCAGAAACGCGCGCACAGGCTCTCCAACAAAACATAGCTGATCAAGATCACGATCTTCAAGAAGCAACTGAATACACAATCGGGATGGACACTAAAATGTCCATCCCGATTGTGTATTCAGTATTGGTATCATCAACATCACTACAATCCCCATAATTTAAACACATTTGTTTAAGCCTTTCTTCACTTCCCATCGCTATCATTCCTTTATCAATAAGAAAAGGAATCGACATGGCAAAAAATCAATTTCAACAACCCATCAATCTTGGTCAGGCGCTCAAAAAGCTTTTTCTCTCCAGCTTCGTGGTGATCACGTTTGTCGCCTATGTGGTCCATCAGCGTTTCTCAAATCCCGATTCGGCGTTGAACCAAACGGCTGCCCCAGCCAACCTGGTAGCTCCGCGCAACAATATTTCATCCGATGATGAAGGGCGAGTGCTCCAACCAGCTCAATCTGCCCCCATAAGTCAGCAGCCAGTCACAGGCAATCAAATTCTATATAAAGACGGCACCTACAATGGTCCACAGGTCGATGTCTATTATGGTCTTGTGGCAGTCCAGGTCAATGTGAAAAACGGCAAGATCGCCAATGTCAACTTCCTGCAATATCCCAGTGACCGCCGCACTTCCCAGCGCATTAATAATATCGCCATGCCCTACCTGCAGCAGGAAGCCATTCAAGCACAAAGTGCCAATGTCAACATTATCTCTGGCGCCACGCTGACCAGCGAAGGCTTTATGATGTCACTGGATGCCGCGCTCAAAACTGCCATAACTCATTCATGAAACAGACTCGTCTCCTCATGGGCATGCCCATTACTGTCGAAATCATCGATAGCACCGTCACAGTGGCGGCGTTCGACAAGGTCTTCGACTACTTCGAATATGTTGACGAAAAATTCAGCACCTATAAAGAGACCAGCGAAATTTCACGCATCAACCGCTACGAATTGGCATTAGAAGATGCGAGTGACGATATGCAAACCATTTTCGCACTTGCCGAACAAACTTGTTTGGAAACGGACGGCTACTTCAACATCCAAATCAATGATGGCTACGATCCATCCGGCATTGTAAAAGGCTGGGCAATTTACAATGCCGCCCAACTCCTGCGTCAACAAGGATTCGAAAATTTTTACGTAGATGCAGGCGGCGATATTGAAATGGCTGGCAGTAATGGCGATGGAGAGAACTGGCGGGTTGGGATTCGTAATCCCTTCAATTCAGAGGAGATCGTCAAAGTGTTATCCGTGACCAATTGCGGCGTGGCAACTTCGGGGACGTATGTCCGCGGTCAACACATCTATAATCCGCTCGATAAGAATCAACTCATGACCGAAATCCTAAGCATCACAGTGATTGGTCCTGATATTTATGAAGCCGATCGCTTTGCCACTGCCGCGTTTGCCATGGGCAGATACGGAATTAATTTCATCGAGAGTTTGGATGGCTTCGAAGGTTATATGATCGACAAGGACAAACAAGCCACTTTCACAACCGGCTTTGAGAAATGGGTAATGCATGCTTAGAACTATTGATAATCAACTCAACAAGATCACCATGTATCGGCTGGTCCTGTATTACTTGATCGCTCTGCTCGGCGCAGCAGTGATCTTCAGCGCTGCGGGATTACTAGCCTATGATGTGTATGCTCTGCTCGCCTCGATCGGATTTTTACTTGGAGTTAGCTGGATAACGAACCGCGTCTTTGCCTGGACCTTTGGCGTGCCCGCCAACGTGGAGTCGGTCTACATTTCAGCTTTGATCCTGGCGCTCATCATTACGCCGATTCAATCACTCAGCGATTTCTGGTTTCTCTTATGGGCGGCTGTTCTGGCAATGGCATCCAAATACATTGTGGCGATCAAGGGTCGGCATCTCTTTAATCCAATTGCATTTGCAGTAGCGCTGACTTACTTCGCCACCAATCAATCCGCAAGTTGGTGGGTTGGGAATAGTGTCCTATTACCGCTCGTCCTGATCGGCGGTTTATTGATCATTCGCAAAGTCGGCAGGTTCGAGATGGTGGGAAGTTTTCTCGGCACAGCCCTAGCCGTCACCGTGTTGGCATCCACCTTCACGGGCAACTTCCTGACTACGCTCAAGAATCTAGTTTTACTTTCGCCTTTGGTTTTCTTCGCGTCAATCATTCTGACCGAACCGTTAACCACTCCGCCGACACGCAAACTGCGCATGATCTATGGCGCTATTGTTGGCTTTCTATTTGTCCCTCAGCTTCACCTCGGCGCGTTCTATATAACTCCTGAGCTTGCCATCATACTTGGAAATATCTATTCATATTACGTCAGCCCGCAGCCCAAGCTGATCCTCAAACTAAAAGAAAAAGTGCGACTCTCGCCCGATGTCTATGAGTTTGTATTCGCGCCTGCCCAAAGACTCAAATTTGCTCCGGGTCAGTATATGGAATGGACGCTCGGTCATCACGACCCCGATACTCGCGGGAATCGACGTTACCTTACCCTGGCTTCTTCCCCGACCGAGCAAAACCTAAAAGTGGGCGTAAAGTTTTACAAGCCATCGAGCAGTTTCAAGAAAGCCATGTTCGCCATGGACCGCAATACTGAAATTGTGGCATCCCAGATCACCGGCGACTTTACTTTGCCGCTCGACCCAAATCAACGCTGTGTATTTCTCGCCGGAGGGATCGGCATCACGCCCTTCCGCAGCATGATCAAATATTTGCTGGATACCCGCCAACGCCGCCCCATCACTCTTATCTATGCCGCAAAAACTACCGACGATATAGTGTATAAAGACTTATTTGACCAAGCCGAAAAAGAACTCGGCCTCAAAGTAATTTACACATTGACCGATTCAAACAATGTCCCCACCTCCTGGAAAGGAAATGTTGGGCGCATTACCAAGGAAATGATTCTAAAGCAGGTCCCCAGCACTCGCAGTGCTCACTTTTATCTATCGGGTTCCCGCGCGATGATAGATTCGTTCAAAGAAGCTCTTGGCGAATTGCGGATTCCAAATTCGCAAATCATTACCGACTACTTCGCAGGGCTGGCGTAGAAATAAGACAATCGCAGAACACTCATTGACGCAAAGGGACAAAAGGCGAAATTTATTTTCGTCTTTTGTCCCTTTGTCGAATTTAAAGAATTTACAAAGATTTTACTTAGCGATCATCTACAAAACAAAAGTCGGTTCTATAATGGAGGAAATTTAACGGAGGCTCTTATGAAACCAACCCAAAAAATACTTACTGTTCTTCTAATGTTAGGCTTGTTCGTACTTAGTGCCTGTCGAGCCAATATCTCTCGAAACAGTGACGGCTCCCTAACCGCAGAAACATCCATCACTCAACAAGAGCTACAGGATGTGATCAGCGCATCCATAGCCGATCCACTTGTAAAGAATGTGACCGTCTCGCTGCAATCAGGGTACGTATTGGTCTCAGGCGAACGTCAACGCCTGAATGATGCCAGCAAGAGCGATACACTCAGCTTCCGTCTTGATCTCACCGTTAATAACGGACAACTTACCTCCTCCATTTCCAACGCCCTGCTTGATGGAAAACCCCTCGAGCAAACCCGCGTGGATAACTGGAATCAAACCATTGCCAATCGTCTCTCCAAACTCGGGCAAAAGAATCAAAACAGCACGCTTCAATCCATCTCTATCACTTCGCAAGCTGTGACCATGACCTGGAATGTAACCAGATAAAAAACACAGCCGAAAATCAGCGTGGACTTGAACAAGTCCACGCTGATTCATTTAACCCGAATGTTATAATCGCGAAACCAACTCACCAAAGGATTCAACCCATGAAAATCGGCATCATCGGCGCCATGGATGAGGAACTGATCCCCATCCGCGCTATTCTCAGCAATCTCGAAAAAATCAAAAAAGGCAACCGTACCTTCTGGCATGGCGAGGACTATGGCAATCAGATCTTCCTCACCCGCTGCGACCCGGGCAAGGTCAATGCGGTCATTGCCACCCAGCAAATGATCGACCTTTTTTCGGTAGACGCCATTTTCAACATGGGCAGTTCCGGCGCCCTCGCTCCCGAACTTGAAGTCGGCGATCTAGTTGTCGCCTCTGAATTCATCCAACACGATTTTGATGTCACCGATTGGGGCTTGAAACCCGGTGAATTAATGTTCGATATTCTGATGTCCAATGAGACCGGGCAAATGCAATTCCGTTCGCAGCAGGTTTTCAAGGCACATCCGGGGCTCACTCAACTGGCAGTTGAGATCGCTCAAAGTACCGAGTTGACACATCTCGGTAATCACTCTCCCAAAACCTACACTGGTCGCATTTTGAGCGGCGACCAATTCATCGGCAAACTCGAGAAAGCCCGCGAACTCTGGAACACCCACCACGGTCTCTGCACTGATATGGAAGCCGCCGCCATCGCGCATACGTGCGAAGTCAATCGTGTCCCTTTTCTGTGCATCCGCGCCATGTCTGATAAAGCCGATCACTCGGCTGTTTTCGCTTTCACCGACTTTTTAGTAGGCGCTACCGCCAACTACGGGAAGATCTTCGAGCGCATTCTCAAAACGCTCCCCGACACTTTGTAATTTTCAATACTCCAGTGGGGTGCGTATCTGTAGATGGTTGGATAAAATCTAATCATCATTCACCGATCAAGGAGTATCCCATGGCAAAAGTTACAGAAGAAGTATTCGTTCTTGTCCCGGTCAAGCTGGCGTATCGCGCCTTCACTAACTCCACCTCCCTGCGCGAATGGCTGTGCGACGTTGCCACCGTGGAGCCGCACACCAATGGGCGCATCTATTTATGGTGGCGTGGAGATTTCTACTCAAGCGGACATTACCTCGAACTGGACGAAAACAAACGCGTCCGCTTCCGCTGGTTCTCGAACATCGATTCAGCTCCGACCGAGGTAACTGTTTCGGTTTCCGAAAAAGCGGGCAGCACGCTGGTTCGACTTGAACACGAAGTTCCCGATGACCCGGCTTGGACTCCAAAGGCAGAATCGTTCCGTGAGAACTGGGCAGACAGCCTGCGTAATCTAAAGTCGGTTCTTGAAACCGGCATCGACCTGCGCATTGCCGAACGTCCCATGCTCGGGATACTACCCGGCGATTTTACAGAAGAACAAGCCAAAGCACTGGGAGTCCCGGTTCGAGAAGGCTTGCGGCTCGATGGCGTCGTGGACGGCATGGGCGCACAACGCTCAGGTTTGCAAAAGGATGATGTGCTTGTTGAAATGGGGGGACACCTCATCCGCAGTGACGCAAACAGCCTCCCCAATGCCATCGCGGGCAAAAAAGGCGGCGACCACATCAAGGTAGTGATCTATCGCGGATCCGAAAAGAAGATCATCGATCTTGAACTAAGTAAACGCCCCATGCCCGAAGTCCCCTTCGATGCCAAAGAACTCGCAAAACGCGCACGCACGTTATACGAAGCCGGTTTGGCTGAAGTGGAACAATGTTTTGACAATGTCACCGACGAACAAGCCATGGCAAAGCCTGAACCACAAGCATGGAGCGCTCTTGAAGTCATCGCGCATTTGATTCAAGGCGAAAGATTTAACCAAGCCTATCTCACCAGTTTGATCGATGGCTACGAGATCACATCCGATGGCTTTGGGAGCAACATCGATGCCCAGGTTGCGGCAACGGTGAAAGCCAACCCGTCAGTCGCCCTAATGCTCAGCGCCCTACACCGCACCGTCGAAGAGACTCTGGCATACGTTTCTCTAATCCCCGTTGAGTTTGTGGCAAACAAAGGCAGTTACTATCGCTTCGGCTTTGGGTTGCTCCAACCCAACTTCCATTTGACGGGGCATACGCAACAAATCAAGGCTGCGCTATCTGCGGCAAGTAAATAAGTCTATAGACAAAAACACTCGGTATTTCATTACCGAGTGTTTTGATTCAACACGCTATCGTCATTGCGAAGAGGGTGTAGCCCGATGAAGCAATCTCTTTGTCGCTGTTGGGGTTGCTTCGCCGCCCAAGTACAAGAGCGGCGACTCGCAATGACAGGATGGGAACTTAATACCACCCAAACTCATCCACCGCATCTACCATCGCAAGGACGTTTTCCGGAGTCACATCTGACATCACAGTGTGGACGGAGGCAAGCATATAGCCGCCATCTTTGCCAAGTACCTCAATGATGCGCTTCACTTCCATGCGGACTTCATCCGGTGTACCAAACGGCAGAACGCGATGCGTATCAATCCCACCGCAGAAAACAAGATTCTTTCCAAATTGCTTTTTCAGCCCATCCAAGTCTGACATTTTGCCAGCGGAGGTTTGGATCGGATTCAAAATATCCACGCCCATTTCAATGAAATCAGGAATCAACGGATAGACATCGCCATCGGTATGGAAAAATACCTTGGCTTTGGTGTGTGATTTGATGAACGAAATGTAATCAGCATGGAACGGTTTGAGTATTTCACGATACATCTTCGGCGACATCAATAAACTGTTCTGCATCCCCAAGTCGTCACCGATCTTGATCATGTCAATGTTATCGCCGCACTCACGTAGGAAATGTCCCATGAGTGTCTTGCACAACTCCGTGATCTTTGCTAGCAAAGCTTTGGCGAAATCGGGATGCCTGCCAAGGTTGAGCATGAACCTGTCCATGCGTTGCATGGCGAAGGCGCGCTCAAGGGGAAACGCCAGCCAGGGCGTGGCAAGGATCGCATATTTATTTTCTTGTGCCAGCCTCTGCGTTTCGGCTTTTACATGCGCAACACGCGTCGGGTCGTCCATATCGGGCCACGGATACGAGTCTACATCGGCTATCGAATGAGTTTCAGCGAGCGGATGAATAGCAGGAAACCACATGCCAGGGTCACCTTCTACGGAACCAACACCCCATGAATTGAAATAGGTGGAACCCGGCTCACGCGCCTCATTCCTTGCTCGGACGGAAGCAGGCTCACGGTCCAGCACGCCGCGCACATCAGAGTGGAGTCGCTCCAGAATCACTTCGTCTATTTTGGCTGCACCGAGTTCGGGCCAGTCATATAAATATCCATCTGACGATTCAACACCCAATAACTTTTTGAGCTTTTGATACGTGGGCATGCTGATGCCCGTGGCATTGCTCGCGCCAATGATGATCGGCACGCGGTCTGGGACTTCGTGATTAAGGACAGCAAGGACGCGTTCGCGGGAAGTGAGGGGCATATAAAATTGTAGGGACACAGCGCGCTGTGTCCCTACTTCATCATTTTACTTTCGCCTGATTCGCGACCGCCGCAGCTTTCTTGGCGGCTTCTTCGGGATCACCCAAATAATAATTCTTGATGGGCTTGAGATCTTGATCAAGTTCATAGACCAATGGCAAACCGGTTGGGATGTTCAACTCGGTGATATCGGCTTCAGAAATATTATCGAGATATTTGACAAGCGCGCGGATGGAGTTGCCATGTGCGACGATCAGCACACGTTTGCCTGATTTGATCTCAGGCGCAAGTGTCGAGTCCCAATAAGGGAGCACACGCTCAAGGGTGATCTTCAGCGATTCGGTGGCGGGCAGTTGTTCGGGAGTCAATGAAGCGTAACGTCGATCAAATTTGGGATGGCGTTCATCCGTCAACTCCAACGCTGGCGGCGGCACATCGTACGAGCGTCGCCAAATTTTCACTTGCGCTTCGCCAAACTTTTCAGCGGTCTCGGCTTTATTGAGTCCCTGCAATGAACCGTAATGCCGTTCATTCAACTGCCACGCGCGGATGACGGGCAGCCACTCAAGATTCATTTCCTCTTGAACAATGCCGAGCGTTTTGATGGCGCGCTTCAACACCGAAGTATAGGCGATATCAAAATCATAGCCGCCCTCGCGCAAGAGCTTGCCAGCTTCATGCGCTTCCTCACGACCCAGATCGGTGAGATCAACATCTGTCCACCCCGTGAAACGGTTTTCGAGATTCCAAGTGCTTTGTCCGTGACGGACCAATACAAGTTTATACATTCTGATTCTCCAAAAAAGATATACGCGAATTATACAGCCTCATAGTAAAATCATGTCATGCCCAACGACGATGTCACCCCCATCCGCCAGCAATATCTTGATGTCAAGCGCGAACACCCGAACGCGATCGTCTTTTTTCGGCTCGGTGATTTTTATGAAACTTTCGATGAAGATGCCGAGATCACCGCGCGCGAACTCGATATCGTGCTCACCTCCCGCCCCATAGGCAACGGTGTGCGCGTACCGCTGGCGGGCATTCCCTATCACGCCGTTGAAAATTATCTCGCGCGGTTAATTGAAAAGGGTTATCACGTCGCGATCTGTGAACAAATGGGAGACGCACCCGCAAAGGGACTCGTACCGCGCAAAGTTGTCCGCGTTGTGACTCCGGGGACTGTGACCGAACCGGGACTCTTACCCGGCGACTCGAACAACTACCTCGCCTCGGTCATTCTTCACGAGGGGGCTGCTTCTGTTTCGTATGCCGATATCAGCACTGGAGAATTTGCCGTCACCGAACTGCCGCTCGAAGCCCTGCGCGCCGAATTGACGCGTTTACATCCCGCGGAGATCCTTTACGCCGATAATCAGAAATTGAACGACGGCATTCAAGGACATTTAACTTCTTATCCTGCCTGGCGATTCGAACCCGGCAAATGCGAAGAGACTCTCCTCACGCACTTCAAAGCCTCCACACTCGCAGGCTTCGGACTCAAAAGTCACAGCCTCGCCGTCCGTGCCGCGGGAACAATCATTCAATATCTCAAAGACACCCAGCCCGATTCATTGGTTCTGCTGACAAGCCTGCGTTCCTATAGTATCAACGAATTCATGACTCTCGACGCATCCACGCGCCGCAACCTTGAACTGGACGAAACCCTGCACGGCGACCGCAAAGGCTCCCTGCTCGGCACACTCGATCAGGCTGTGACACCGATGGGCAAACGCATGCTTCATCAATGGGTCAGTCAGCCTTTGCTCAATGTGGAGAAAATCAATCACCGTCAAAAGGGTGTGCAAGTTTTCTTTGACAATGGCATGAAGCGTGCTGAACTCCGCGCTGCGCTCAAGCCGCTCGCAGATTTAGAACGACTGGTTAATCGTGTGATTGCCGGACAAGCTCAACCACGTGACTTAGTGGCAATGCGGGATACGTTGGGGCGATTGCCAGCAGTAAAAGATGTAATTAGTGATCAGAAGTCAGTGATCAGTAATCAGTGGTCTTCGTGTGAAGAAGAATTATCGCTATTACAAAACGCAATTGATGATGATCCACCGTCTACTTTGCAGAATACAGGCATCATTCGTGCAGGATATTCACAAGAATTAGATTCGGTGATTGGCGCTTCCAAACACGCCCGTGATTGGATCGCCAATCTCGAAGGCGTGGAACGTGAAAAGACCGGCATCAAGACTCTCAAAGTTGGCTACAACAAAGTCTTTGGCTATTACATTGAGATCTCACGCGGCGCGGCAGAACGCGCTCCTGAAAGCTATATCAGAAAACAAACGCTCGTGAATGCTGAACGTTTCATCACACCTGAAATGAAAGAGTATGAAACGCTCGTACTCAACGCTGAAGACCGCATTCGCGAGATTGAGCTGCGCCTATTCAAAGAAATCTGCGCGACGATCGCCAAGTCCGCTTTCAAATTATTGGAAACCGCGCGAGCACTCGCCGAATTGGACGTGCTATCGGCTCTCGCTGAGGTTGCGGCACTCGGAGGCTATCGCAGGCCCGAGGTCCACGATGGAAGCGAGTTGGAAATTAATGAGGGGCGGCATCCGGTTGTCGAACAGTTATTGCACGGCGAACGCTACATCCCGAATGACATCATCTACGAAAAAGGTGAGATCGTGCGCGTCATCACCGGACCGAACATGTCTGGTAAATCTACTTATCTGCGACAGGCGGCTTTGATTGTATTGATGGCGCAAATGGGATCATTCGTTCCCGCCGACTCCGCGCGCATCGGACTCGTGGATCGCATCTTCACCCGCATCGGCGCGCAAGACGAAATCCATGCTGGACAATCCACGTTCATGGTGGAGATGATCGAGGCGTCGAATATTTTGCATCACGCGACTTCGCGCTCGCTTTTGATTCTCGATGAACTCGGGCGCGGCACATCCACCTACGACGGTCTCTCGATTGCGTGGGCGGTGATTGAATATATCCACAACCATCCACATTTGCGCGCAAAGACTTTATTCGCCACCCATTATCACGAATTGACTCAACTCGCAGAATTGCTGCCCGGTGTCCGCAATTACAACGTGGCAGTCAGTGAAGCGGATGGTAAAGTTGTTTTTCTGCACAAGATCGTCCCTGGCGGAGCGGACCGTTCCTATGGAATTCATGTCGCGCAATTGGCAGGTCTGCCTGCACCTGTGATCCAACGCGCCGGTGAGATCATGGCAGAACTCGAAAAGACCTCTGGGCGTGCCGTGAAGATCGATCCGCACGCCGCGCAACAAGCCATGCTGTTTCCCGAGTCGAGTCCGCTGTTGGATGAATTGAAGGGTGTGGATGTCAATGCGCTCTCCCCCATTGAGGCGTTGAATAAGCTGTTCGAGTGGCAGAAGAAATATACGAAGTAAGCAGCCGAGTCAGAATTCAAGGCAAAGAGAAACCAGCATAGTTTCCACAGGTGAAGACAGCATAATTTTCATCGATATAAAGCGAATGTCTTTCTGGTTCTAACACATTAAGGCTTTGCCATAATTTGTCATCAGAAGTTAACACAAGAGCATCAATAAAATTTTGTTGACAAAGGCTGTCGATCGCCTGCCATCCTGAGACATTTTCCATATCAAATATCACCCGGATAGCAACTACTTTTGCATCATATACATTCCTGGGAATTCCATAAGCAGTCCGATCAGAAATCGCAGACTGATGCATACCATATAAGCCACTTGGACGATCAATAAATTTTACAGGGTTGTACTGGATAATTGCATCTTCAGGCAAAGATTGATTTACGGCTTGATAAGCCATGCGCGCTGAGTATGTTTGAGCGCCCGCCTCATCGCCAAATGTAACATAATAAAACGACCGAAGAAGGTATAAATCCAGCAGCGTTGTAACGATGCCCAACACGACAAGAAGGGTCAAGTAAAATTTTATCCGAGGCGAAATCCTTGCACGTACTTGAGAAGATTGAAGGAATTGTGTCAATACATCTACACCCCAGATCAATAAAACAAATTGGCCAGGCAGCCAAGCACGCCAACCAAGATCGTTAGTATTTAACAAAGTAGACCGCATAAATGTCCCGACAAATAAGGCAGTGCCCAATAAGATCGTTTCCATCAAATAATACTGATCCTGGCTTAATTCCTTCCTTCGTTGCCGCACCCAGATCACACCAGCGAGAAAGAAAAAGCCCAGTTCCAAAAAATAGTTGAGCGGCAAAAATACAAGACGGAAAGCGGTTTGTATTATCTTAGAATATGAAGATGTGAACGTATCTAGGGGAAGGAAGGAACGTACACCAAAAATAATCGGGAGCCATCCTCCAGGCTCGCCGTTCCCATGTATACCCGCAAGAACCCCCGCAAGAAATTTATATGAAAGCACAAACGCTATAACCCCGGCAAACAGCAGCGGTACTACAACCTCCCTATCTTTTCCCAGAAGGAACGAAACCCCCATCCAAATTCCCCAAAAAATTACGAAGACGAGGGTCACCCAAACAGAAAGTCCAAAAGCAGAAGCGAAAGAAACACCTGCAATTGTCATTAGCACATATTGCCGGGCAATGGTTTGCCTGCGCATTGAGAGTGCAAGCATAACGCCCACTAGACAAGCGATCATAGCTGCAACATGATGAGGCACCCAAAGCAATGATCCGACCCATGCTGTTATCTGTTCATTCCAATGTTCAATATCCCCTAGTGGCACAAAGCCGATCGCCAGAGAAACTGGTAAAACGTCGAGTCCAGTAACTAGCAGCAAACCCACACCCATTAAAACAAGAAGCCAAATATTTGCTCCATTGGTTTTATTCCTCAAGCGCAGGTAAAAAGCAATGACCGCCATCAGCGCTATTCCACACCAAATCGTACTTGCGAAGAACGCCCCACGTGCATCCACCTGGGAGCCACCGATTTGATCAATTATGCTTCCAAAGATATACCAGAAAAAATACAGGAGATTTAATTGCACAGGGCGCCCAGGGTAAAAGGAAGGGTTTGCCGGGGGAATGCCTGTGCGGGTCATTGCATCTACCAAAGAGATCCTCGTAGTCTGATCAAAAGCCACCACGCTAAAAAATAACTCGTGTCCATTTTGAAGATCAACTAATGAAAATAACGATATCAGGATCCATACTAAAGCACAAGTAACCGCCCATATCATGGTTTTGTTATGAAATGAAGAAAATGAGGGCCTGTCAATAAAAACAAGAACAATAAACACGACCAAACATAAAGCCAACACAATAAATACAACCGAAAACGAAAATAAACTAGCCAGCAAATAAAAAAGGATGGGGGTTATGGCAATTGAGATAAGAAGCGATAGAGCCAGGCGGGAATGTAGTAACCGTAGACGAAAATCAAACAAATTCAACGACCAACATACGATATAACCGGGCATAATCAAGATAGTCGGGAAAAGCAAAAACCCCAACAAAGTTGAAGCAACATCCTTAAGCATGAAATTAGATTCAGCCATTTGACCTTTCGCTAAAACTCGCGAGAGAATTTACACTATTAGCAAACCGCCACATCATTAATGAAACAGACAACCCATATAGTAGCATCAATTATACATAGCATTTATTACACCATGTATAATTGACACTATAGTTGAAAAAATTGGTTTTATGAAAGTCTTGCAATCCTTATTGGTAAATTAGGCAAGCGTCTCTCTAAAGAAAGAACGAGAAATCAATACCTATGCTTTGGCACAAGATTTATAGAATTCGCAAGTCATGTAAAAACAAGAGGTAATAATGACTGAAAAAAAATGGGGTTTCTTTTTTATTGTTCTAAATCTTATTATTATCAATGGAGCAGTGCTTGCCGTTCTAAATCTTAGGTACCCGCTGGTCGGGCACGACTATACATATGCAATACCAAGCTTTCTAGATACAGCAATTCACTATCGCCTGAACGGATTAACCATCCAATGGTTCACGCCAACATTTGGAGGCGGGCTGCCAGCTTACCCTAACCCCAACAATATGCAATTCTCGTTCCCTACACTTTTGGGAACGGTCCTACCACCCTGGCCGGCTGTTATGACAACAATCATCATTTATGTAAGCGTGGGTTTTCTGGCTTGTTACTATTTTTTTCACCACACCCTAAAACTAAACTGGACCAGCAGCATACTCGGTGCGATCTTTTTCTCAGCCAATGGGTTTATCGTTACCAGAATGGCCACTGGGCAACTGGGTTACTGCTCTTTCACTTTGCTGGCATTATTTCTGATTATCCTATTGGACGATATTCTTCCAGTTAAAGTTGCCATCCCTGTATTTGGACTTTTGACTGCCACTTATATCTATTCCGCTGGATATTTCATTCTCATCATTTTTGGTCTATCCATCCTAATGCTTCTACCCATGTTTTATTTGTACAACCCTACCCTTTTTCAATGGAAACGACTATTCGCGATCATTGTGACAGGCGGCATCATTGGCATTATCATATCAGCGTCAAAGCTGGCTGCTACTTTTGCATTCATGCGATATTTTCCACGCCTCATCGCTGATAATTACCCGGTCACGTTTTTTATTGGATTTCTTGGCATTATCCTTCAACTCTTGGGCACCCAGTCTCTCGTTCCCTTATTTATTCTGGGAGGCAAGAATCCGGCAACGTATCCAACCTTCACAGGCGCTGCCACTGGGACTGGCTACGGTATGTGGGAATTGGATATTTCTGTGACACCCGTTATTTTTGTTATCCTATTTGTATGCCTGGTTAAGTTTCTGCATAACCCCAAAAAATACGGCAGCTTGATAACCAGCAATCAAAAAAAGATTGCCCTTTTTTCATTCATCCTCTTCACATATGTTGCAATTGAGTTTATTTTAGCAAAAGGTTTTATATATCCCGCGCTAAGGCATCTGCCGATCTTAAGCTCGCTAAGGGGCAACGTCAGGTTTACAGGCGCACTCATCTTTCCTCTTGCTTTTTGTGCGGCTGCTGCCTACAATCATTGGTCAAACAAATGGAGCAAAACAAGGTTTTTTACAACCTTCCTGCTCGTCAATCTCTGTGCAGTGCTACCGCTAATCTCATACTTCCTTTTTGATCGGGATATGCTTTATATGTTTTATAACATCAATGTACCCCAACAAATTTATACTGAGATGCAGGCTGGCAAATCCTTTGAGATCACGGCAATTGGAACACCAGAAGGAAAAAACACTGGTGCACTGCTTTACCGCACCAGCAATCTAAATGTATACGACCCTGTTTTTGGGTTTGATCTTGAATATTTTCACCCGCAGGTCAAAAGCGGTTCCATATGGAATATATCAAATGGCCGCTACAATATGACCGATCCCACCAGCTATATGTATCCAGACCTCAATAACAATAAGCCTTTCGACCGGTTTCGCGTGGAGGACAAGCAAACGCTCGAGCTCTTTGCAAGACATATCCAACCGGAATGGAAGATACCCACGTATCAACACGTATTAGATTGGGTCTCGGGTCTATCTTTTTTGACTGCGCTATCATATCTTACGGTACACCTTATATCTTTATTTAAAAAAATGCGGCCCTCTAATGATTGACAAAAAATGGGGTGCGCTTCTTATTGTCCTGAACCTGATTATCATCAATGGGGTCATACTCGCCGTCTTTAACCTAAGCTATCCATTCCTTGGTCATGATTACATCTATGGAATTACAAGCATGCTCGACTCTGCGCTGCATTTCCGTTTAAATGGGTTAACCATTCAATGGTTCACTCCCAGTTTCGGCGGCGGCATTCCAGCATACCCCAACCCCAATAACGGACAATTCTCCCTTCTGGCTTTGCTGACCGTTTTTCTTCCCCCCTGGCAGGCTGTAATGCTTACAGTTGTTATTTACACCAGCACGGGGTTTATCGCCTGCGAATATTTTCTTCGCCATTCACTTGGGTTACACTCGACTGCTTCTATTTTAGGCGCAGTGCTCTTCTCCGCAAACGGCTTCATGATCGAAAGAGTTGCTGTTGGGCACCTTGGCTATATCACCTTCCCATTATTTCCATTATTTCTGATTCTCTTAGTAGATAGATCTCTGCCAGTCGGATACGCCTCAGCAATTTTAGGGATAGTCACAGCCTCTCTTATCCACTTTGCAGGTTATTTTATTCTTATCATTTTTGGATTGTCGATTCTGACCACCCTCCCTTTGCTTTCCATCCATTCTCCCGTTCTACTTAATTGGAAAAAACTTCTCGCGACGCTTGCCATCGGCGGCATACTAGCACTGGTAATCTCAGCGTCAAAGTTGGCTGCTGTATATTCCTTCATGCGATTCTTTCCACGCACGATCACCGATGAGTACAACACGCCAGTGCTTCTCAGTCTCGTCGGGATTGTGCTGCAGCTTATGGGGACTATGAACCTTGTTCCATTGTTCTTAATCGCCGGGCTGAGACCAGACATGATCCCAGCTTATCTACGTTCCGTCACAGATGCCAATCTCGGTTATTGGGAAGTAGACATGTCTCTATCACCAGTGGTCTTTCTCATTCTTTTAGTAGGCATTATAAATATCTTTCACTCCCGGAGAAAATCCCTAACCACTTTGTTCAACGGAAAAAGAAAGATTGCCTGGATTTGCCTCTTCCTTGCTCTTTGGTTGAACATAGAATTTATTCTTGCCAAAGGCTGGATCTACCCACAATTAAGGCGGCTGCCAATTCTTAGCTCCCTGCATATCAATGTGCGCTTTGCTGCTGCACTGATCTTTCCTCTCGTACTCAGCGCAGTACTTTTATATAATAAATGGATCAAGGATCAACTCTTATCAAAATCATGGGTAACTTTTTATACCGCAAACATATTAGCTATAGTGTTTTTTGGAACATATTTCCTTTTCAAGGAAGATTATGTCTATCGTTTTTACGATATTACCGATGGGCAAAAAACATATCAACAAATGCAAGCTGGGAAATCTTTTGAAGTCACAGAGATCGGGAAAACAAGAGGCAACAGCAACGCCTTGCTAGACCGCGTCAGTAATTTGAATTTATATGAACCTGCCTTTGGGTATAAGCTTGAAGATTTTCATCCTCAGGTTGAAGCCGGTCCCATTTGGAAAATAACAAACGGCTATTTCAATATGACCGACCCCACTGGCTACGTTTATCCGGAGCTCAACAACAACAAACCCTTCGATCGTTTTCGCGTCGAAGACGAAGAACCCCTTAAGCTTTTCGTTAAACACCTTCAGCCCGATTGGAAAATCCCAACCTATCAACGGGTCCTAAACTGGATATCAGGTATGACTTTTCTCACTACGCTTATTTATGTCATCACCCAATCGGCGCTTAACAACCGCAATAAAACTTCCCAATGAAGCTACATTATCAAGGTTTGAGGAACATCACAGACTAGAGTTTGGATTTATGCACAGATACGGACAGCTTTGGGGGACAAGTGGTTCGTTGTTGTTCACGTGCCCAGGTAGTGTTTCATAAATTCAGGTTGATTTTGAAACCAATCAACCGTTTGACGAAACCCCCGTTCAAAATTGAATTCGGGTTGCCAGCCCAGTCCAATTAAACTCGCAGCATTTGCTTTCCAAATAGTTGTATCCCATTCTCGTCTAGGCATTGTCCCCCATTGCGGTTCGACAGAGAGATTGAAAACTCGGCAGGCCAGAGAGACCACCTCTTGAAGCGATGTTTGAATACCTGTTCCAAGATTATAAACTTCCCCGCTCCTTGCATTGGACTGAGTGGCCAAAAAAAGATAAGCCTTTTCTACATCTTTCACGTATATATAGTCTCTCCCAATTTCAGGATCGACTAAAGGAGGTAGCATATCTTTCAGTCCATGGAGGATGATATTTGGGATAAGTCTATCGCGTTCTTCGTAGGGTCCATAGACAGAATAGAGCCGAAGCGTTGGAATATATAGGTTATAGCGTTTGGCAGTATATCGACAAAAGAGAGTGGCTGAGGCCTTTGTTGTAGCGTAATAACTGTTTGGATCTAGCCCTTCTGTTTCAACTGGGGCATGATCCTTAAAGCCATATTCGGAGGATGAACCTGTATTAACGAACACGTCGAAACCCACCTTCCGACAGGCCTCCACAAGATTAACAGTACCCAGAAAGTTTGTTTGAATTGCTTGGTTTAAATCGCTCTGCCAGGAATAAGCGCCATAAGCAGCCAGATGAAAAATCCAATCAGGCCGGATAGCAGCAACTACATCGTATAGAGATTCTGAGTCGAGCAGATCGACCATATGGATCTGAACGTGAGAAAGGATATTTTTTATACGCCAATCTTTGTATCCCTGACGTACAAAAAGATGAACCATATTTCCCTCCTTGACCAGCCGTTCAGCTAAGTTGGCGCCCACAAAGCCCGTACCACCAGTGACAATAATATTTTTAGCGTTCATTACTTCGATCTGGCAGAAAAGTAGTATATAGCGCAGCCGATTCTATTAATACCTGGAAGATGTTCTACAACAGGTTCAAGCCATTTCATTACATTGGCCATCCAGTCAGGGCAAAACATTGGCACAAACCCAGCCCATTTCCGGTATAGAACTTTTCCTCCTAATTGTTCCACCCACTGATTTAACATGTGGGGTGCATATGATTTTTCCTGATGCGCAATATGATAAGTAGAAAAATTCTCATTAAATTTCAAGCCAGGATTATATCCATTTGGTTCAATCACCCAAATTATGTCCGCAACTCGCAGAGCCTCTTGAATCGCTTTCCTTGGGTTGTCTAGATAGTGCAACACAGCTCTTAAGATCGCAACATCAAAGCTTTTACTCTGAAACGGTAACTCGTATGCACTATTAACCATATAGTAAACTTTACGCCCAATCGATTTATTATGAGCTATTTTTATAGCCTTGTCAGCCACATCCCCAGCAACTATTTGATTTGGCTCCCCAAACAGATCAAGCTCAATTGTATGGGTCCCATCGCCGCAACCAATATCCAATATATTCTTTGACTTTATTGCTAATGACTCGAGTGTTATATCGGTCATTCTTCGACCAGCATATTTACTACTCAAAGATATGTTGGTAGTGTAATAATAACCCTGATTTTCCACGGCATCGTCATTAAAAATATTCTTCATTATGTTTTTTAGTCTTTATTATGGCTTTTGGGCGATAATGTACAGGTTCCCAAGCGGCAGAGTTAAACTTAGTTTACCCAGGGGTGTACGGTTGACGAAATCCAGTAACTTCAGCTTGATTCGATGGGCTATTGGAAATAGCCTGAGGATGCTATACAGACGAACAACATTCCAAGCGGGTTTTACTTCTAGCACATGTAGCCCCTGTTTCTCAAAGAGCCGTTTAATGGTTTTCGGGCTGTAAAGATAGGTATGCTCAATATCAATGATGGGGCTTCTCTCTCTAAGAACTCGTGAAGACATAGCATTCACATTGTGATTCAGACATAGAATAACACCGCCTGGCTTAAGCAATTTAACACATTCTCCTAAAAATATATTCGGCTCAGAGATGTGGTCAAGGGTTTGAAATATGCAAATGACATCAAATGTACTCGCAGGTAACAACCCGGGTCGCAGCATATCGCATACGAGCTTGGACCTAATTAAAGTATTTGCCATATTGACGGCTTCTGTACTGGGTTCAATACCAGTGACTTCTCCAAACCCCTGCGAGATTGCCTCTTCCAGAAAAAAACCGTTTCCGCAGCCGATTTCCAATATGTGTTGTTTAGGAATCTTGTATTTTTCCGTCTTCCGTAAATAATGCCCATATGTCTTTTTCAAATTGGGCGTTTCCTGATTATAGGTAAAGTTACTTTGCTGATAAAGCTCTTTAAGGATATTTGCATCAGCAACAGGGTCGGAACGGACCAACCCGCATGTGTTACAGCGGACGATTTGATAGTGAACCATATCAGGGATTCGACGTGCAGAAAAAACTTCAGGATTAATAGCTTCCACGTCGAAATTCGCCTTATACAGCACCGAGGTATTATTTTTTGTATCACAAATTGGACACAAGGTGGAAATCAGTTTAAGACTCATGGTGTATTTGCTCTTCATTTATTTTTCGCGGGTCGTTTAAAATACTTTCCACTAAATACGGCGGTCGTCTTTTCACTTCATCGTAAATATGAGCAAGATATGCGCCAATAATTGACAGACATAACAATTGAATCCCTCCCATGAACAAAATCAGGATAATTAGAGTGGTAAATCCACTAGGTGCAATCGTAGGCAAAAGGAGGCGAAGTGTTATTTGCACAACAATGCCAGTCAAGGAAAGGAAAACTGTGATCAACGCCAGCCAGGTAATAATTTCTAGCGGAAAATAAGAGAATGACAAAATTGCTTTTCGTGCCCACGCCAAATTTCTAATAAAAGAATTGGTGGTATGACCAAACATCCTTTCAGGTCTTACATAGGGAACACCAATTTGGCTATAACCGACCCAGGCTCGTAGTCCGCGCATAAAACGATTGTTTTCCGGGAGGGCATTGAGCGTATCCACCACTGACCGATCAAGAAGCGAAAAATCACCTGCATCCAGTGGAATACGAACATAAGCTACGCGGCTAAAAACACGATAGAAGGCTTTGTATAAAAATTGCATACTAAGGTTGGCTTCGCGTCTGACGCGATTCCCGTAAACAACCTGATAGCCTCCTTCGCGCCATTTATGATAAAACGCTTCGATGATTTCGGGTGGATCTTGCAAGTCACCATCTAGCAAGATAACAGCATCGCCAGTAGCAATTTTCATTCCACTGGTAAAGGCATTTTGTGATCCGAAATTTCGGGTGTGATTAATAACAACTACCTGTTGGTCTTCTTTTGCTATTTCAGCCAAGACCTCACGAGCATTATCCGGGCTGCAATCATTTACGAAAATAATTTCATATCTGACGCCAAGCTTATGAAAGACATCTACCAACCGCTTATACATAATAGGGACGGCCAGCGCATCCAAATAAACGGCAATAATTGCGCTCAATTTAGGGTTAGGGCTGGAAGTCATATTAGTTACTCTCTTCCAGAACTTTTTGGATACGAGATGCAATTTTTTCCGGCGACAATCCATTAGCAGCCTGCAAATAAGCTGAACTGCCAAGGGGATTATTTAAAAGAACATCAAAACCAAGTCGAACAACTCGAACATTTAAACAATGGTCTGCAACAATCTCCGCTACCAGTGAACCAATCCCCCCAGTTATATAATGAGATTCCACTGTGAATGCACATTTAAAAGTGGAAAGCGCCTTGATAAGATCTGATACAGGCGCTGGGGCGATACTGGCAATCACCAAAATAGTTGACCTCAAACCCTGGTCACTTAACAGTTGCGCTGCTTGTATTACTTCTCTGGTTATTGCCCCGGTACTGAGAATCAAGACATCCATGCCATTCCCAATTTGTTGTGTTTGCCCAAGTTCAAAGTTTCCGCTCAATTCTGGAATTTCGAATGAGTCTTTGCTCAACCGAAAGTAAACGGGGCCGGTCAGGTTGCTAGTTTTCTCAATCGCAGTTTTGGTTTGGGCATCATCCGCCGGAGCGATAATTGTCAAGCCGGGTTGGGTGCGTAGGACTCCGACATCTTCTAATCCAAAGTGGGAGTTTCCATTAAACCCGTATTCAACCCCCTGCCCAACGCCAATGATCCGAACGGGAAGCTGGTGGTACACAGGGCCATTTCGTATGAACTCAAATGGTCGAAGCACTGCAAAAGGAGTAATGGAGTATATAAATGGAACAAAGCCTGCATCTGCCAACCCAGTAGCAACCCCCACCATATTTTGTTCAGCAACACCAACGTTGATAAAACGGTCAGGGTATTGTTCAGCAAAAGGTTCTATCACCATATATCCCAAGTCACTGGTTAACAGGAGAATACGCGAATCGTGTTTAGCAAGTTCCGCCAAAGCATTTATAAACGCAATTCTCATGAGAACCTCTCAACATTTTCCAATGCCAGCATGTATTCCTCCATTGACATCGGCCAATAATGCCATTTAATTTTATTCTCCATAAATGAGACGCCTTTACCAAAGGTTGTGCGTGCAATCAGCGCATGTGGACGAGTAAATTCCTGTTCACAAGCTTGAATTGCACTCTTTATTTCTTCAGGCGAGTGACCATCCACATTCTTCACTTGCCACCCAAAGGCTTCCCATTTTTCGGCTAATGGTGCAGTATTCAAAACGTCCTGTGTATATCCAAGCGCTTGTTGACCATTTAAATCGATAATTACATATAGATTTGAAATTTTATGATGGGCAGCAAACATGGCAGCTTCCCAAACGATCCCCTCATTGCACTCTGCGTCACTAACAAGCACAAAGACACGGCGCTGCGAATTTTGCAACTTAGCAGCTAACGCTGCTCCAGTCGCGTAAGAAATTCCCATTCCTAATGAACCAGTACCAAAGTCAACTCCCTTCAAAAGTCGTTCTGGATGAACAGGAAGAAGCGTGTCATTACTGCAATAGGTAGCAAGCATTTCAGAGGTAATCCAGTTTTTCAGGAAAAAAGTGGCATAAAGTGCTAGAGCTGCATGTCCTTTTGAGAGTACAAATCGATCACGATCCGGATCGGTTGGACTAGAGATCTTCATAACCTCAAAATAAAGTGCTGCAATAATATCTACAACCGATAAAGCAGAACCAATATGTCCAACATTAGCTCTCTTCGCTTGTTCTAAAATAATCTTTCTAATTTGAGATGGGAACAATTGTTGTGTCATAGACAATGAACCTTATGAATAGAATGAAAACATAATAAAACGGTTATGAATTTTAAGTTCAATCAATACGCATTGTAAACAAATTAAAGTATACCTTATAATTCTTCGGTCACTATTCCCAACATCAATAATATTTTTACCTGTCAGTTATCCAAAAATTCAAACCTGGACTATAAACAAAAAACACAGAGCCTGTCGAAAGACAGGCTCTGTAACATCCAAAACGACTTACTTTTACTTGCTCTTGCCAGTGTTCTTCGGAGCAGGCCCCACGTCCGCAGCCATCGATTGTGCCGGGGTCTTGGAGCTATTTACTGCCCAAGCCAACACGCCAATCAAAACGGCGGCAACAATCAAACGAATTGCTGTTGCGCCTGCATACTGCACGACTACTGGGGCAACAATGACCGCTACGAGGTTCACCACTTTGATCATCGGGTTGAGTGCTGGACCAGCCGTATCCTTGAAGGGATCGCCAACCGTATCGCCCACCACACCAGCCTTGTGACGTTCGGAACCTTTGCCGAGATTCTTCGCCGGGTCTTTGGGTTCGTCTTCGATCAATTTCTTGGCATTATCCCATGCACCACCAGAGTTATTCAGGAACACCGCCAGCAACTGACCAGAGACGATGATGCCAGCCAGGAAGCCGCCCAACGCTTCGACACCTAATAGCAAACCTACCACAATTGGGGTAACGATGCCGAGCAACGCCAACGAAACCAATTCCTTCTGCGCGGCAGTAGTAGAAATTTCAACCGCCTTGGCGTAATCAGGCTTAATCTTACCTTCAAGCACACCCAGCTTGAACTGTCGGCGGACTTCCAACACGATCAGAGAAGCCGCACGGTTCACAGCCTGAATGGCGAAGGAGGAGAACAGCCATGGTAAAGCGCCACCGATGAGCATGCCCACAAAGATTTGAGGAACATCTACGCGGATACCTATCGACTGAATTTGCTCAGCCACAGCCACACCCATGCCGCTTTGAGCGCGGGAAACATCCACAAGGAATGAACCGAACAGGGATACAGCTGCAATCACAGCCGAACCGATCGCGACACCTTTGGTAATAGCTTTGGTGGTATTACCCACCGCATCCAAGTCAGCCATGATTTGTTGGGCATCCTTAGTTGCTTTATCGGTCATGCCAGACCAAGCCATTTCGCCGATGCCATTCGCATTGTCGGAGATCGGACCAAACGAATCCATCGCAACATTGTTACCGGTGAGCGTGAGCATGCCGATACCGGTCATCGCGACACCATACAAAATGAATGTTGCTCGTTCAACGCCAACCACACCTGGGATGGTGCCAAAGATAAAGATCGACGCAACGATTGTCAAGGCGATCACAAGCACAGACCAAACCGAGGATTCAAAACCAACAGAAATACCATTCAAGATCAGGGTCGCAGGACCCGTATCTGCAGCTCTTTTGATGTCATTCACGGGAGCCGCTTCTGTCCCTGTGAAATATTCGGTTAAGCGGTCAATCACGATCGCAAGGATCACTCCAACACCTACAGCAGTTGGTAAACGCCACCAACCACCCCAAGCATCCATTTCAGGCGATCGCAGATAGACAAAACCAGCAATGTAAAACAACGCGCCGGAAATCATAGCGGATGTTAAGAAACCACTAAAGATCGCCTTCATGGCATCGGCAGCCTTACCAGTCTTGCCAGCCTTCACAAAGTACGTGCCGATAATGGATGAAACCACACCCACACCGCGCACGATCAAGGGGAAGATAATCCATTCGAGGCGGCCGGTAATGTGCCAGAGCGCCAAACCAAGGATCAAGCCCGAAACGATCGTCACTTCATACGACTCAAAGATATCCGCTGCCATACCAGCGCAGTCACCGACGTTATCACCGACCAGGTCAGCGATCACAGCCGGATTTCTCGGATCATCCTCAGGGATGCCTGCTTCTACCTTACCGACCAAATCTGCGCCGACGTCCGCTGCTTTCGTGAAAATACCACCGCCCACGCGCATGAACAACGCGAGCAAGGTTCCACCGAAACCGAAACCAAGCAAAGCATCGGGGGCTGCCACGCCGAGGATCATAAAGATGATGGTACCGCCAAGCAAACCGAGACCATCGGTCAACATACCAGTGATCGTACCCGCACGATAAGCAATACGGAGAGCTTCGCCAAACGATCTTTTGGATGCTGAAGCCACGCGCACGTTGCCTTCGATTGCCATGCGCATGCCGATCTGACCCACTGTCAGCGAGAACCCGGCACCCATAACAAACGCCAGACCACGGGCAATGCCGATCCACAACTTAAGTTGCGAATCGTTCATACCGGGGAATCGTAAATGCGCCTCGGGTGAAGGTGGAACAACATATACCGATAGGAACAATACAACGGTCAAAATAGCGATTAAAGGCAAAATGGAGCGGAATTGCTTCTGTAAATAAGCATTCGCTCCATCTTTGATCGCTCCCCAAACTTCCTGCATCTTTTCAGTGCCTTTATCTTCGCGCAGGATTTGGGAACGCAGGAAAACTGCATACCCAAGGCCGAGCCATGCAACCGCAAATACGGCCCAGATCGCAATCTGCTCAAAATTGGTAAGTCCCATAGTGAACATGTAGGGTGATTCCTCCTCAGGAATTTGAAATATAGGCTTGCGCCTTAGCAGGAGGATTTTACAGGTGCAAGAGGGATGTGTCAAGAAAAACTGTGATGAGTTCGCAGGACTTTTTCAAAGTCCAAATTATGTCGCTCTGAGGGAGCATGTTCGTCGCGACCGAAGAGTCTCTTATACCGCCGTAAGGATGCTTCGGGGCAAAAAGCACCCCTTAGCATGACATGACTCTGCTTTGTCATGCGACTTTGAGAAAACCAGTATGATGAGTTCGTTGCTGATCTCCACATCATTTTTGTGTTGACAGTCTGTCTCTAATTTGATAATATTTATCAACTTAACTCCCAAAGGAGAAAAAATGTTACAAGAAATCGATACCAAGTTTGTCTCGACCGAAACTCTTACCCCAACCCTTACCTTATCTACAGCGGCGTCTGATGCCGTAAAAAATATCCTGAATGAACGCAAACTCGAAGGATATGCTTTGCGCGTGTATGTTGCTGGCGGCGGATGCTGTGGTGTGAACTTCGGCATGGCACTGGACAACAACTTCCGTGATGTAGATACCACTTTCGATATTAATGGCATCAAAGTCGTTGTGGATGAAGTATCTATTGACTACTTGCGCGGCGCAAGCATTGACTTTGTCAACGATCCCGTTCGCGGCGCTGGCTTTGCAGTGGACAGCCCCAATGCAAAAGGTCACGAGCATGGCGAAGGTGGTTGCGCCTGTGGCAGCGGCGGTGGTTCCTGCGCTTGTGGTGGTGGCGGCGCCTGCTCTTGCCAAAACTAGACCGTTGGATGTTATAAAATAAAAACAAAAAAGACCGAGTACTCGGTCTTTTTTGTTGGAAGCAATCCAGTGAATTTCTTATCGTCCGCGCAGATAAGAAAGTACCACCCCGAAAAATCCAAAAAGACCCAGGATTAGGATCAATAGTCCGGCCGGCACGCCAGTGTTCTGGGAGTTGGAATCGGTATCAGTAAACTGAGGCAGATCAATGGGCGGAGGTGGCGTGAATGTCGGCAAGCGGGTCGGGGTTTGTTGTCCAATAAAAGCCGCAACCAAAGTCGGGTTAATGGTGGGAGTCGCAAGCGGCGTTGGAGTCGAGGGGATTTCGACCACTGGCAAACTCCCCCGTAGATCGATTAAATAGATACTCCAGACCCAGCCCACCGAGCCAGGAACTCCCGGATAGTAGATTTGAATCCACTCCGGTTTGCCTTTGGCGCGCGCCAAGGCCGGGGCAGTCTCATTTGCCAATAGAACCCCAATCGCGGGATACTCCCCCAAAGAACTGGGACCTGCCCAAACTCGAATTTGAGTTTTAATACTCGGATCCACCCTCACGATCGGACCTTCAGCAGTACCGGTTACTGTTGGCACAGAACCGGTCGGCTGTTGCGCAAAAGCACGCGGGGCGGTCGGGCTAAATAACCCAGACAACAACAACCCGCCAAGCATGACAGCCAAAAGTAAATTCTTTTTGAGTTGCCGCATAATTTATTTTCTTAGTAGTGTTGAAATAAGCAAACCGATTGCGCCCAGGAGCACAAGGCTGACCACAAAAATACCGGGCGCAACCAAAGTTTGACGCGACGTACTCACTTCGGTAAATTGAGGAACGATCAATGGCGGCGGAGGTGTAAATGTCGGCATACGCGAGGGCGTGGGTTGAAAGTTAAAGGCTGCCGCCAGCGTAGCATCGATCGTTGCAGTTACCAGCGGCGTGGGCGTGGATGGTGCTTCCACAACCAAAAGTTCGCCCCCCGAAACCTTCACATAAATGGCATACACCCACCCCACTCCACCTACAGCACTAGGATATGCAATTTGCACCCACTCACGCCCCGGCGAAACGCCCAGCGCCGGTATGATGTCGCCCGGAAATAATCGCCCAACAATCGGATAATGAACCGTACTGGGTCCACCGCGCACATTGATTGGATCTGAATAAGTTACCGTGACATAAATACCAGCCGGAGTGGACGCCTCTTGATATGCTTCAGCCTGCTTCGCCGAAAAAAACATTCCTACACTCAAGCCTGCCACTGCCAAAGCCCCCAAAATAGTTTTAAACCAAATTCGTTTCATTGCGTATATTGTTACTATAAGATGGAATACGACGACATTTCGTCGTCGCTGATAAAGCGGATTATAATCGAAAACATGGACAGACGAATTTTTCACGGAAATATTGAACCTAAAGATATTGCTCAAGCGCTGGTGGGAGAGTTTAATCGCGGAAACATGTACGCGCAGGTGGTTGGGCAATCCAAGAATATCGCTGTGCAAATCTCCACCCGCATGGGGGCACAATCTGGCGGACAGACTGCACTCACGGTCAGCATTCAAAATACCGGCGATGGTGTTATGGTTGAAATTGGACAGCAAGCCTGGCTTGGCGTCGCCGCCAGTCTGGGACAAACCGCCATCTCGGCATTGCGCAATCCTTTCAACCTTCTCGGCCGCCTCGACGATCTTGCACAGGACATTGAAAACCTCCAGCTCAACGACAAAGTATGGAAAGTGATCGAGCAGACCGTCGCTTCAGCCGGGGCATCGCATGAGCTTTCAGACCGGCTCAAACGGGTCGTCTGTGACCACTGTCAGACCGCCAATCCGGTAGGCGAAGGCTCCTGCATCGCCTGTGGCGCCCCGCTGGGGAACATTCAACCCAATACCTGCCCAAACTGCGGATTCGCAGTTTCTCCAACCGAGAGTGTTTGCCCAAATTGCAGCAAAAAGCTTTAACTCTTGCCCCCAGTTGCTCAAAATATGGGCATTTTGGAATTGTAAGCATATTGTTCTTGCAGTTTTTCCGCCTCGCCTCTATAATTCTTTTTATCAGCAGGTGATGCAATAACCATGTCAATAAAATTAAATCTTGATCAACTTGAAGCCAAAATCCAATCCCTGGTTGAAAATCAGCTAACGGGGATCATGCCCGGTATCAAGCTGGAAGATCGAATCATTCAAAAACTTGCGGTCGCATTAAAACAAAACATAATCGAGCAACAAGACAAAGGCGCAGTGGCGCCGAATATGTACATATTGACCGTGTCAGTGGCGTCTGCTTCCATGTGGAAAGACATGCGCACCATCGACACCCTCAAATACATCATATTCACTGCGGGCAAAGATATCGGCTTGACCTTTGAAGCCGCGCCGACAATTACGATCACAACAGATACAGGTTATTCCGAGGGCGAAGTAAGTGTGCTTGCTTCTCATAAACTGGAGCCGGTAGAGGAAACACATGGTATGGCTACAAACACAAATAACGAACCTGAAACCAACGATACAATTCCCGACAATGCATTTTTGATCATCGAGGGTGTGAAAGTTCATCCGCTTAAAGAGTCTGTTATCAACATCGGGCGCAGACTTGAAAACCACCTGGTCATTGATGATCCGCGGATTTCACGCAACCATGCCCAATTGCGCGCGATCAAAGGCCGCTTTGTGTTATTCGATCTGAACTCCACGGGCGGCACCTTCGTCAATGGACAGCGAACCAGTCAAACAGTTCTATATCCAGGCGATGTGATTTCTTTGGCAGGCGTGGCATTGATCTTCGGGCAGGATAATCCGCCCCCGCGCCCCGACTTGATGGAAACCTCACCTTTAAGTGACCCCGGCTCGAATGACCGTCCCACCGCCACACTCGATAACAACCGAACTGTGGATATAAAAACCGGCGGACTCTTTCAAGATAATAATCAACAGGATAAATGACCGCACTGCTGGTGCTCATCCTGCGGGTTGCACTTGCAATCGCACTCTATGCCTTTCTAGGTCGAATATTTCTAACACTCTGGCAGGACCTTAAACAGCAAGGGGAGTTTTTATCGTCCCAAAAAAAGCCGGGCATCCATATTCACGCCGTTATGGAAAATGGCAAGGATGTTCAACATCGCTTTATCCAATCAGAGGTCACCATCGGTCGTGACCCCAACTGTGATTTCCCCGTGATCGATGAAGCCATCTCTGCCCATCATGTAAAAATCTCTTACCACCATGCGCAATGGTGGCTGGAAGACCTCCAATCAACCAATGGCACCTTCATTGGCAAAAACCGGGTTATGGTTCCAACTGTGCTGATTACCAGCGACCAATTTAAATGCGGCGGCACAACCTTCACTGTGCTTGTGGATATGATTAACGAAAAACCACTTAAAGCATAGAACCCAGCCTAATGCCAAACGCAATAAGCAATCCCATTATGTGCAAATTCGATGAATAAGATCACCCAAAGTCGCCTGCTTCAGATCACAGCGGTGTTTCTGTTTTTGCAAACCTTGATCATCACCCTGTCCCCGGCTGTCCGCGCGCGTTCATGGGTCGTAGATTATCGTTTCTCGCAATGGATCGCGTTCGGTCTCTGGGGATTATTCGTTGCCCGTGCCCATTACGATATTACCCGCAAGCTGCCCGATGCTGATCCATATCTCTTTCCGGCTGCCGCGTTAATCAGCGGCTGGGGCTTGTTAACCATCTGGCGGCTCGACCCAAACTTTGGCGCGCGGCAGGCATTATGGTTTGGCGTTGGCACAGCCGTATTAATTGCTGGTACACGTCTTGTCAACATCGATTTCCTGCGCAGGTATAAATACATCCTGCTTACATGCAGCACATTCCTCGTTGCCCTCACTTTAATATTTGGGACCAACCCTAGTGGCAGTGGTCCACGCTTGTGGCTGGGCTATAGCGATTTTTATTTACAACCATCTGAGCCGCTCAAACTCCTGTTGATCGTTTTTCTCTCCGCCTATTTTGCCGATAAACTTCCCTCGCGTTTGCGCATCATTCATATCTTATATCCCACCATTCTGTTAAGCGGCATCGTGATCTTGATGCTGGTCGTGCAGCGCGACCTGGGCACCGCATCCATTTTTACAGCGTTATACGCGGTCATTGTCTATTTGGCAACGGGCCGCAAACGGATCCTTTATATTTCGCTTCTTTTACTTGCCCTCGTGAGCATCGCCGGATACGAATTCGTTGGCATCGTGCATGCCCGCATGGCTTCCTGGCTCAATCCCTGGAACGACCCAACTGGCAGTTCGTATCAGATCATCCAAGCCTTGATCGCGATTGCAAACGGCGGCGTTCTCGGACAGGGACCTGGACTAGGCAGCCCGGGATTTATCCCGGTTGCACTATCAGATTTTATGTATGCCGCTATTGCGGAAGAGACGGGTCTCATTGGTACCTTGGGCCTGCTCGCCATCATCGGCGTGATCATCACCCGCGGCCTACGCGCCGCACTCCGCGCTCCGGATCTTTTTCGACGCATGCTTGCGGCTGGCATCACTGCTTATTTCGGTTTGCAAACGATCTTGATCGTAGGCGGCAACTTGCGGCTCCTGCCGCTGACAGGTGTCACACTTCCATTCGTTTCCTATGGCGGCTCATCCCTGCTGACATCTTTTGTTGCGCTTTTGATTCTCATTAACATCAGCAATCATTTGGATATTGACCCAGCGCCGCTCCCCAAGCCACAGCCCTATTTAGTCTTAGGCGGATTCATCTTCGCCGGATTGCTCGCTTTAGCCCTCGCGAACGGCTGGTGGTCGCTTGTGCGCGGACCGGATCTATTAACCCGTTCAGATAACCAACGCCGCGTCATCGAAGAACGCTACGTTTCGCGCGGCTTATTGCTCGATAGTACCAACAGCATCATCAACAATAATAACGGCGGGATCGGAACGTATTCAAGGAATTATAAATACGTAGATCTGGCTCCCGTTACCGGTTATACAGATCCAATCTACGGCCAAGCCGGGCTGGAAGCATCATTAGATGATTACCTGCGCGGATTAAAAGGCAACCCCACGAGCAAACTCTGGTGGAGCAATTTGTTATATGGCATGAACTCAGAAGGTTTGAATGTACGGCTGAGCATCGACCTCTACCTGCAAAACCGCGCCGATGAGATGATGGTCGGTTCGCGCGGAGCGGTGGTTTTACTCAATGCCAAAAGCGGTGAAATTTTGGTGATGGCATCACATCCCACATTCAACCCAAATCATCTATCGGAATCGGGTGCGAAACTTCTCGTTGACCCCAACAAGCCTCTGATCAACCGCGCCACCCAGGGACAATATCCCCCAGGCACGATCATGCA
>JBDTWO010000039.1:0-30903 GCA_040006635.1 Chloroflexota bacterium
CAAGAGTATCTACTCAAAGTCCTTGCTGCTGCCAATTAAGATGCAATCGCCCTGTATACCAACCGCCGTCACAATGAATTTAAAATGTTGCATGTTATACTCCCGTGCAACTTCTCAAACCCGTCGGGGTTATTTACTATAGCCCTGCCGGTAGGAATGATGTAGCGTGCAGGAGATTGAGTTCAACGAAGATGATGTTTTAACCCTTGCCTCACAGGGAGACCGGGATGCCTTTGGTCTTCTCTATGAGCGCTATGTGGATCGTATCTTCAACTATGTCTATTATCGAACGGGCAACCTCCATGATGCGGAGGATCTCACTGCGCGCGTTTTTCAGCGCGCAATGAACCACATCAAAACCTATACTGATCGTGGCGTTCCGTTTTCGGCGTGGTTGTATCGTATTGCCCACAATCTCGTTGCCAACTGGCACCGTGACCGCAGCCGCAGGCAGGAAATTCCTTTGGATGACCTGCCGGTCTTGCAGAGCAAGGGCGATCACCCTGAACGCAACCTGGTCCATTCACAGGAACAGGATGCGCTTCTCAAACTCATCCGACGCCTGCCCGGTGAACGACAGAATCTGCTCATCTTGAAGTTTGTTGAAGATATGTCGAATGCCGAGATCGGGCAGATCATGGGACGCAGTGAAGGCGCTGTCAAAAGTCTGTATCACAGAACATTGCTGGCGTTGCGCGATCAGTTAGGTGACCAAAACATCAATCTAGAAGGAGAGTAAGCCCATGTTGCGCATTGTTACTGATGGTGCGGCAGATATCCTGCCTGAGTGGAAAACCGAATATGGCATTGAGATGATCCCCGTCAATATTTTATTTGGCGAAAAATCATACCTTCAAAATGTAGAGTTGGATAACGAAGGCTTTTACAAACTCGTGGACGAAAGTAAGCGTGTTCCTAAAACGTCCCAACCATCGCCTCACCAGTTCGTTGAGTTCTATCGCAAGGTTGCACAAAAAGGCGATACGATCCTTTCCATTCATATCACTGCCAAACTCTCCGGCACCTATGCTTCAGCTATTGCCGCGGCAGAGGAATTAAAGGATGAGTTCAAAGTCATTCCCATTGATTCAGCGTGCGGTTCCCTCGGCATTGGTTTGATGTGCCGCGAAGCGCGCAAGTTGGAACGCGCCGGCAAAAGTATGGATGAGATCGTAAAATACCTTGAGGATATTAAATATAGAGTTCGCGTCATTTTGACGCTTGATACCCTTGAATATGCAAAAATGTCTGGTCGGGTCAAGACCTTGCAAGCCGCATTGGCGTCTTTGCTGAATGTCAAGCCGATTGCGGTATTGCGCCAGGGTGATCTGAGTATGACGGAAAGAGTCCGCACGCGCAAGGCGTCCCTTGACCGTGTGATCGAAATGGCAAAAGAGGAGTATGGCGACAAGCCGGTTTATCTGGCGGTTGTCCATGCCCGTGATTTGAAATCCGGTCAGTCATTGTTGGAAGACGCAAAACAATACTTTAATTATAAAGAAACCATGATCAGCGATCTATCCATCTCGATCGCCGCAAATTTAGGACCTGGGACTGTAGGTTTAATTCTGTACCCGATCGAATAGAAATGTGAGTAGGAATGGCAGTAAAAAGTACAACCCCTAACACCGATGAAATCCTTCTCGATCTTGAGGAGCGCCTTGCAGGGACTCTAAAACCGATCCGCCCATCCAACGATGTTGTCCAACGGCTGCGTGAACGGATTCACTTTCCGATGCGGGAGGAAATCAACTCCAGACTCATGGATTGGAAAAGGATGTTTCTCGTGTTTGGCGGGGTGATGTCTGGTTTGCTGGCGGTAATCACCGTTGCGCGTGCTTTTTTCTATCTGGTGGGTAGACGACACATGTAGTATGTTCTTGAAAATATCAGCCCCTGAAAGTATTTTGCTTTCAGGGGCTGATTTATTTTAACAACTCATTGCAAAACAATTTTGCTTCTGCGACCAAGTCTGCATCCACGGGGAGTTTGAATTCCTCAGTGACGCGCAAGGTCAAATGGTCAGCGACCAGCTTCAAGTCAGAGGAAAGAAGCGGGTCATCCTTGATTAGATTCAATAGATCGTAGGAACTGGTGCTTGGGGGACGAATCCCTCTTCGTCCAAGATATTCTCGAATCGCGATTCCAGCCGCACGGCGGGCACAGACACGGGCTTGGCCTTCATTGTTGCGCGCGCGCGCCTGTTCAGCTAGGTCGAATTCTTTTTGGAGCTTTTCCTGCCAGCCAGTCATAGGAAGCTAATCCATGAACCTATATTTGATCAGTGCCCATACGGCTTCAAAGGCATCTTTGAGCTTGATCTTTTTCCCCTCAGAATAATCGCGTGGGTTGAATGAGATCGGCACTTCGTAGATGCGGTGTTTGCGCTTAAGGATTTTGGCTGTAAATTCAGGCTCGAAATTAAAACGCTTGGCTTTGATGGTCATGCCCTCGATCACTTCGCGCCGAAAAACTTTGTAGCCGGTTTCCATATCGGTGAGGATGGAGTCGTATAGGATGTTCGTCATCAAGGTGAGTAAATTATTGGCGACCTGATGCCAGAACATCGTCACGCGGTGTGAGCCGCCAAGAAAGCGCGACCCGTAGACTACTTCTGCAAGACCTTCCTTAATAGGTTTGAGGAGCACGGGATAATCACGCGGGTCGTATTCGAGGTCGGCGTCCTGGATCAGGATGGTATCGCCTGTTGCGGCTTGCATACCTGTAACCACCGCCGCGCCTTTGCCCTGATTTTTTTTGTGTAAGATCACGCGGACTTTTTTCTTGCCGTCCAATGTTTTCAAAATGTCGCGGGTGCCATCTTTGGAGCCATCGTCTACGATGATGATTTCAGACGCAAGCTTCGTGGCTTGGACGCGTTTGATGATCTCGTTGATGTTTTTAACTTCGTTATACACAGGGATGATGACAGATAGGTTCATGGTGTTGCAGATTATATACGATATTGCCGGAGGTAAATCGGATTTGAGTCGGGCGTGCTATAATTTGTGCATGCGAGATTACCTTATCCTACAACGGATTTCAGACTGGGAGGCTTTATGACAAACCCACTTGCTCGGCCCAATCCAGTTCAGGCTCCATTTTCTCCGCCGCCGATTAACTCTGTTGAAGATACCGGGCTTTCAGCACTTTGGCTGCAAGATTTGGCATTAAAGATCATTTATTCGCAAGGCTATATGAGCGGTTTCAAGATCGCTGAGTTGATCGCTCTGCCTTTTGCGGGTGTGATGGATGGCATTCTCGAAGCGCTCAAACGCGAGAAGAACCTTGAAGTGAAATCGTCCCAGGGTGGGTTGGGGGAAGGTGCCTATACCTATGGGATTACCGGAGCTGGGATCGTGCGTGCGCGTGAAGCTCTGGAACGCAGTCAATACGCAGGACCTGCTCCAATTCCTTTTGAAGTTTATAACGAAGCGATCCGCCGCCAGAAAACTGGACGATTGTCTGTCACTGCGCGGACAATGCGGCAAGTCCTCTCGCAGTTGGTGATGTCAGAATCTACCTTTCAACGCTTGGGACCTGCGCTTAACTCCGGCACATCCATATTCATGTATGGACCTCCAGGTAATGGTAAGACCAGTGTCGCACGTGCGTTTGGCAACCTTGTCTTACAACAAGCGATGTATATTCCGTATGCATTGTATCTGGATGGTCAGGTGATCAAAGTGTACGATGCCGTCAGTCATACACCGGCACCTGAAGCCGATGGGGTGGTTGCTCCCGGCACAGGCAACTTACGCTCCAGTCCACGCAAAGATCCACGCTGGATCAAGGTTCGGCGTCCGTTCATTGTGGTGGGTGGCGAGTTGACGCTGGAGGGCTTGGACCTCGTCTATGACGATGTGCATAAATTCTATGAAGCGCCGTTCCAGGTGAAAGCCAACGGCGGTATTCTGTTGATCGATGACTTTGGACGACAACAGGTGCGTCCGCGCGATCTGTTGAACCGCTGGATCGTTCCGCTGGAAAACCGGGTTGACTTCCTTACGCTTCACAACGGCCGTAAAGTTGAAGTGCCCTTCGACGTTTTGATCGTGTTCTCGACCAATCTCCCGCCCAAAGACCTGGTGGACGAAGCCTTCCTGCGGCGCTTACGGCACAAGATCGAGATCGGCGATCCCACCTATGAAGAATACCGCGAGATCTTCAAACGCGTGGCGCATGATAAAAAAGTGGAATATAGCGATCAGGGTTTGGCTTATCTTCTACAGGAATGGTACATCAAGCGCAATCGCAAGTTGCGCGCCTCCCATCCGCGCGATCTATGCGATCAGATCCTTGATATTTCTGGATATTTGGCTGTGCCTCCGACCATGTCACGCGAAATGTTAGACCGCGCGGCAATGGCGTATTTCGTGGATATTTAAATTTCGTTCATACTATAATATAACGGATTACGCATCTCAGTTTTGTGAACGCGTAATCCGTTAATTTTTGCCATGCTTACATCCCTTCCTCAACCCATACTCTTTGCTCATCGCGGCGCATCGGCTCATGCGCCGGAGAATACGCTGGCCGCATTTGCGCTCGCGCTTGCTCAAGGCGCTGACGGCATCGAACTTGATGTCAAATTATCTGCCGATGGACAGGTTGTCGTGATTCACGACCCCACAGTGGACCGTACGACCGGCGCGCATGGAAAAGTGAAGGATCTAGCGCTGGCTGATCTGCGGGCGCTGAATGCGGGAAGTTTTTTCTCGGCTACGTTCAGCACGGAAAAAATACCCATGCTGGAAGAGGTGTTCGAAGCTTTCGGCAAAAAAACATTGATCAATGTGGAGTTAACCAATTACAACACACCGCGCGATCATTTGGTCGAATCGGTTTGTATGCTGGTTAAAAAATTTAGTTTGCAAAAGCATGTGATGTTCTCATCTTTTTACGCTTCGAATCTTTCCAAGGCGCGCAGTTATCTGCCTGAGGTGCCCTGCGGTTTGCTCGCGTTCGGCGGTTTACTCGGTGCCTGGGCGCGTTCGTTCGGCTTTGCGTTTGGAAAATACGCTGCCTTGCATCCATACTTGAAGGATGTCACGCCAGAGCAAGTTCAGCGGGTCCATCGTTTGAAGGGCCGCGTGCATGTGTGGACTGTCAATGCCGAAGCAGACATGCGGCGTTTGTTTGATTGGGGTGTGGATGCGATCTTCACGGACGATCCACAGCTTGCGGTGCGGGTGCGGGGCGAGTCAAAATGAAGCTGACGATCAGCCGATTGAACAATGAGCAGTTACCGGCTGGGAACGAAGCGGGTACATCATCCAGACAGGCGGGACTATGAGACGTAGACAAATCCTACATTGGCTGATCTTGATGACGTTCGCCGCGTCCATCTTTGGACCTGTGCCTGCTGCGCGCGCCCAACCTGATTCTCAGGCGACGCCTGCCCAGGCGATCCTTAAATCCATGACACCCGAAGAACGCGTGGGTCAGTTGTTTCTCGTGACCTTTCGGGGAACTGATACCAGCCCCGAATCACCGATCTATGATCTCATCGTTAACCATCATATCGGCGGCGTAGTGTTGCTGAGTGAGAACGATAATTTTATTGCCGCGCCGGATACCGTGACTGGGGCGCATGACCTGATTGGTACATTGCAGAAGATCGAATCGGATGCTGCGCTTCAGAATTTGAGTGATAAGCCGAAAAGCAGTGTCTATGTGCCATTATTTGTTGGGCTTTCACAGGAAGGCGATGGTTCGCCGCATGACCAGATTTTGAGCGGGTTGACGCCGCTGCCAGATGCGATGGCGATCGGCGCTACCTGGAATACAGATCTTTCCAAGCAAGTGGGGACAGTGTTGGGCAGTGAATTAAGCGCCTTAGGTTTTAATTTATATCTTGGTCCGTCACTGGATGTGGTTGAAACTCCAGACCCCGCCGCGCGCAGCGACCTGGGGACACGTGTGTTTGGCGGCGATCCGTTTTGGGTGGGTCAGATGGGGCGCGCCTATGTGGCTGGCATCCATGCAGGCAGTAATAATCGCATGATCGTGGTGGCAAAGCATTTCCCGGGTCGTGGCAGTTCAGATCGTTTGCCCGAAGAAGAAGTTGCTACCGTCCGCAAATCGCTTGAGCAATTGAAGCAGATCGAGTTGCCGCCATTTTTTGAAGTGACCAACTCAGTCGATCCCGCCAGCGTGGTGGATGGATTGCTGGTTTCACATATTCGCTATCAGGGGTTCCAAGGAAATATTCGAGCAACCACGCGCCCAGTCAGTTTTGATGCTTCGGCGTTGCCTGCGATTCTGGCTTTACCTGAATTTACGACCTGGCGTGCGAATGGCGGATTAGTCGTCAGTGATGCGTTAGGCAGTGCGGCGGTACGGGATTTTTATTCACAACAAGGCACAGAAAACTTTTCGCCGCGTTTGGTGGCACGTGATGCGTTTAACGCTGGGAATGACTTGTTGTACCTAGGCAATATTACGTCAGACACTGAAGCAGGCGATACCTACGCAGCGACTTTGGAGATCCTTGATTTTTTTGCACAGGAATATAACAATGACCCTGTTTTTGCACAGCGGGTGGATGCGGCTGTATTGCGAATCCTTTCTAAAAAACTGCAGACGTATGGTTTGTTCAGCCTCTCGAACGTTCGTGCACCCGAGCTCAATTTGGGTAACCTGGGTGGCGAGCAGCAGATCATGTTTGATGTGGCACGGAATGCTGCTACCTTGGTTAGCCCAGACCCGCAGGAATTAAGTACCTTGTTGCCATCGCCGCCCAGTCAGAGTGATCGGATGGTTTTTCTTTCAGACACTTCCACATTTCAACAATGCAGTACCTGCCCTCCGCAAGATGCTTTTGCCGTGGATGCGTTACAAAAGAATGTAGTGCGCTTGTTCGGGCAAAGCGGCAGTGCGCAAATATTGACGAACCGCCTGAGTTCTTTTTCGCTGACTCAGTTGACGGAAATGCTGAATGGTGAAAGTCAGACGAATATCGAAGATACATTATCGCGTGCGACCTGGGTGGTCATTTCACTGGTGGATGTGAATGGGGGGCAGATCTCCCTGTTGCGCCGCCTCTTTGCCGAACGCCCGAACCTGCTTCAGAACAAGAAAGTGGTGCTATTCTCGTTCACGGCTCCGTACTACCTTGATGCAACCGATATATCCAAACTGGATGCATACTACGCACTGTATAGTAAACAACCTGCTTTTGTAGATGTGGCTGCGCGTTTGTTGTTTCAACAGGTGTCGCTGCAGGGCGCATCTCCCGTTTCGATACCGGCGGTGGGTTATGACTTGATCATCGAGACATCTCCCGATGCCAACCAGGTCATTTCATTGGGATTAGAACAGGCACAAACACCGGTATCGGCAGGCGTGGCGATAACGACAACTCCAACGGCTGGACCAACTCCAGTTCCCCAATATAAGATCGGAGATACGCTTGCCGTGCGGGCGGGTCCGATTCTGGATCATAATGGTCATATCGTCCCTGATGGAACGGTAGCGCGCTTTACCATGTCTACGCGGGCGGATAGCGGTGCAATATTAAGGCAAGTGGATGCGAATACCGTCGATGGGGTTGCGCACGCGACATTTGTGATTGATAAACCGGGCAGTGTTGAGATCAACGTCGCCAGTGAACCTGCGTTGGTATCCGATGTGCTTCAATTTGAAGCATCCAACGAAGGTGGAGTTGTTGTGACGGTTGTGGCGCCGGTTGTGACAACAACGCCAGAACCTATTTTGCCAACACCAACAATTGTTGTGACTGGCAACGACTTGATCTCGCTGGAAGGTTATCCGCGTTTGGGGATGTGGCTGTTGACGTTGCTGGCGTTGTTCGGAAGCGCCGGGTTGGTTTTTTGGGCGGTAAGTAGGATCGTTTCAGCGCGCTGGGGTTTGCGTTGGGCTTTGTGCATCTTCTTTGGCGGATTGCTTGGTTATAACTATCTCGCATTGGGTTTCCCCGGTGCGGCAAGTTGGATCGCGGCAGATGCCGGTGCGATCGGAGTATTGGTATTAACTTTTGGCGGGGAAGTGTTGGGGGGGATTGCAGCCTGGGTTTGGATGCAGTGGTTTAGCGGGCAAGAGTCGCAAGCAAACTGATCAGCAGCAAAACCGCGGCGCTCCAAGTAAGGATGGCTTCAGGCGGATGGGCAAGATAATCCCAAGCTGATTGTGTAAGCGGTTGTGACCTGCGTGTGGGGAAGGGATGCGTGGGCGGTTCGTGATATCCAAGCAATGCCTGACGAAAATCATTGATGGTATGTGGTCGTTCATCCGGGTGGAGGGACATTGCCCAGAGCACAGCTTTTTCAGTACGCTGCGAAATGGCAGGATTAATTTGTCGTAACGGGATCAAGCTCTCGGGTTCCAGGAAGCGTTTGCGCGCATCCACCGGAGGCTCGTTGGTGAGCAGGTGATATAGCGTCGCACCGAAGGCGTAAATATCCGAGCGAATATCTGTATGGGCGTCGCTTCCGCCGTATTGTTCGAGCGGTGTGTATAGCGCAGTGCCCTGACCCTGGATGATCGTAATGGTCACTTCTTCGGGCGCAAGAATTTTTACCAGACCAAAATCTACAAGTTTGATCAAGCCATGCGGCATAAGTTTTACATTGCTGGGCTTGATATCACGATGGACGATCGGCGGTTCCTGACTGTGCATGAAGTTGAGTGCGTTAGCAATTTGATCTGCCCAGGCTAGGACTTCCTTTTCGCTCGTGGCGATTTTGTTGCGGCGGGCTTCCAATAATAAGGTGCGTAGATCTTTGCCGGGAACATAATCCATCACCAGATAATCGCGTGGACCATTCGAAAAGAAATCGGAAACTTTAGGCAGGTTGGGGTGATCGAGGCGCGCGAGCACAGTCGCCTCGCGCAGGAATTGATCGCGGGCTTCGTCTCGTATTTTTTCCGGGAGGGCGCGTTCGTACTCGACTTCCTTCAACGCGCATTCGCGGCCCTTAAGGCGGGTATCATCGGCAAGATAAATGGAACCCATGCCGCCCTGACCGATCCGTTCACGGATCTTATAGCGGCCGCGTAAGACCTCCCCGTTCTTCAGGGGTGGAAGCACTCTTCTCCTTTTCGTTCTCGTCCATCCAACAGTTCAACCGCTGGATGAACCACAACCATTGACTAAACAGTGTAATGGGTGCAGTTCTATTTCGGCGTAGTTCTGCACAGAAACGCATGTTTATGCTATATTATTATACTCGTAACTGACATGAAAAAATCACAAGAAGATTATCCTTTACTGATAGCCCAAGAAGGGCCCCTCAAGGGTCAGCGCTGGCAACTGAGCCAGACGATCGTGCTAGGCCGCGAAGCAACCTGCGATGTCACCGTGGCAGACCGCCAGATCTCGCGTTTCCATGCGCGCCTGACGCCCACCTCAGAAGGTATTATGCTCGAGGATCTGGGGAGTAAAAATGGTACGTACTTAAATGGGGCGCTGCTCTCGGCTCAAGTTGTCTTACAGGATGGCGATGTGTTATCGGTTGCCATGGCGCAACAATTCATGTTCATCGTTTCAGATGCGACCACACCGTTGTTGGACGGTCCCTCCCAGCATGGACGGTTGATGATGGATTTGAAATCGCGGCGTGTTTGGGTCAATCAACAGCAACTTGTGCCGCCACTTTCCGCCCAGCAATTTAAATTGCTATGGTTATTATATGAAAGGGACGGACAGGTCGTTACCCGTCCTGACCTGGTTGCGGTCGTTTGGGGCGATGACCAAATGTTGGGCGTTTCAGATCAGGCATTGGATGCCCTGATCCGCCGTTTGCGTGAACGGATAGCTGCACTCGATCCGACATACCATTATATTGATACGGTCCGGGGTCACGGAATCCGGTTGGATAACCCGAAGTCTTAATTATCGACGCTGTTTCTCCTTGAAATAAAAGCTCCCTCGCAATGAGGGAGCTTTTATTTCAAGCCCTAACTTTTGTTCCTCTTCGGCGACAATAGAGATGAAACCAAACCAATATTATCTTTCGGAGGCAAAACATGCAAAAAATCAATCGCACGGCGTTCTTTTCCATTCTCGTAGTCCTGGCATTTATCTTGAGCGCCTGCAGTGGGGCGGCGGTCGGACAATCAACCAATGACCAGTCATCCAGTGGGCAGGCGCAGAATGTGGTTTTTACAGGCACAGTCGATTCAATGGGTGGCGGTCAGTGGACGATCAGCGGGCAGGCGATCAGTGTGGACAGCTCTACTTCTGTAGATGCCAATGTCACAGTCGGTGATAACGTTAAAGTCGAAGCGCGGGTTGGTTCAGATGGTTCTGTCACTGCGCTCAGCATTGAGACCTCAAGTGCAGATAATGCCAATACGAATACCAATTCGAACGATGCCAACCAAAATGATAGCAATGCGAATGGCAATGCTTCGAATTCGAACGATAACCAGGGCGATAATTCGAATGCAGGCAATGACAACGGCAATGGAAATAGCAATAGCAACGATAATTCCAACCCTGCCAATGACCAGGAAGTCTCTGGTGCTGTGGAAGCGATCACAACCGACTCGATCACCATCGGCGGCGTGGTCTACAAGCTTGCTGACTTTACCGAATTCAAAAGCCTGATCACCCTCGGTGACAATGTCAAGATCCATGTCATCGTCAACGCCGACGGCACCTTCACCATCCGTGAGATCGAAAAGTTTGACAAGACCGGTGTTGATAATGGCAACTCGAATTCCAACAGCAATGGCTCGGATGACAATTCGAATGTCAACTCCAATTCGAATAGCGATGACCACGGCGGCAACAGCAACGACAATAAGGGCAACGATAATAGCAATGACAAAGGTAACGATAACGGTGGCAACGATAACAGCAACAGCAATGGTAATGGAAACGGCTAAAGACCGCCGCAGGTAAGTGAAGATCAAAACAGGCTCGCCTGAAAGCACTTCAGGCGAGCCTGCCTTTCAACCGGTAAAATAGACCCATGCAAAAACGCATCACTCCCATCGCACTTTTTCTTTTATTCTTTCTGGGCATGGCACTCATCCAATTTGCTACGCCTGATATGCCCGATAACGACGGGTTTTATCATATCAAGCTTGCTTATCTGATGCGGACCGAAGGACTCAAGCCGGTTTTCTCCTACCTGCCATTGAGCATCTTGAACGCGCGCGAGTTTTATGATCACCATTTTCTCTTTCACGTTTTCCTGATCCCGTTCACGTTCGGCGATCTGCATCAAGGCGCAAAATGGGCGGCAGTGTTTTTCTCAAGCCTCTCGTTTCTTGCGATCTGGTATTTGTTTCAGCGTCAGCGTGTGCCCTTCGCATGGTTGTGGGCGTTGGCGTTGCTCGGAATATCCGATGCGTTTTTATATCGTATGAGCGTTACGCGCGCGCAGTCCCTTTCGCTGGCGGTGCTGGCGTTGGCATTTGCCTGGTTACTCGAAGGTAAATATAAACACCTTGCGGTCTTGTCTTTTATTTATGTGTGGATGTACGATGCTTTTCCGCTCATCATCGCGCTGGCTGGGTTGCATTTGATCGCTGTGGCACTCATCGAACAGCGCCTTGAGTTAAAGCCGCTGCTTTATATTTCTGCGGGCGTAATTTTGGGGATGCTGCTTAATCCATATTTCCCTCAAAACATCATCTTCTCGTATCGTCACATGTTGCCAAAACTTGCCGATGCCACCTCAGTGCGTGTGGGCAATGAATGGTATCCCTACGAAACCAAACAATTGCTCGAGAATTCATTTCCATCGCTCATGGCATTTGCAAGCGGCATTCTGGCGTTAGGACTCGCTTCTCGCAAAATGGATTCACGGACTGCCTTCAGCCTTTTACTTGCGTTACTCTTTGGACTCATGCTCTTTCAAGCTCGCCGCTTCGTGGAATATTTTCCGCCTTTCGCGCTGATCTTTGCGACATTTGCCTGGGCGCCTCTTTTCAACCCGGAGCCTGATTCTGTTTCTTCAGCCTCATGGCCCCGGAAATATTTTGCGCCGCTGTTATTGTCAGTGGCTGTCGCTGTCAGTATAACTGGATCAATTCCTCGGGCGCGTGCAGCGCTTGATTCATCCAAACCCTATACCTTATATGCGGATGCGTCCGCATGGCTCGAGAAAAATACACCCGCGGGCGCGCGCGTCTTCCAAACCGATTGGGACGATTTCCCGCGGCTGTTCTTTTACAACACGCACAACACTTACTTGATCGGGCTTGACCCAACCTATATGCAACTCTATGATGCAGATCTCTATAATCTTTGGGTCAAGATCACTCAAGGTAATGTTGAAAACCCATCTAAAATTATTGCCGATACATTTGGCGCACACTGGATCCATACGGATCTCAGCCATCAGAGTTTTCTGAGTGTTGCTGCAAAAGACCCAGGTTTAAAAGAAGTATTTCGTGATGATCAAGCTGTTATCTTTGAAGTTGTAAACCCTTGAGAAGAACTGAACGAGTGCTGCTGAATTACTCAGATGCTATACTTAATAGATATGCAACAACAATCCCGTTTCTATCCTTATATACGCGGTGGGCTGCGAATATATCAAATATGAAAGATCAACTTCACACTATGGATGGTCCACTCAAATTAGACCGCCAAGCCATGGCTGTCATTTATAGCCAATATTTTCCAGATATCTATCGTTATGTACGATATCGTGTGAATGACGATGTGGCTGCTGAAGATATCGCGAGCGATGTCTTTGTGCGCTTGCTTGAAGCTGTCCAAAAAAAGCAAGGACCCCAATCCAATCTCAAAGGCTGGCTGTTTTCCACGGCCTCGAATGCTGTCAATGATCGTTTGCGACGCCAATATCGCAGACCCACCGAAACCCTGACAGAAACTCTGCCAGATGAAGATGCCAATGTTCAGGTTCAAGTGGATCTGCGAGAACAGACACGTTCCTTTCATCAAGCGTTTGCGAAATTAACCGCCGAACAACAACACGTGCTGGCATTGCGTTTTGGGTTGGGATATTCCCTGGAAGAGACAGCTGAATCCTTGAGCAAAAACTCGAATACGATCAAAGGTCTTCAATTTCGGGCGTTGGCATCCCTGCAACGCTATATTGGAGAGGGTAGCTATGAATAATTTATACGATATTTTAGAAGTCTGTTTGGAAGAGCTGGATAACGGTGTGGGGTTGGAAGATATCCTGGCGCGCTACCCTGACAAGGTTGCAGAGCTTCGCCCCATGTTGCAAGCTGCTTTCATCGCCCAACAGGAGTCTGTGCCGGCACCGTCTCAGAATGTAGTGATGCGTAATCAGGCAAAGGTCCTGCAGCGTTTTGATCAGGTTTGGGATGCAAAACCTGCGTCTCGTAGTCGGTTCCCATCTTTGCAATGGAGAATGGTTGGCTTCGCTCTACTACTGATCATGTTCTTCCTTAGTGGCACAAATCTCGTCCGTGCATCGTTTGATTCCTTGCCGGGTGATAGTCTGTATCCAGTGAAACTTTCTTGGGAGAAGACTACTTTACTCTTCACGTTTGATGCTCATACACGTCAAGATTTACAGCTCAAATATAATGACGAAAGACTAAAAGAAGTGACTCAACTCTTTGCGAGTGGACGCACTTCACACGTTGAATTTGTTGGAGTTGTAACTCTTCAGCGTGACGAGGCATGGCAGGTGGCAAATATTCCCGTCATTGTCTCAGCTCAAACAGATCTGCCGGTGCGGGTTATCCAAAGTGGTGATCTGGTCCGCGTCATTGGCGTGACTAGAGGAGATGGCTTCGTGTTGGCTGAGCGAATTGAACTGGTAACGGTTGGCGCGCTTGTCCCTACTCAGTTAAGTGTTGAGACGGAGCAACCTTTGACCACACCCCAGCCTGAGAATGAGAATATAAATTTTGGCTCTGAGACCGAAACGCCTATTGTCCACGGGACTGAAACAGCGACACCGACTCTGGCTCCGAAGATCGAGTCGTTTGAAGGCATCCTGATCGCAATTGATCAAACTGTTTGGAAGATAGATGCGGTCATTGTCGAAGCTGGACAGGCTGAGATCAAAGGTGTCCCAGTGATCGGAGCAACTGTGAAGGCCGAAGGATATTTCGGGCCCGATGGTATCTTTGTGGCAACAAAGCTTGAGATCATCAGTAAAGGCTCGAACGATAATAATTCAAATAGTAATAATAGTACCAACGGAAATATTAATATTAACGATAATACGAATACGGACGGGAACAGCAATAGCACTGATGATAATGGCGGAAATGGGAATGGCGGCGGCGGGAGTAATGACAATGGAGGCGGACACGGTGGTAATGGGGGCTAAGTAGAAATTTTTAGATAAGGGGATGCTGTATGCTTTGTAGGGTGCTCTACCGTAACTTTTCTTCGTTCCAAACGACAGTAAGAGTGAAAGTAGCTTGAATTTGCATGCAAAACTTACCTTTTATTGAATATTCTGATCGTCTGGATGTAGGCATTGATCATCCGAATGGCATTTGATTCTCATGTTAACTCTGGCGCTTGCCCAAGGACGTTCACGTCCGAGTGATATACTAAATATGAAAGTATATGACTATAATTTCCCGCGTTTAGCGATGGAAATTGCCCAAACTATGCCTATCCACACTGAGCGCCGTGTTCTTGATGGTTTGCGGGATCTGGACTCGCAAATCATAGGAGACATTTACGATCAATATTTCTCCGAAGTCTATCGCTATGTTCGTTATCGGATTAGTAACGAAACAGTTGCAGAAGATATTGCGAGTGATGTTTTCGTGCGCCTACTTGAAGCAGCTCAAAACCGCAAAGGTCCGCAATCCAGTATTAAAGGCTGGTTGATCGCAACTGCCTCCAACGCTGTGAACGACCATTTACGGATTCAGTATCGCAGACCTACTGAGGTGTTGTCGGAATCCCTGCCAGATGGGAATTCGAGCGTTGCGTTTGAATTGGATTTGCGCGAACAAAATAGATTGTTACACCAAGCTTACATTCAACTAACCTCCGAACAACAACATGTGTTAGCGCTTAGGTTTGGACTTGGTTTTTCGTTGGAAGAAACAGCCGCACAATTAAAGAAAAAGGTAAATGCTATTAAAGCTCTCCAATTCCGGGCGTTGGCTTCGCTCCAACGACAGCTTGGGGGTGAATATCATGAGTAAATTAGATCAAATCCTGGAAGTTTGTTTACAAGCCATCGAGCGTGGCGATACCATCGAAACAATTGTGTCTCGATATCCTCAGTTCGCTGACGAACTGCGACCCATTCTGGAAGCAGCCGTCAGTATGAAAAACAAGAACCTGTTCGAGGTGCCCTCGGATGTAGTACGGCGGAACCGCGCAAAGCTATTCCAACAGGCAGCGGAGATGCGCGAAGGCCGGGTCAAACGCGGATCACAAGGCGTTTGGTTTATAGCCTTCCGGCGTGCTCTTGTCACATTAATCGTTTTGGCGTTTGTCTTTGCCAGCGGAACGGGACTTGTGCGTGCCGCTTCGTCAACTTTGCCGGGCGATCAACTATACCCTGTGAAACGCACTTGGGAGGATATACTCGTATTTGTCACGCTTGGTTCTCAGCACCGTGAGACTCTTGAGTTGGAACAGGAAAATGAGCGTCTCGGTGAATTACGAGAGCTTTTTGAAGCGAGGCGCTCTGCCTCAGTAGATTTTTCTGGATTGGTCACTACTCAAAATTCCAACCAATGGTCTGTTTCGGGAATTAATGTATTGATCACATCTCAGACTCAGCTGCCTCAAGAGATTGTATCCATAGGAACGGGAATTCGGGTCGTGGGGCATGCGCAGGATGGTGTTGTGCAAGCCGATTCAATTGCGTTGATTTCGCTTAATGCGATTGATACCAATCAGGCTGTATCGTCAAATACTAATGCAGGTCAGACCGCAACACCGGTGGTTGCGAATAATGCAATCCCAACTCCAGAACCCAAAGCGACAGCGGTTGTCGTGCAGCCAGCTGCAGCTACATCTTTCAAAGGGATTGTTCAATCCATGGACGGGAATGTTTGGATTATCAATGGCGTGCGGGTAAATGTAAGTATGGCTGATATTTCTGGCAGGCTTGCCGATGGCGTGGTTGCGAAAGTGGAAGGCTATTTTGATCAAAACGGTGTTTTTATTGCCAAACGGATTGAACTTCCAGAAAACAAATCGGGTGATAAGAACTCGAACGGTGGCGATGATGTTTTGCCCAGTTCTACAGCTACCCATCAAAATTACCAAAATGAAAATGACCACAACGAAAATGACCATGTTACCGAGACTCCTGAAAAGCAAAATGAAGATCATAACAATGAGCATGTCACCGAGACACCCGAGCCACAACATTAGCAATCCATATAAATGTCAAACTGTTTAAATAACTTAAATCCTGTGGAATAATCTCCACAGGATTTTTTAATGGGGCTGACAATCAATAGGCAGTAAAATAAACACATTCAATTTTCGCGCAGGAGACTTTAATGACCGACTCGAACTTTTACCTTGGACGCGCGTACGACCCCAGTAAACAAACCGTTACAACTCAACAAACGGATTACGATCCAACTGACTTAACCACGCATGCCGTCGTCACCGGAATGACCGGTTCTGGCAAAACAGGTTTGTGTATTACATTGCTCGAAGAAGCTGCACTAAAAGGGATTCCCGCCATCATCATCGATCCCAAAGGCGACCTCACGAACTTATTATTGCACTTCCCCGACCTTGCCCCGCAAGATTTTCAACCCTGGATCGATTCAGACCTGGCGCGACGGGCTGGCAAAACGGAAGAACAAGTCGCCACAGAAACTGCCGCAACTTGGAAAAAAGGATTAAGCGATTGGGGCATTACGTCAGAACGCATTCTCGCGCTTAAGAACGCCGCGCAATACGCCATCTACACTCCGGGCTCTGATTCAGGAATCGCAGTCAGCGTTTTATCTACACTCGCGGCGCCGAACCTGCCATGGAAAGAAAATCGCGAGATCCTGCGCGAAAGAATTACCAGCACAGTTACAGCCTTGCTTGGTTTGGTGGGTTACGAAGATATTGACCCGATCCGTTCACGTGAACATATATTGCTTTCGAACATTTTTGAAAACGCCTGGAGCCAGGGCAAGGATGTCGAACTCACTGAACTGATCCTGCAAACCCAAACCCCGCCGTTCGATAAGCTCGGCGCGTTTCCCGTCGATTCATTTTTTCCCGCCAAAGACCGCATGGAACTTGCGATGGTCTTGAATAACATTCTCGCCTCGCCCACGTTCGAAACCTGGCGCGAAGGTCAGCCGCTTGATATTGCATCCATGCTATACACCGCAGATGGACGTCCGCGCCACAGTATTTTTTATCTCGCACATTTGTCCGATGCCGAGCGCATGTTCTTTGTCACGCTGTTGCTCTCTGCGGTTGAAACCTGGATGCGCATGCAAAAAGGCGCCACATCTCTGCGCGCGCTTCTTTACATGGATGAGATCTTCGGCTATCTGCCTCCCACGCACAATCCATCTTCCAAGCAGCCGCTCCTGCGCATGTTGAAACAAGCGCGCGCATTTGGCTTGGGTCTCCTGCTCGCCACGCAGAACCCGGTCGATGTGGATTACAAAGCTCTCTCGAACGCGGGCACATGGTTCATCGGCAAACTCCAAACCGAGCAGGATAAAAACAGATTACTCGATGGACTCGAAAGTGCAGTGGGTGGTGTATCGCGCGGCGCCTTCGATAAACTCATCTCAACACTTGGCAAGCGCGTCTTTGTGTTGCACAACATTCACGCCAAGCAGCCTGAGCTATTTCAAACACGCTGGACAATGAACTACCTCGCCGGACCTCTTACCCGGACTCAAATCCCTGCGCTCAACGCACTTGCCAATGCGGATGCGGCGCTTCAATCACAGCCGAAAGCTGCTCCATCAGCCCAAACCTTTTCCTCCGCTGTATCTGATTCGGCTCCCTCTACATTCGCACCATTATTCGCTGATAGTGGACAACAATCAACAACTCGCAATCAATCGCAAATCGTAAATCGTAAATCTGAAATCGGCGCCAGTCAAACCAAACCATCTCTACCCGCTGGCATCAAAGAATATTTTCTCCCTCAAAATTTCAGTCTACCTGAAGCCTATAAAGCGGCGCAAAAGACCATGCCTGCTGAAGCCATGATCGAAAGCGTGGTCTATCACCCAACACTGGTTGCGTCGGCGCAAGTTCGCGTCATTGACCGTAAACTCGGCGTAGAAAGTGAAATTGTCCGCGCGGCATTGGTAGATACGCTCGAAAAGCGCGGCTCTGTCCGTTGGGATGATTATGCCTATAGCGGTCACGTGCTCGATAAAGTCGAATCAGACCCCGTTCCTTCTGCACGCTTCAGCACCATCGACTCGCCATTAAATGACACAAAGTTAATGACCGCGCTTCAAAAGGATTTTGCCGAGTGGGTCTTGCGGAATTCATCCGTGAAAGCGCGCGCCAATACCGCGCTTAAAGTCTTTGCCGGTCCCGATGTCAGCCAGGCGGAATTCATGCGTGCCTGCGCCGATGCCGCACGTGATGCGCGTGATAAAGAGATTGCCAAACTGACTGGTACACTGGACCGTCAACTGAAAACATTGGAAGATAAACTCGCGCGCGAAGAACGCGAACTGCAAATGGATCAAAATGAACTGGAACATCGCAAATGGGAAGAGCGCGGCAATTTAGCAGAGATGGGCGCCAGTTTACTGGGCGTAGGACGCAAAAAAAGTTTGACTTCACAACTCTCAAAGAATCGACTTACGAATAAAGCCAAAGGTGATGTGGAAGAATCGATCGACGCGATTTCACAATTTAAACAACAGATCGCCCATCTTCAAAAACAACGCGAGAGCCTTGTCGCTCAAGTTAACGCCAAATGGGGCGATGTAGTGAACGATATCACCGAGGTAACCGTCAGCCCGAAGAAAACGGATATTTTCGTTAATCTATTTGGTGTCGCGTGGATGCCGTATTACAACGTCCAGGCTGGCGGTGCCATATTTGAGCTGCCAGCGTTTGGGGCTCAGTAAGAAAACCTCTGGAGTCCATCAGCTTGCTGATGGACAGATGGTTTATTCAAGTAAGCGGATAGCAAGCTGTCCGACTCCAGATTAAGAGTTTAGAAGGCGGTATAGTGTTCTGGTTAATTCTTGCTGTTGCGTTTTGGGGAGTTGTTCATTCTTTGATGGCGTCGTTGAAATTCAAAGAATTCCTCCGCCGGGTCTTGGGGAACGGTGGTATGAAGTTCTATCGGCTGTTCTATAACATCTTCTCGGTGCTTAGCATTGCGCCTGTTTTTTATTTAATGATCGCATTGCCTGACAGAGCTTTCTATCAAATCCCCGCTCCGTGGAGTTATCTATTCTTGCTTGGCAGCGGCATTTCTGTTTTGCTGCTTTTTGTTGCAGTCTTGCAAACGGATGTGCTTTCGTTTATCGGCTTACGGCAGTTGTTTGAAGATGCACAACCCAGTCCATTGGTGACGAATGGGTTTTATCGCATGATCCGTCATCCGTTGTATACATTTGGATTATTGGCTTTGTGGCTTTCTTCATCTGTAAGCATGAATGCTTTTGTCGTATATATCGGGCTTACGCTATATATCTTGGTGGGAATTTATTTTGAGGAGCGCAAGCTCCTGCGCGAGTTCGGGCAGGCATACGCAGATTATCAGGCTGTGACCCCGATGCTGATCCCCGGTTTGAAATTCGGCGGGAACAAATAATTTACCGAACACGTTCTATAAAAGTTCCTGACCAAGGGAATACTTATTCGTAATTAATTATCTAGTTTCTCCACAAGGTATAATTTTCAGCAATGGCTACTGTTTCTTACCCATATCAAAAAACACCCGTCTTTCCGCAAATCGTCGCTGCACTCATCAGTGGTTTTGTGTTGTTCTTTATTGTTATTGTGGCATGGACTCTGGGTTATCAACTTATCTATGCCGGGCGTATTTTCCCTGGTGTAGCTGTCGCGGGTGTTGACCTTTCAGGGTTGACACCTTCTGACGCGGCATTGAAATTAAATCAGACTTTATCGTATCCCATCAACGGCAAGATCCTGTTTCGGGATGGCGAAAAAGCCTGGGTGGCGACTCCAGCAGAATTAGGCATGGTCTTTGATCCGTCGTCCAGTGCGATGACAGCTTACGGCTTGGGCAGAAGCGGGGGCTTGTTCGGCTCGTTATCTGGTCAGATTCGCGCGGGCGGGTTCGGTTCCAATGTCGCGCCTGTGATCATCTTTGACCAGCGTGTTGCATATCAATACTTGAGTCAAATATCAGCACAGATCGATCAACCGGTTGTCGAAGCAAGCCTGAGCTTGGAAGGAACGAACGTCGTCGCCCAACCAGGACAGGTGGGGCGTGAGTTGAAGATCGATGCCACGCTTATTTATCTGGGCGCACAGATGCAAACGTTCAGCGATGGCGAAGTGCCGTTGGTGGTGCAGGAGCTCCAGCCTCAAATTTTGGATGTAAGTGCGCAAGCGGAGACGGCGCGGCAAATCTTGAGCCAACCTTTGACGCTGGTGATCCCGAATGCAAAAGACGGCGATCCGGGACCCTATGTGTATAACGTTCAAATTCTTGCGAATCTTTTGGGTGTGCAACGCGTCCAAAATGGCGTGCAGGTTGTACTCAATACAACCGGCTTACGTGACCTGCTTGCGCCAGTGAAACAACAAGTGGATCGTTCTGCCTCAGATGCGAAATTTACTTTCAACGATGACACCCGCCAATTGGATCTGATCACGGATTCTAAAGTTGGGCGCGCGATGGATATGGATGCCAGCATCAAGGACATCAATGACGCTTTGTTGCGCGGCGAGCATACGGCTGCCTTGTCGATTGCAGAGACGCAGCCTCAAGTTGCTGGCAATGCAACCGGGCAACAATTGGGCATTACCGAATTGCTCTGGTCTGAAACTTCTTATTTTTATGGTTCTAGCGAAGCCCGCATTCAAAATATTAAAGCCGCCTCGGAACGTTTCCATGGCGTCTTGGTCGCACCCGGAGAAGTTTTCTCGATGGGCGAAACCATGGGTGATGTGAGTCTCGAAAGTGGTTTTGCAGAAGCCTTGATCATTTATGGTGGACGCACGATCAAGGGAGTAGGCGGTGGTGTGTGTCAGGTGAGCACTACTTTATTCCGTGGAGTCTTTAATGCGGGTTTCCCGATCGTTGAGCGGTATCCGCATGCGTATCGAGTTTCATATTATGAAATGATCGCCAGTGGTGCGGTTGACCCGAACCTGGCTGGTTTAGATGCCACAGTATATTTCCCGTTGGTGGATTTCAAATTTAAAAATGACTCGCCGTATTGGATCTTGATGGAAACTTATCTCAACGTGGGTGCGCGCTCCTTAACTTGGAAGTTCTATTCCACCAAAGATGGTCGTTCGGTGACGTGGAATACCACAGGTCCCACTAACGTTGTGCCTGCACCAACGCCGCTTTTCGAAGTGAATCCCGAATTGAAATCTAACGAGATGAAACAGGTTGACTATGCCGCCAACGGCGCTGATATCACCGTCACGCGCACCGTGATGAAAGATGGCGCCGTATATATTCAAGATCAGATCACAACGCAATATCAGCCCTGGCAGGCGATCTGTCAGTATGGACCGGATTCGTCCAAGAAACCTGAAAAGCTGGCAAATGAAAAGAATTTATGCCGCAGTCCATCGACATAGCTCGCATGGTAAAATTCCCCGCTGTTAAGAAATGGAGAATCAATGGTCAGTGAAACTTTAGTTGAAATCTTGCGTTGCCCCAACTGCGTCCGCACAACCGGCGGCGAACTAAAACTGCATAGAGATGCCTGGTTCATTTGTAACGATTGCGGGCGCAAATATCCGATCGTGGACGACATCCCGGTCATGTTGATCGAAGAGGGTGATAAGTGGGTTAATACGGTTGCTGATAAATTACCAGTCCCGCCGCCCGCAAAATAACGTGAACACGTTGCAAGACCTGTTGGATGACTTACTGAGCGGCGACGAATCCCGCGCGGAAAATGCGGTCCCGGCGTTGATCGAATTGGGCGAAAATGCGATTCCCGCATTAATGGATTTGACTCACTCTTCAAATGTGGACTCGCGCTGGTGGGCATTACGCACACTCGCGCAATCGCCTCATGCACGGACCGAGTGGCTGATCCCGTTTCTATTGAACGACTCTGCGCCGGAAGTTCGTCAGTGTGCGGCACTGGGGCTGGGCACCCGAGCTGATGAAAGCGCGATCCAGCCTTTGGTCCAGGCATTGAGCGATGTCGATTCGATGACAGGTAATTTGGCGATGAATGCGCTGGTCAAAATTGGGAATGCATCTGTGCCATCCCTGATCGAATGTGTAAATAGTAAGTCGCAGTCTGCTCGAATATTGGCATTGCGGGCGTTGTCAGAAATTAAAGACCAGCGCGCCATCCCTGTGATGATGCAAGTGTTGGAAGAAGATTCTGTTTTGCTTTCACATTGGGCGAAAACAGGTTTGGAAAGACTTGGCTTGGATATGGTATACATAAAACCGGTATGAATAAACTTAACTCTCTCAAAAACACAAAACTTGGACCGCTCTCATTAGGGCAAACTATTGTTGGGGTGATCGTGCTTGCCCTGGCGGTGAGCGGATTTTTCTTTGTAAAAAATATTGTCACCTGTTGGACGATCACGCCATTACCCGGCCGGGCGCCTTCAACTTGCGGCACGATCGTATCTGGCGTTACTGGTCCTGTACTTAATGAACAAGGTACGCCGGTTGCCACATCCGTTGCGCCACCGCCACCTGCCGCAAGCATTCCTGATGCTGATTTGCCTCCGGCGTGGGATGGAGCGAGTCGCATCACGGTTTTATTGATCGGACTCGATTATCGCGATTATCTGGCAAACGATGGACCTCCGCGTTCTGATTCGATGATCCTGCTCACGATCGATCCGCTTTCCAAAACTGCGGGCATGATGTCGATTCCGCGCGATATGTGGGTGAACATTCCGGGTTTTGGGTATAGCAGAATCAATACTGCCTACTCTTACGGCGAAGGTAGTAAATTGCCGGGCGGTGGAAAGGAACTTGCCCGGAAAACTGTAGAACAGTTTTTGGGTGTCCCGATCCAGTATTATGCCCAGATCGATTTTGGTACCTTTGTGGAATTCATCGATCTCATCGGCGGTATCGATATTGATAACCAGGAAGATCTCCGTCTTGACCCGGTGGGCTCAGGCAAGGATAAGATCATCCTCAAGTGTTGCGGTATTCGTCATTTGAATGGCGAAAAAACATTGGCATATGTACGTTTCCGTAAAGGCGAAGGCGGCGATGTAGCGCGCGCGGAACGCCAGCAAAAGGTAATTCTAGGAATTCGAAATGTTGTGCTGGCTCCCGAAAATTTTCCGGTGTTGCTAGGGCAAGCGCGACAATTTTATGAAGAATTTTCGGCAGGCATCAAAACCAACATGCCTTTTGATACTGCTTTGCAGTTAGGGGTCTTGGCACGGGATATCCCCCTTGAAAGCATCAAGAAGGGTGTGATCGATTACACCATGGTCGCATTGGACGATGTTATGTTGGGCGGACAGAATGCCAACGTTATGAAACCTCTGCCTGATAAGATCCGGGTTTTGCGAGATGAAATCTTTACTTCAAATGGACCAGTCAGTCCCCTAGCCGCACAAGGTGATCTTACGGCGTTGATGAAGGCGGATGGTGCGCGCATCCGCATGTTAAATGGGTCTTTTACGCCCGGCTTGGATGTGAATACCGGGAATTATTTCCTGCCGCAGGGTTTGGCTGTGACCGAGATTGGCGCGGCAGATCGTGCTTATGATCAAACGGTGATTGTTTTGCATTCCCCGAAGTTGTACACCTTGAAGTATTTGCAATCAGCGTTTGGCATTACTTCCAGCACACAGATCTTGATCAAACCGGACCCCGCTTCCACCGTTGATATTGAAGTGTTCCTGGGTAATGATTGGGCAAATAATAACCCAATGCCCTGATCTTGATCACTTGGTTGAAAATAAAACAGCGGCTCTTTTAGATGAGTCGCTGTTTTATTTTAATTAGGGCTTTCCTTACGAAAGAAAACAAAGCATATTTTGTAGCGCGACATAAATATCGCATTACAAGCGAAAGTTCCGTTAATAATTTATGGTCAGGGTTGTTGAAAAGTAAGTTTTATACCGCCCAGAAATGTTTCGCCGCTTGGAGTTTGACATGTGGGGGCAGTGAGTCCGCTAGCGACGTCGCTGCCGATGGCGAGGCGCAGGGTATAAATAATATTGGGTGACATGCTGTAATCTGCGTAGCCATTACCAACCTCGGGCTTGAGTCCGGTGAAGAATTGTTCTTCGCCGTTATCCCAGGTGATGATGATCTTTGCGCCGGTGACTTGTCTGCGATTGGAATTGAAGATGAACACTTGCAATAAGCCATCCGGCAGGTTGCTGTCGCAGACGGTATCTTGAGCGATGAGGGCGAAGGGTGCGCCGACTGTCGGGATGAGTGTCCGTGTGGGGCGCGGTGTTGGGGTGTTGACCACGGCTTGGGTGGCTAAATTTTGTGTTTCAATAACTTGGGGTGTTTCTGTAAATTGAAAGGGAATGTCTGGCGGAGGCGGGGGCAGGGTGGCTGTGGATTCGATGACAATGGCGACGGCAGTGCTGGATGTGGACGTGGGAACCGAAACGCTAGAACCCCCATCTTCAAGTGCCATGGCAAGTGCGGCTAGTTGATCTGCTTGTTTGAATTCACCGCTGGCGATCAGACGTTGCGCTTGTGAGTTTAGTGTGTCGATCGAATTGGTGTCACCAAGTAATGCGAGGCGGGCTTGCGCGCGGGGCAGGTTGCCAGTTGCAGCATACGAAGATGCGATCGCTGAGCGATAGGCATCTTTAAAGTCGGTGCGCAGGGCGATGGGATCAGCGTCAACAACGCGGAGGGGGGAGATGACCCACGAGTACGCCAGACCAAGCCCAAGTCCAAGAAGAAGCGCGAGCAGAATATCCCAGGGGATGCGTTTCATTGAATCCCGCTCCAGGCTTGCATGGCTGTGACAAGTTCCTGAATGAGGGCGATGTCTGAATCTGCGAAGCCGTTCGTGCGGGCGTAGTCGAGCCCTTGGGATGCGATGGCGGAAGGGGATTGGGAGCCGAAGATGGCGAGGCGGCGAGCTGCCAGCCCGGGGTCTTGTTCGACGCGATAGGCTTCGGCGGTCATGAGCACGTAATCGGTTTTGTAATCGGCGCGGAGTGTATCGGGGGTGAGGTCGAAGAAGTCAACGGGGTCGATCAGCCAGCCATAAGCCAGGCCGATGCCGATGCCAGCAACAAGTGCGATGATGATGAAAAGCCAGCGATATGATTTCATAAATAAATATCCGGGCAGGTGATCGGCGGCACCCAGAGACACTCCCTTACCGTTGCTGTCTTTCGACCCTGGCGGGGTTTGGCAGGCTCTGCCGCGCCGGGCCTGCCCGGACGCTGGCAAGGATACTCGAAGTGAGAGGGCGTGTCAACTTGGGTTGCAATTGCTCGTAAAGGATGTTGGGAGGTAACTATATTGAAAGAACTAGTCTTGCACCTTATGACAGTGCGCTGTACAATCAAATTACTTGTGTAATCTTTCTTGTGTATGGTTTTGACCTGAATTTAGGGTGGAGTATTTTATCGATTCTCTTTATTAACCAACATAACTCAAATACACAAACTGTTGTTTCAATAGAATTTGGAGATCGCATGATGAACAATCGTTTTGTTTCTTTACTTCGCCTGTGTATGCTTGTAATTTTAATAATATGCACTTTTCTTCAGCCTCAGTCAGCATACGCACTCACTTTCCCCGCTGAAATCAACAAGAGCTTTTCCCCAATATCAATTGCGCCTGGTCAAATTTCTCGTTTGAGCATAACGATCTTTAGCTCGAATTCGTTTCAGCTTGACAATGCGACCTGGTCCGATAATCTAATTGGGGTGCAGCCCGGCATCCACCTTGCCACCCCTGTAAATTTGAGCAATACTTGCGGGGGTACTGCCACCGCGGTGGCTGGCGGCACAACAGTATCCTTGAGTGGAGGAACTGTGCCTGCTCAAAGCGGAGTAACTCCTGGCTCATGCACGGTTGCGGTAGATGTCACATCCACCACTCCGGGTAATCTGGTCAATACCATTCCAGCCGGTGGATTGACTGCAACGGCTAATGGCGGTGTCGATAATATTACCAATACCACGCCTGCCAGCGCCACGCTCAGTGTTAGTACAGTTCAAGCGCCAGCGATCAACAAAAATTTTAACCCTACCACTGTTTGGGCTGGGCAAGTTAGTCAATTGACCATCAATGTGATCAATAATGATACAAATAATGATCTAACCCAGATTTCTCTTTCCGATTCACTACCAGCTAATTTCGTTGTTGCCACCCCGCCCGCAGCTACTTTGACCGGCACTGGCTGCACTGGGACTTTCAATCCTTTAGCAGGTGATACTGTCTTAAACCTCACCAATGCCACAGCGCCAAAGTCGATCACGTGTGTGCTGCGGGTCAATGTTATTTCTCTGGTAACGGGTGCTTATACCAATACAATACCGATTGGCGCGATCTCATCAAAAGAAGGGGTGACCAATGCAGCGGCGGCTTCCGCTAACATCAATGTTCAAGTCAGCGCCACGATGGCTAAAACTTTTACGCCTGCTTCAATCGTTGCCGGCGGGATCAGTTCCTTGGCCATCGTTATCAACAACCCTACCGGCATTGCGCTCACAGGCGCCACCTTTACAGATACCCTACCAGCCGGGCTGACTATTGCATCCGCCCCAGTGGCATCACAGTGTAATGGAGGTAACGTTAGTAGCACAGCCAATTCTGTCACTCTTACTGGCGGCACCATCCCAGCCCTCAGTTCCTGCACGATCACAGTGAGTGTGACCGCGCCGATGAGTACGAATGCAGGCACCTATACCAACACGATTCCAGTCAATGCTCTAAATACTACGCAAGGTGCTAGAAACTCAAATGCCGTTAATACCAACCTGACCGTACAGGCCATCAGCCTGATCAAGTCATTCGGAGCATCTCCAATTGCTCCGGGAAGCACGAGCCTGTTGACCATCACTTTACAAAACCCAACTGGCACTGCATATACCGGCGTAGCGGTGAATGATACGTTGCCTGGCGGGTTGACCATTGCTGCTGCTCCAGCGCCAGTTAACAACTGCGGCGGTTCGTTGACAGCCGCCTCCGGCACAGCGCTTATCAGCTTGAGCGGCGGCACTGTCCCGGCTAGCGCTACACCTCCTACGCTTAATACCTGTACTATCGTTGTTCCGGTTTTGGCAGCGATGAATCTCTCAACTGCTACATTGACAAACACTATTCCGGTAAACGCGCTCACTACTACGGAGGGCGCCAGGAATGTTACTCCAGCAAGCGCACCCTTAAGTATCACATCAATTTCACTCACTAAGAATTTTGCGCCGCTTACAATCGTTGCCGGCGCGACTTCTACTTTGACAATTACCCTACAAAACCCATCCGGGAATCCAATTACTGGTGTGACCTTTACCGATACACTGCCAGCCGGTCTAGTGATTGCAAACCCGCCTGCATCTACGAATTCCTGTGGTGGCGCTCTGACAGCTGCAGCAGGCGCTGGAACCATTGGCTTGACTGGCGGAACCATTCCAGCCAGCGCTACTCCGCCTACGCCTAACACATGTGTGATCACAGTTTCAATCACTGCCCCATTGAGTACATCTTCGGGAACCTATACAAACAACATTCCTGCCAATGCCATTATCACCACCCAGGGTGCCTCGAACGCAAATGGCGCATCCGTCGGGTTGACTGTTAATTCTGCGGGAGTTAGCAAGGCATTTGCTCCTGCGTCATTCCCAGCTGGAGGGACTAGCGTTTTAACAATTACACTAACCAACCCGACTGCATCCGCTTACACGAGTGTAGGTATTACGGATACTCTTCCAGCTGTTCCAAACACTAATCTTTCGGTGGTGCTTGGCAGCGGAGCCACTACCTGCGCAGGAGGATCAGTTACAACAACCGCGCCGCGTACCGTCGCCTTAACTGGCGGAAGCATCCCGGCGGGTGGGAGTTGTACGGTGACAGTAACTGTGACAGCCCCTGCTGGCTCCAGTGCTGCCAGTTACGATAATAATATCCCCAGTAACGCGCTTATTACATTTCAAGGTGTGACGAATCCCAATCCGGTTACGGCTGCTGTCAACGTGACTGCAGTGGGTGGTCCGCCGACGCTGACCAAAGCGTTCCAAACGAATCCAATCGCTCCTTATCAAAATACGCGTTTGCGACTTACTATTGTTGCGCCTACGGATACATCGCTAACTGGGTTCTCCATTACAGATCCCCTTCCAGCAGGTATGTATATCACCAACTCCACGCCAGCGACGAAGAATGCCGCCTGTGCGGGTGGAACGCTAACTGCCACCACGGGCGCGAATACCATTTCTTGGACCGGGGGGACGATTGCTGCCGCGGCGAGCTGCCAGATCACAGTCTATGTTAGCAGCGCTACTGCTGGCACTGTGGCGAACACGATCAATCCAGTAAATATTACTGATAATGAAGGACGCACAATTGCAGCACCTGTCTCTGCCAATCTGACGGTCACTAGTAATCTTCCAATTAGTAAGGCATTTTTTCCAGATACTGTCGCGCCTAATGGCTTATCCCGATTGACCATTACCCTGCAAAATACGAACCCATTGCCTCTGGTTAATGGCAGCCTGACAGATAATCTAAATACTGCGGGAACTACTACCAACGGTGTGATCTTGGCGCCATCACCCAACCCATCTACCACTTGCGGTGGCATCCCAGTCTATACTTTGACCGCACCACAGTTGTTCAATGTGACTGGCTTTACGATTCCGGCTCAAGTGGGGGGTGTGCCAGGTTTGTGCACCTTTAGCTTTGATGTTCAAGGCAAGGGCATTGCTACCACCCATACCAACACTATCCCACTTGCCAATGTAACTGCGACAGTCCAAGGTACCGGCATTTCCATGAATGCCACGGCAAATGCCACCGCGCCGTTGGTCATCACCCCGCTGGCCATCAACGTTGTGAAGGGATTCAACCCTCTAACAGTTACCGGTGGCTCGTCTTCGACCCTCAGCGTTCAATTAACCAATCCCAACACAGCCGTCCTGACTGGCGTTGCTCTTATAGATACGATGCCAGTGGGGATGATCATTGCCAACCCAGCAAACTTGAATACGGGTACTTGCGGTGGAGTTCTAACCGGTGTTCCGGGAGCCGCCTCTTTTTCATTCAGTGGTGGCACTCTTCCGGCGGCTACAACCTGTACGCTGACCCTTAGCATCACAATGACTGTCAATGGCAATCTCACGAATACAATTCCGGCCGGTGGCGTAACAACTTTCAACGGGGCTAGCAATTCTCAACCGGCATCAGCCTCCTTGACCAATCTGCCAGGTGCAAGTGTTAGTAAATTCTTTTCACCAAACCCTGTCCTTGCAGGTTCGGCAAATTATTCGCTATTGACTATTACGATTCAGAACACGAGCAATTTTGCGTTGACGGGTATGGGGTTGACCGATAATCTCCCGGGTGTTCTTCCTGCTGGTTTGGAAATTGCTGGAGCTCCTGCACCAACTCCAACAACAACTTGTGGAGGAGCGCTGACGGCTTCATCCGGTACGCAAAATATTCAGTTAGTGGGTGGGAGCCTGGGCGGAAATGCAGCATGTACGATTGTTGTCCCTGTAACCAGTAACACGCCGGGAAGCTACCTTAACAACATTCCTGCAGGTGCGCTCGCAACTACTCAAGGTGCAACAAACAATCAGCCTGCAAGTGACACATTGGTTGTTGCTGCGTCTGCTTCCCTGGGAGACTTTGTCTGGAACGATCTGAATGCAAATGGGATTCAAGATGCGGGCGAGGCAGGCATCCCCAATGTAAGTGTTGAGCTATTCAATGCAGCGGGTGTTTCGCAGGGTACGACCACGACGAATGCCAGCGGTGCATACAACTTCACAGGTCTGACGCCGGGCGATTATTATGTAGTCTTCACAGTCCCGGCGGGATACACGCTCAGTCCGCAGGATCAAGGTGTGAACGATGCGGTGGACAGTGATGCGAACCCGCTCACGGGTCGCACTGCCACCACGACCTTGACGGCGGGTGAGAACGACCTGACGTGGGATGCAGGTCTGTACCAGAAGGCTTCCCTGGGAGACTTTGTCTGGAACGATCTGAATGCGAATGGGATTCAAGATGCAGGCGAGACTGGTATTGCGAATGTAGGTGTGGAGCTATTCAATGCGGCGGGTGTTTCGCAGGGTACAACAACAACGAATGCCAGCGGCGCATATAGCTTCGCAGGTTTGACGCCGGGCGATTATTATGTAGTGTTCACAGCCCCGGCAGGATATACGATCAGCCCGCAGGATCAAGGTGCGAACGATGCAGTGGACAGTGATGCGAACCCGCTCACCGGTCGGACCGCCACCACAACCTTGACGGCGGGCGAGAACGACCTGACGTGGGATGCGGGGTTGAATCAAAATGCGTTGTTGGGAGACTTTGTCTGGAACGATCTGAATGCGAATGGGATTCAAGATGCAGGCGAGACTGGTATTGCGAATGTAGGTGTGGAGCTATTCAATGCGGCGGGTGTTTCGCAGGGTACAACAACAACGAATGCCAGCGGCGCATATAGCTTCGCAGGTTTGACGCCGGGCGATTATTATGTAGTGTTCACAGCCCCGGCAGGATATACGATCAGCCCGCAGGATCAAGGTGCGAACGATGCAGTGGACAGTGATGCGAACCCGCTCACCGGTCGGACCGCCACCACAACCTTGACGGCGGGCGAGAACGACCTGACGTGGGATGCGGGGTTGAATCAAAATGCGTTGTTGGGAGACTTTGTCTGGAACGATCTGAATGCGAATGGGATTCAAGA
>JBDTWO010000040.1:0-30636 GCA_040006635.1 Chloroflexota bacterium
TCAAAATGCCTGATTTTGTCTATTTATCTTTGGTATAGAAAATGGGTACTTGACACTGCCTCACCACCAATAAAGCAACCTCTTGAATCAAATTAATGGACACACAACTCATCACCACCACCATCGTCGAAAAATCAAAACACATTGACGGTGTCAGCGCGATCGTGCTAGGCGGGTCGCGATCACGCGGGACGCACACACAGAAATCTGACATTGACCTGTGTATCTACTATCACCCCGCTCACCCACTCGATCTGAATGCGCTTGAGCGAGTCACGGCTGAGATCGATGACAGTCATCGCGCGGGATTAATAACGCCAATCGGCGGCTGGGGTCCGTGGATCAATGGCGGCGGCTGGCTTACGGTCCGATCACAGGCGGTGGATTTTTTATATCGCGACCTTCAGAAAGTTGAAAGCGTTATTGATGACTGTTTGGCGGGTCAGGTTGATATTTTTTATCAGCCCGGGCATCCGCATGGATTTGTCTCAGCGATCTATTTAGCGGAAGTGGCGGTTTGTCGTCCGCTTTGGGAGGCGGATGGGAAGTTATCAGAGTTGAAGTCGCGGGTTCAGCCGTATCCGCAGGCTTTACAGCAAGCCTTGATTCAAAAATTTGCTTGGGAGATCGATTTCGCTTTGCAGACTGGCAGGAAAAGCATCGCACGCAACGATGTCGCGTATGCCGCCGGGTGTTGTTTCCGGTCTGTGGCTTGTATGCTTCAAGTGTTGTTCGCGCTCAATGAGGAATACTGGCTCAACGAAAAAGGCGCACTGCTCATTGCAGATAAGTTCCGCATCCGCCCAGTCAATTTGAAGGAACGGATCGAGGCAGCGTTTGCGCTGTTGTCTGCGCATGGTGAGTCGATTGCGAGAGCAATTGAGGTGCTTGAGGGAGTAAATCAGGAAATTACAATGTCACTCTGAGCGGTAGCGAAGAGTCTCTGCCAACAACAACGAGAGACTCTTCGGTCGTGAGTACACTCCCTCAGAGTGACATATCATGGGTAATTTAAAAAATACACCTGCAAGGTCTTTGAGACCTTGCAGGTGTATTTATGTTCAAAAAGAAACTTTATCTCGCCGGGACTGCGCGCAGCTTTCGCACAAGGAAGATCACGATCACGAATGCCAGTGCCAGCGCGAACATGCCGGGCAGACCGACATCATCCGCGAAGCCGGTGTTCGGCAAGGCAGTGGATGTGGCGATCACCGTCAGCGTTGTTTGCGTGGAGGCGGCAGCGGCACCGGCAATTTGGGTGAACGCCGCGCCCACGGTGGCAGTGGCAGGATTCTGCGTGGGTGAAGCTGTCATGGTCGCTTGGGCGATGACAGGCGTATTCGTAGGAGGCAGCGTAGCAGTCACGCCCGCAGCTTGGGTCTGTGCCACGCTTCTGGAATTTTGCGTCAAGCCCACTGCAATCGTCGCCTGTTGAAAGGTGGCTTGCGCCTGGGCAGTCACTTCAGTTTGCTGGGCGTTGTTATTGTTGAGGAAGAAATATCCCACCACCGCACACAAACCGATCAAAACCAAAACTCCCAACCCGCCTGCAATGAAAAGAAACGTACGATTATTTGATTCCTCTGGCGGGGTGTCTTCGCCGTCATCAAAGCTATCCACGTTATTATCATCACCATACATCGACATGATCCACTCTCCTCTTCGTTACGTTTGTGTGATTATCCCACAACTTCAAGATTTACCAAAGGCACAAGCACGTTCGTGCCGTTTTCCAACTTTACATCCGCGGCAGGTGCACGCAGCCCACTCGCCAACACACTCATGCCGGAGGGCAGGTTTGAGATCGTGCCGATCATACCTGCATTCGGTGAACGGCGCATGCGCACCCGCTGACCGACTGCAAAGGTTTCATAGGCATTCGGTTCATCGGGTTCAGTGGAAACCGGCAGAGGGATGATCACCTCCGGACGGTTCCCGTTATAACGATCGAAGTGTTCCGCGTTCACGGTCACTTCACGTTTATTATTGCTCGTCAATAAATTATAGGCGGCGGTGTTCATCGGCATTGCACCGAAGCCATCCAGCACTAAAATGGGATAGCGCATCTGCACCGCGGTTTGTAATAACGAAGAGGCCAGACTCGAAATGATCAAGCCGCGCACCGGCAGTTCCGCCGCCGCACGCAGGGTTTCTACATCGCGCACATGTCCACCTAAAATGACCGAACCACGCAGGTTGATATCCAAACGGTCGGCATCCAACACAGCGTCCGGCTTATCGATCAGGCTGACCATCAACCCGTTATCGATGCGCCCGTTCCCCCACGTGCCCTGGATCAACGCGCCTGCCGTGCGGATCACAACGCCGCGCTCATTCATCACCTGGATCACTGTGCCCGGCATACCCGCCTTTAACTCGATGCGCGCATCGCCCACTTCCATCAGCACCTGTCCGCCGCCCGCCACCATCACGCGTCCAGGGCGCGGCGCTTTGATCGAACGCGCCAGCATGCCGCTCATTTCAGCCACCAGCCCGCCTTGCGTCAGCCGGTCGCCTTCTTTGACCTTCATCAATTTATCAGCTTCATTCGCCGAAATACCGAACGTGCGCGCCACATCTAACAAGACATGTTCGCGCGCAAAACTTGCCTCGGCAACTACGTCCGTTGGATTCACACGCTGGTTCAAATGCGCATTGACTTTGCCCGCCACCGGCAGGGTCCGTTCGCGCACGATCGTCGTCAGGGGTAACACATGCAAAACAGGCGCCAGCATTTAACCTCCCACCGTGTAATACCACTTCTTAATTAACTCGCGCCGTCGAACCGGATCGGATGGCAGCTGTAATGGACGTCCACGGGCATCGATGACAACGCCCAACGCGCCGCCCGTCACCTGGATAGTCCCGCTCTTTCCCGACCCCAAGCCTGCATCGGCGCGATTGAGCGGTTGCAAACTCAAGCGTGCCGACTGTCCATTTGGCAAAGGCAGAATCTCCAGCCCGCCGAATTTCACATCCAGGCGTGCATCGGTGCCATCGGCATATGTCAACTTGGCGCGCAAAACCTGATCGCCATAGTTCGCCGAAGCATTCACAGAGATCACCGTCCCCAAGCCGATGAACGCACCTGAATCAACCACTTGCACCGGCAGGTACTGATTCCGTTCCGCCGCTGCGCCCAGCAACGGTAATAAATTATTCTGATCGATCAAGATTTGTATGATACCAACCGGCTGGATCGCATCCAACAGCAGCAATAAACTTTGTCCGAGTGAAACGCCGTCACTGATGACTCCGCCCCCCGCAATGATCAGATCCAACGGCGGCAATAGCCCTGTTCGCGTCGCATGGGCTGAAGCGGGGAAATCCTTTTGTACCGTGCGCACTGCCAGATACAAAGCCTGCCGCGCGATCGCTTGTGAGATCGCCTGCTCATCCTTGGTCGCAGGGATCGCGCCCGGGTACAAAGATTTTTGAAATAAATATTCGCGCACAACATTGGGCGAAATATCCAATGTCAACCAGCGCAGGATGTCATCGAGTTCGGTGTATTGCAACAAGTTACCCAAACTCTCCCCCAACCCAAACTGCGGATACGTGCCCAACACTAGTTCGCCACCGAAGCCCGCTGCTACAGAGGTCGCTGACGCGCCCACATTCACGCTCAACAGTCCGCGCGTCGATTCATATAAACGGCTCAAGAAGCGGATCATGCGTCCCTGGGCATAGGAGGTCGGCAGGATATTTCCCCCGGTCCACGCCTGCAACTCATCCACACCCTTGAGCTGCCGCTGACGTAATTTCGTTACCAGCCCGGCAAGCTCGCGGCTCGCGGGTCCCAAATCTTCAGTCTCCAAAGATGGGCGCACGTTGAAACTGATCTCCAGTTTACCAGCATGCCCACCCAACAATTCCTGCACATCACCTGCCAAAGTTTGATTGCCCGCGTAAAGAACCATCGGGCGCTTTTCGATAGGCATCAAGTAGCAAGCCAAGCCAACGGCTTCCAACATTTTCAGGATCGAACGCGATGCGCCGCCATCCGTACCGCCGGTGAGGATCACCATATCCGGGCGTGAACGCACGATACTATCCAATTGTTGTTCCGGCTTGCGCTGATCAGAAAGATCAAGCGATTCAACCACGCGACTATACGTGGACTCCGCCAGTCGCCGCGCGCTCTGCAAGGAAACCTCATTGAGCAGACCCACGATCACAGTCTTGACCGCTGGACCCGCCGAGATGGTTGCCACCACTGCGTCCACACCCGAGCCATCTGCCTGGGCTGGCGAGATCAAATTATTATCCGGCGCAAGGATCTTTGTGCCGGTGACACTTTGCAGACTAAAGATCGCTTCCCGTACACCGATGCTAACGTCTTTGAACGGCGCTTCAGCCGTCGACGGAGCCTGCCCAGCCGCGATAAAGCGATACTGCCCTTCGACCACATCGAACAGCACCACACGCGTGACAGCCGCGCCCACTTCAATGGCAAGAACCGATTCGTTTTGAACAAGCGATGCAGGCATACGTTATAGACCTAATAATGATTTCACAAAATGGATGATGGAACTCAGGCGCTCGAGCATGGCTGTCAATGCCGCCATGTAGACACCCGCAAACAACGCACCAAACGTAATGGCAATAAAGACTCGCCCACCCCACGCCAACGCTTCAACAATGACATTGCGTTTGACCGAACCATCCGGCGCACGCTTCGCACTGAACTGGAAATAGATCAGGGTCAGCACCGTCCCTGCCAACATGACCGCACCTTCGATCAAGTCAAAGAAAGTTCGACCGGTAAAGGCATTCATCGCAGCGCGGGATTGCGGGATCAAAGTGCCGATCACTGCCCCACTGAGCGCTGTCGCTGCGCCCACGCCCACGAGCAAAGCCATCGCAAAACTTCCGATCCATGAAATGCGGGGTGAAAGTTTTGCAAGCAGTGAAACGCTCAAAATCAGCGGGATCACTAAAAACATAAGTTGATTCGGGTCAGCAGATGCCAGCGGCTGGAACAACTTGGGCATCAAGACAGAATGCCAGACCACCACCGCTGCATATCCTGATGATACACCGATGAAAATATACACAGCGCTACGAAATAAAAAGTTGTCACCTATCAGGTAGCTGAAAATCATCAGGGTTAATAGTAGACCGATTGCGCCGGAAATTAATTCAATGGACATATTCACCCCTGCTCCGCTTCAGCGCGCCGGGCGCGAATGGTTGTAAACAAACTCCACAAACTTCCGAGCACGATCGCAAGGATCGCCATGAACAAGCCGACCCCAAAGGCATCCCAATAAGAGCGCGCGATCCCCGGTCGGCTGTTATTGACAAATTCATAACGCGCCGCATCTGCAAGCCCGCTGATCATGCCAGCCACCTGTTTGGATAAAACGTAGGGCTGCAATAATGGACCAGCCTGAGAACTCGCAACCATCAGCAATGGTTGACCAGCGAGCGCAGGGTTGGTCTGCTTCATCAACTCCAATTGTTCGATCCACACCAGCCCAGATTCCGCGTGGTCGGTAATTACGATTACGACAGCATAATCAGAAAATTGATTGACATTTACCAAGGGCATAATTGTCTTGGGTTGTTCGGCAAAGCCACGTACGCCAGCTGAACCACCCGGCAAATATCCCAAATTGAAATACTGTGAACCGAGTTGATACCCAAGACCATCGGGTCCGGGTCTGTTGATCTTCGTATTTGTCATCAAACGTTCAGCCAGCGCCGAGCCATTGGGTGACGTGGAAATGAATGAATAGGTCGGATGGCGCAGCACGGTCATTTGATCCAACAAGGGACCTGCTACAGCTTCCATTTCGCCAGATAGGGCTGGTTCGTAATCCACCACTACCAGCACCTGGGCTTGATCTGGCATGGTGGCGACAACATTCGAAGCGTTGCTGACCGCCACTGGCAATGCGGCAGAAACCGGGACTTGGGTGGTACCCATCGCGATCATCGTGCCAAGCACAATCAAGAATATGGCAGATAATGCCCGGCGCAATATGCGCTGAGATGCAACAAAAGGCGTGGACTTGAGCGGATGCGCTGTCGTTTCGCCAGCCAGGATCTGCTCAAACAAAGCAGCGCTTGCGAGTTGTTCTTCTGTCGCCTGAAGTTTGATGGAAATGGATTTCGGTCGGAGCGCGGAACCGATCGGCGCAAAGGGGATCACGCCGCGCAAGCCCACTAGCGGACCTTCCTTCTCTGTATTTTGATCCATCGAAACAGCCGACACATCACTACTGATTGCTGATTCAACCGGGCGCATGGCTTGCACCCAGGAGGGTAGATTCACAGGCGCAAGTGAGTCATCCAATACCGATGAAGTGCCTCCCTGAGCTGATGCGGACTCGGTAGTAGGTTCGGCTTGGGATAACCAGTCGGGCATATTGTCAGCCGAAAGGAGCGAGTCGATTTCCTGGTTAGACAGGGATGAGGCATCGCTTGAAGCGGCAAACAAGTTTTGTTCAGCAGAAGCAGGCGTACCCTGAGTCTGACCGAATGTCTGGGATGTATCCTCATCCGCAGTTTTTTCTTTCGAGTCGAACCAATCCATGGTGGTCGCGCCCAAAGGCGGCATGGAAGATGCTGCGGTTGCGCTCTTGAGCCAATCTGGCATCGAATCATGGGCTTCTTCGCTGAGAGGCGCCGTGTGCCGTGGAGAGAACGCAGTTACCGGTGTATCGGGCGAGGCATCTGGACTCTTTAACTGATCTGTATGAAGAAACGGCGTAGGTACAGGTTCACTCGCTGAAGGTGTAGGTGTGTCGTCTAAATTATTTAACCAACCCAAGTCTTGAGCTGAAGCTGCAGGTTGCACAGGTGCATCAAAGGATGGTGCGGGAGCGCCGCCCAAATTACTTAGCCAATCCAAATCTTCTTGAGGTGAAACTGGTTGCGCAGGCGTATCAAAAGATGGCGCAGGCGTGCTATCGAGGCTACTTAACCAACCCAAATCTTCTTGTGAAGATGCAGGTTGTGCGGGCGCATCGAACGATGGCGCAGGTGTGCCGTCTAAATTATTCAGCCAGTCTAAATCTTCTTGGGATGAAGCGGCAGGTTGAGCAGGTGCATCAAAGGACGGCGCAGACGTGCCACCCAAATTATTCAGCCAACTCAAGTCTTCTGTCGAAGCAGGTTGCGCAGATGTTGGTGCGTCAAACGATGGCGCGGGTGTGTCGCCCAAATTATTTAGCCAATCTAAATCTTGGGACGAAGCAGCAGGTTGAGCGGGCGCATCGAACGATGGCGCAGGCGTACCGCCCAGATTATTCAGCCAACTCAAGTCTTCTGTCGAAGCGGATTGTACAGGTGTTGGTGTGTCAAACGATGGCGCGGGTGTGCCACCTAAATTATTTAGCCAGTCTAAATCTTCTTGGGATGAAGCGGCAGGTTGTGCGGAGGCATCAGACGAGGACGCGGGCGTGCCACCTAAATTATTCAGCCAACTCAAGTCTTCTGTCGAAGGGGGTTGTACAGGTGTTGGTGTATCAAACGATGGCGCGGGTGTGTTGCCCAAATTATTTAGCCAACTCAAGTCCTCTTGGGATGAAGCTGGTTGAGCAGGTGTGTCAAATGATGGCGCAGGCGTGCCACCTAAATCATTCAACCAACTCAGATCGTCCGCTGATGATGCAGGTTGCGCCGGTAAGGAGATATCAGGTGAGGCAGGGACACCGCCCAAACTGTTCAACCAGCTTAGATCTTCCTGCGAACCAGATGTGGAGGCAGAATCCAAATTTGACATCCACCCCATATCTGCGGATGGTGTTGCAGGCGGCTGTTTCGTGGAAGATTCGAGATCATGCAACCAGCCCAGATTTTCCGGCTCAGCCGGTTTGGCGGGTTCTGCCCATGGCTCCGGCTCGTGCGAAACCGTCGCACCCAGGTTATTCATCCAATCATTCTCGCCCTGCGAAGTGCCCGAATCAAAACGAAGCGGCTCATCGGACTGAGAAGCTTCAGGCAACCAACTGGTTAATTCATCGCTCGTTGAAGTTTCAACTGGTGCAGGTGCGTCCGATTCTTTTGTCGGCTGATTAAATTGAGCAAAAAAATCTAAAGGCTCACCTTCCGCAGGCTTGGATGCCTCAGCGGCTTTCTTTTCTACTGGATTAATTGCTGCCAACCAATCTGGCACTTCATCTTCATCGGATGCAGCTTGAAAGGCAAGCCCAGCTAAAAGATCCGCCGGTTCTTCTTTCTGGACCTTGGGTTTGGTCGCTTCTTTCTTAGACTCTTCCTCCGCTGAATCCCGACTCTGTTGACGGGCATCACGCAGCCAATCTGGGAGAATCTCTTCCAATTCAGCGGTAACCTTCTTGGTCGGGTTCTCGCCAGTATTGAGCGTAGACTCACTCCTCAGAACCGCCTGGCAAAACTGGCAGTTATCCAGAAAGTCCGGATTATCTTTTCCGCAATTGGGACAAGTCACTCCGCCCACCATTATTAATTCCCTCCGTATGGGCGATCAATACCGAACAAGACACGTATACCTGTCAATAAAGTACCCAGGGCAATGCCGATCAAAAGTCCGCGCGCGCCACCGCGCGAGAATATACTCGCCAGCCAAAGGATGGGCTGACTAATTTGATCGTTTATAACAGGATCAATCGGTTTGGGCATCACTGCAAAAAGGAAGCTCACTGCAACAACCAAAAAGATCACAGTCATCACATCGGTGCGGCGGCGGAAGAGACGGATACTGGCATAGACCAACGTCACCGCCAGGATCGCCATCAACGAGGCTTCCACGGGCACAATGACCGCATCTACAGCCAACTGCACGATTTGATTCTCAGGTCCAAACACTAAGCCGAGTCCAAACGTAGCAATCAAGGATAAAACCAGCAACGCGCCATACATGCTATTCTTTTCGCGCTTGCGGATCTTGTCCATGTGAACAAAGACTAAATTCGCAATTCCCACTAATACTGCCATTGCCGCAATGATGATCGCCCAATCGGTCAGCATGATGCGGAGTTGGGTCAGCGCAGGCAATGGATAGAAATATCCCAACAGGACGATCAAACCGGAAGCCATGGCAATTGCCGCAGTAAATACGCGCATTAGAAGTTAAACCCTACAAGCTTTAAAAGTGCCCCACCCACAATGGCAACGATCACCAGCCAGCGCAACACATCCTGCACTTGCAAACTGGCTTCATGTGAAATTCCTGCGCCCATATAAGCGCCAGAGGCAAAGAGTTCTTCGCCGATCAACGGGTCTTGCGCAGATGCATACAAAATGGATTGCGCTGAAAGGTTATCACTCGCCGCGATCAGATGTGTATCTTCACGGTCGGCGGCTTCTACTAACAGCGCGGACTCAGAACCAAAATCACCGATTACCACATTGGCAGAAACCATCTCATCGCGCGTGACGGGAATCGTCCCGGCCGCATAGGAAAAGGGTGTCAGACCAGTCAAACGTCCAGTGCTGATGCGGTATTGATCATCCGCACCCGCCGCGTGATAGCCAGCTTGTAATGTATCCTGAGATAAGATACTTAAGGAAGCATCGCCCGAAGTCACGATCGGCGGACGGTCACTCAAGGAGGTTCGCTCCGCCAAACGTCGCAACATGGCAAGCCCAGCCAATGCAGAAGCGCCACGAGAGGTGAACAAGTTTCCGCGTCCCAGCGAGATATGCAGGCGCGTTCCATTTTCAACCGCAAGACCGACGACTCGATTCAAGCGTTCGAAAGCGTCAATGCGACGCAAGACCGCCGGTGATTTCCGACGCAAAAATGTGATCGCTAATAAAAGCAGCGCGGTAAAGAGAACCAAACCTATTGCGAGCATTAAACTTCCTCCCCACGCAAGTAACGGACAAATGCCTGTGTTTCATCTTCTTCTTCAAGCATCTGAGCAAGCGCATTGATTTTCCCCTCCGGTAAAAACGGCTGACTGACAACGAGCGCCTGTGCGCCCAACAAAGTGAGAGGGGCTCCCGCTTCCAACAACCATGAAGCAAGTCCATCTAATTTGAAGCGGCGTAATGATTCAGCCCAGTGTGACCAGTCTGCACGCGATTGCATGGGCAAAGTATAGCATATTTTATTCGTGACCTGACATGCCCATCGGTCATGGAAATTTCATTGTCATTACGATTGAACGTCTAAAAATACCCTATTTTTGCCCTTGCGTTAAAAACATTTCGTCTTGACCAGCATAGTATAATGAAACAAGAATTCATTCGCGGAGGACACATGACAGATAAAAAGATCCGTGTGCTGGTTGCCAAACCCGGGTTAGATGGACATGATCGTGGCGCAAAAGTGGTCGCACGCGCATTGCGCGATGCCGGTATGGAAGTGATTTACACCGGCTTGCGTCAGACTCCTGAAATGATCGCCGAAGCCGCACTGCAAGAGGATGTGGATGTGGTGGGTCTATCCATCCTTTCGGGCGCGCATATGGCGCTGGCTCCGCGCATTCTCGAACTACTCAAAGCCAATGGACAGAGTGATGTCAAAGTTTTCATTGGGGGTATTGTCCCTGATGAAGATGCACCGCGTCTCAAAGAAATGGGCATTACCGGCATTTATGGTCCCGGCTCCTCGACCGAAGATATCGTCAAGGACATCCGCGCAGCGATCCAATAAATTACGTAATACGTAACCCGTATTACGTAATTTCATTATTCACCAGAATGACTTTGACCCAATCCGTCCTCACAGGCAATCGTCTTTCCATAGCCCGTCTATTAACCCAGGTTGAAAACGATTCGCCTGAGGGTCGCATTACGCTGGCTGAACTCTTCCCCCACACCGGCAAAGCGCATCTCATCGGCGTCACGGGCGCACCGGGCACGGGCAAGTCTTCGCTCGTCAATCAACTTACGCTGTATTATCGCAAACACCACAACAAAAAAGTTGCCATCATCGCAGTTGATCCATCGAGTCCATTCACGGGTGGTGCGGTGCTCGGTGATCGTGTGCGCATGCGCGATCTTTCCGGCGATGAGGGTGTCTTCATCCGTTCGATGGCTTCGCGTGGATCGGTTGGCGGTCTCGCGCAGACTACGGCATCGTTCACGCAAGTCTTTGATGCCGCGGGTTTTGATATCATCATTATTGAAACCGTCGGCGCAGGGCAAAGCGAAGTAGACATTGCCCGCCTCGCACACACAACCATCGTTGTTGAAGCACCCGGACTCGGCGATGACATTCAAGCCATCAAAGCCGGGATTTTGGAAATCGCGGACATCCTTGTCGTCAACAAAGCCGACCGACCCGGCGTGGAAAATACGGAACGCGCGCTTCGGACTACGCTTGAGCTTGCCCATCCAACGAAACGCATTTTTCGCCATCACGGGCAGACGTTCTCCATCGACGCGCCGGAAGCCGACTCGAACATTTGGATCCCACCCATCAACAAAACCATCTCTACTGATGGCAAAGGGATTCCAGAACTTGCAGACTCCATCGCCAGGCACATCGCCCACCTCCGCCAAAGTGGAGATTGGGCGCTTCGTGACCGCGCCAGGCTCAGGTCTGAGTTGGAGGCGGTGTTGCAGGAAGAGTTAATGAATCGCTTCTTTGAGGGAGTCCCGCAAGGGCAATATGATGAGGCTGTGGAAAAAGTCATCCAAAGAAATATCTCGCCTTACGAGGCAGTTAAACTATTACTAAAATCGGAGCAGGAAAAATAATGGCACAGTCCGAACAACACGACCACGATATGAAAATGTATGGCGAGATCAAACTTTACGGCGGTTCAGGCTCGCCTGACCTTGCCCAAAATATCGCTCAATATCTCAAACAAACTCTCAGCCCGCGCGAAGTGATCCAATTCGCCAATGAAAATATTTTCATCAAATTAAACAGCAGCACCCGCGGACAGGATGTGTACGTTATTCAAACGACCTCTTCACCCGTCCATTACAACCTGATGGAATTGCTGATCATGATCCAAACCATTCGGTTGGATTCTGCCGCACGCATCACGGCGGTAGTCCCCTACTTGTGTTATGGACGTTCCGATAAAAAAGATCAGCCACGTGTGCCCATCACTGCGCGCCTGGTAGCGGATATGATCGAGAGCGCAGGCGCAGATCGGTATATGACCTTCGATCCGCATGCCGGGCAAATTCAAGGTTTCTTCTCCATCCCCGGTGATGTGTTGACCGCCTCCCATATGATCAGCCATCACATCAAAGTCAATATGTTGAATGAGATGCAAGACCCGGTCGTCGTTGCCACTGATCTGGGCTTTGCCAAAAAGGGCCGCAACTACGCCCTCGACCTCGACCTGCCCATCGCCTTTATCGAAAAACGCCGTACCGGCAACACCGCCGATAATGCCGAAGCCTTGACCTTGATCGGTGAAGTAGAAGGTCGTGATGTAATCATCGTGGATGATGAAGTCGATACCGGCGGTTCTATCGCGCAGGCGGTTAAGGTAGTTCAGAACAACGGCGCACGCGATATTTATCTCGCTTTCATTCACCCCATCTTTTCGAGGAATGCCGCTGAAAAACTGGCAGAATTACCGATCAAACGCATCATCACAACCGATACTGTAGCCATTCCACCTGAAAAGATGAAACCACTCGAAGGTAAAGTTACCATCCTTTCGGTGGCGCCCATGCTCGGAGAAGTCATCCGCCGCGCGCATGAAGGTCGCAGTGTCGGAGAGATGTTCAACGAGTAGAATAGCGGTTAGCTTTTAGCTAAAAGCTAACCGCTAAAAACTGAAAGCTAACATGCCTGAACTTCCTGAAGTAGAAACCTTTGCACGTCAATTAAAGCCAGCCCTGGTCGGCAAGACGATCCTTTCCGCTGACTTGCGCTGGAAACGAACGCTTGCCACACCTTCACCGAAGAAATTCAAGGAGCAGATCGAGGGGCAAAAAATATTGGATGTGAGTCGCCGCGCCAAGTATCTCATCCTTCATCTTTCATCCTTCAGCCTTTTGGTTCACCTCCGCATGAGCGGTGACCTGCTCATCAGGAATAGTACGATCAGCCCGGCAAAACATGACCGACTTGTATTAAAATTATCCAGCAATAAATCACTGGCATTCAACGACACGCGTAAATTCGGTCGAGTCTGGTTGACGGCGAATATCGAAGAGGTCCTCGGCAAACTGGGACCGGAACCCTTCAGCAAAGAATTCACGCCGCAATGGCTGCATACTGCGCTTCACAGCAAGAAGCGTCAACTGAAACCGCTGCTCCTCGATCAGACCTTTCTCGCTGGGCTGGGCAACATCTACACGGATGAAGCCCTGCATATTGCGAAATTGCATCCAGTCGCCACATCCGATTCAGTGACAAAGAAACAAGCTGAGGCGTTGCATGAAGCGATCCGCAAGGTGTTGAAGGAAGGCATCAAGCGCAATGGTGCGTCCATTGATTGGGCATATCGCGGCGGTCAATTCCAAAATTATTTTCGGGTGTATGATCGGGAAGGCACGGCGTGCCCGGTCTGCGGGACGGAGATCCAAAAGATCACTGTGGGTCAACGCGGCACGCACTTTTGCCCGAATTGTCAAACTGTAGGTGAATTATGAACTGGACACTTGTTGGTTGGATCGTTGCGATCATTGTTTATTTTGTGGGCATCTACGAAGGGCGTGGTCAGGGGTATAAAAAACGCAAAGCGGAAGAAGCCCTGGAGAAAAAAGATAATCCTGCGCCTGTGAAACCGGCGCTGCCAGCCACGATCAAAGTGGATGACCCCGGCATGATGCGCATCAAAAACGAAAACGGATTCTTGACTCTCGATCTGGATGGCGCGCGCGTGGATACAGCTTCATTTTCCGTCGACCAGCGCAAACGCCTGATCGAAATGTTGACACTCATCCGCCCGTGGCTGGAGGGCAAACCCGCGCCTGCTCCAACACCGTTAAATCCTACGCCTCCTCAGCCGATATCAATTTCACAAACTGCAGCTGCGCCGCAAGCGCCATTACAACCCATCGCCGCACAACCAACGCTTAGCCCCAGCGCACCATCCAAAACATCGACTATCGCAAAAGAGGACCGCCCCGCCGCCCCTGCCACCAGCATCGTTGGACAGATCGATTCTGTATTACAAGAGCAGATCGCTGGCACACCGCTCGACGAACGCGGCGTCTTTTTGGCGCAATCGCCGGACGGCGGTGTGATGGTCTATGTGGGTCTTACAAAGTATATGGCAATTGACGATGTCCCCGATGCCGAGATCAAAGCCGCCATTCGCTCTGCGATCACGGAATGGGAAAATAAATATACCCCCGGGCTAAAGTAATTACTCGCGTGTAAAGCGCACGGTCAACACCGGGCAATGTGCGGCTTCCGCGATTTCCGCCGTCACATTCGGGGTATAGAGTTGACGCAATGCATTGCCGCCATACGGCGAACCCATGCACAACAGATCATAATTCCCCGCCTTCAAGACCGAGTCGATCTCCTCCACCACATGCCCGCGCCGCACTTCAACGCGCGCAGTTAAGCCTGCGGCTTGCACTGTATCCACTGCCTTGCGCAAATTACGTCCAAGTACCGTATCGGTGTTGATCAGGTTGCGCCAGTTCTCATTGACCACCCGTGAAGTTGGATAATCCAATTCCATCGGCGGGACGATATGCAACAAGGTCACTTCAGCCTGACTTTTCAGCGCGATCTGCAAAGCCAAGTTTTCGGCATCCACTTCGAATCCCAACCCACCCACACAGATCAATAATTTATTCAATGGCAAATGCATCTCAGGCACATACAGGATCGGACCCGAGATCGTTTCCATAAAATGACGGATCGAACGTCCCAGCAGCCACCTGCGGAGTTGGGGACGTCCAAGCGGACTCACCACGGTGATGTAATCTCCGCTATTGGCTTTCTTTGCGATGACATCCTCCGCGTCACCATTCTGGACCTCGAGGCTGTATGCTACGCCCTGTTCCTTAAACAAGCTGACGGCGCGTTCGAACACGTCCTCTAAAGGATGGTGATCGTCAATCGCGGCAGGGTCCAGTTTCTCGGTCACGCCCAGAAGCGTTATTTTTGCATCCAGAGATTTCGCAAACCATGCGCCGTATTCAATCGCGTTCCAGGTCGTTTTATAGCCATTAGTCGTTAGTAACAATTCGGATTTCACAAATACCTACCTATACAGGATCACTCCCAGAATACCCGCACCGATCAAAACATATTGCGGTGCGACGCCATAATTCAAAGCCACAAAACTTACCGCAGCTAATAGGATGGTGCGCCAATTAATGGACTTGGGATTGCTGGCACGGAACAATTGCCATGCGATCAAAGCCATGAGCACACCTACTGCCGGGGTAATGCCTTTAACTAAATGCTTCATCCAATCCTGCGCCTGATAACGGATCAAGATCGAAGCCACGGTCAACATAATGACAGTCGGCGGAATGATCGCGCCCAGTAATGCGGCGAACATTCCAGCAATGCCACCCGAGGCGTAGCCAATGAACATCGCCAATTTCAACGCCTCGCTGCCCGGCACTAAATTTGAGAAGCCGACTGCTTCTACAAATTGTGCTTCCGTGAGGATGCGTCCAACCGTTTCTTTATACAAAAGTCCAACCGAGGTGGGACCGGCCGTCGTCAGCAGGTTGACCTTTAAGAAGATCCAAAACAAACGCAGCCAGACTTTGAATGTGATGCGGGAGGTTTGTTTCATCTGAAAAGAAAGGTTCCCAGCAAACCACAAGCCAGAACAACCAAAGGCGCGGGTAGTTCAAACAAATAGGCGATCAGGCTGGCTGCGCCGAGACCTACGAACCGCCAATCCAGACCATCTTTCAAGCCGCTATTAAATATCTTCCATGCCACGGTAAGGATCAATACAGCCACGGCTGGAGTCAACCCCTCTACAAAACGACTCACCCATGCCTGCCGCTGAATGCGATGCAGAATGGATACCAAGCCGAACATCAGAATGGTTGGCGGGAGAATGGCGGCAAATAGGGATACCAGTCCGCCTGGGATGCCCCCCACTGTAAAGCCGACGAACATTGCCAACTGCAGAGCGTCACTGCCTGGCAACAAGGTGGCAAGACCGACTGCCTGCACAAATTGAGTCTCGGTTAAAAAGCGACCCAAACCAACTGTCTCTTTGTAGAGCAAACCTGTTGATGCTGCGCCGGATGTGCTCAATAAATTAACTTTGAGGAACATCCAAAAAAGTTGAAGCAAATTATCCAAGTGTCTTCCTATTTATAAGCCCCTATTGTAGCAGAACAAAACCGGAGCAGGATTTTCTCAATCCGCTCCGGTTTATGGTTACATACTACGACAGCATGCTGTCTGACTCCAAATTAATACGGCTGTGCCAATAATTGATCCAACACTTGCTTTGAACTTTCATCCAATGTCGAATGTTTAGATTGCCCATGCGAATCCATGGTCACTACAACCGGGAATTCCTTCACCTCGATCACCCACATCGCTTCAGGGACTCCGAACTCTTCAAGCTTATACACGCCCAAAACTTTTTGCACGGTCTGTGCCAAATAGGATGCCGCTCCACCAATCGCATGAAAATACACTCCCGGTGTTTCCATACAACCCTTAAGCGTTTTCGGTCCCATGCCACCTTTGCCAATCACGCCCTTGATGTTGAAGTGTTTCATCACATCCGCTTGATACGGTTCTTCGCGTGTGGACGTGGTTGGTCCGGCAGCGATAAATTTATATTCTTTTGTAGCAACTCCGCTTACAACAGGTCCGCAATGATAGAGTACGCCTTGATCTAGAATCTTCTTGATCTCTTCATAGACTTGCAGATCGTCGCCTTGCGGCTGGCGAGTTTTCTTGAGAAACGTATCGCTGATCCACTTGTGGACAGCATCACGACCAGTCATCATGATTCCGCTCAAGAGAACTGGCTCGCCAATATGTAAACTGCGGATATCTTCGTCGCTGATGGGGATTGTTAATTCTCTCATTGATACTCCTTACGAATTACGAGATACGGGTTACGTGAAACGTATTGCGTAATTCGTAAAATTCATTAATCGTATTCCACTGCTTCGCCCGTCACAACCATTTTGCGTCGGCGGTATGCCCAACACATATAGGAAACGGTGACGAAATAACTCGCGGGCAGGCGATGCATTCCAGTGATCTTAGTATCGAGCACGGTCGTCTTGCCGCCAAAGCCCATCGGTCCAATGCCCAACTGATTGGCTTCATCCGTGAGGCGTTCTTCCAATTTGGCGATCTCGGGATCTGCATTGCGCGTGCCCATCTTGCTGAACAAGACTTCTTTCGATTTGGCGTATGACGAACCACGGTCACCGCCAATGGACACGCCCAAGATGCCTGGCGCACAACCATAGCCTTGCGCCTTTTGCACCGCATCCAACACCACCTTGCGGACGCCCGCCAAATCGCGCCCCGCGCCCACGCTGTTATCAGGCAGCGAATATTGACGTCCCACATTTTCACAGCCGCCGCCTTTGAGCATGAGTTCAACGGTCAAAGGCTGATCGGCATCCACTTCTTCAAAATGGATGGTCGGGAAGTCTTCGCCGCCGAGGTTGTTGCCTGAGTTCTTATCGTAGATGGCATCCACGGCATTCGGTCGCATATAGGACTTTTTAGTTGCTTCCACCATCGCAGACCTGATCTGCTCTTTGAGTTTTCTCGTACTCCACCCCTCTGGGTAATGGACATAGAAGATCGGCGTGCCGGTATCCTGACAGATCGGCGTCGCATTCGCGCGCGAGAGTTCGATATTCTTCATGATCGTCTCCAGCGCCCCGCGCGCCGCCGAGCCGGGCTCTTCTTTTTCAATCGATGCCCGCAGTCGATCTTCCACATCCTTTGGCAGGCTGGACGACGTTCGGCGGATCAGTTCAAGGGTTTGACTAGTAATATCTTTCTGCATGGGTACCTCCGATATTATTTATGATACTCCAATTCATTTGGATTTACTAATCCATGAAGCATAAAACCCACCTGACAATTGTAATTTTCTCCTTGAGCGCAGCAGGTATACAGGGTTACAATTAATATTCTCAAGCAGTTTTTATTGGTATCTAATGGAGGCAACATGATCCCTACCGATTTCCGCAAAGAAAAAGATTCACTGGGCGAGATCAACGTTCCAGCTTCGGCGTATTACGGCGTGCAGACCCAGCGCGCCGTGGACAACTTCCCCATCAGCGGGCTCCGTCCCTGGCGCGCGTTCGTCTGGTCGATTGCGGCGGTCAAACGTGCCGCGGCACTCGTCAACTTTGAGTTGGGTCTGTTCAACGATCGCGACATCGATGGCAAGCATTTCACCGCCAAACAACTTTCAGACTCAATCGCCCAAGCCGCCACGGAAATCATGGATGGCAAACTCAACGATCAATTTGTCGTTGACCCATTTCAAGCAGGCGCAGGGACGAGTCACAACATGAACGCGAATGAGGTCATTGCGAATCGCGCTACCGAGATTCTTGGCGGCGAACTGGGAAAATATTATGTGCACCCGAACGATCATGTCAATATGGCACAATCCACGAACGATGTGATTCCAACTTCCATTCGGCTGGGTGCGTTGTGGCGTGTGGATGAATTATTAGTCGCGTTGAATAATCTGCAAATTGCATTTGAAGCCAAAGCAAAAGAGTTCGACGACGTTATTAAATCGGGTCGCACTCATTTACAGGATGCTGTGCCTGTGCGGCTGGGTCAAGAGTTTGGCGCGTATGCCAAGGCAGTCGAGCGCGATAAGGAACGCATCCGCAGAGGCGCTTTCGGGTTGCGAAGGCTGGGGATCGGCGGAACAGCTGTCGGGTCGGGTTTGAACGCGCATCCCGAATATCATGCGCGCATGGTGCAGAAATTATTTGAGTTGACCGGGCTAGAGTTGTATCAGTCCGACAATTTATTTGAATCAATGCAGTCGATGGCAGACGCGGCGGACTTCTCTGCCTCGCTGCGGACTCTGGCTTTGACTCTCATCCGTATTGCGAACGATTTCCGCCTCCTTTCGTCTGGACCTTCTACCGGGCTCGACGAAATTAGATTACCCGCCGTTCAGCCGGGTTCTTCGATCATGCCTGGGAAAGTGAATCCTGTTTTGGCAGAGATGTTGGATCAAGCGATGTTCCATGTGATCGGCTGCGACACGACCGTGGCGCTGGCGGTGCAGGCGGGACAATTGGAATTGAATGTGATGATGCCGATCATCGCGCACAACTTATTCGAGATGATGCAGATCATGATCGGGTCAGTGAATGCGTTTACCGAACGCGCCGTGAAAGGCGTGACTGCCAATCGCGAAAAAGCGGAAGGCTGGCTGGCAAAGAACGCGATCATCGTAACCGCGTTGAATCCCGTGATCGGCTATGCTCAAGGCGCGGCGTTGGTTAAAGAAGCGCTGACATTGAATGCATCTATCAAAGAGCTTGCAATCGAAAAAACAAAAGCAGGGACTTTGAAACACCGGGATGAAGATAGATCAGTAACAACGGAGGAGATCGAATCCGCGTTGGGTGATTTACGCAAGTTGACCGATGGTGGGATAGTGGGAGGAGTGAGTGGCGGGGGATGACATGACAAAAGTTGAATTCGTGGCGTCCGTTTTTGCAATGTCACACAAGTGACAGTCATTTTGCTCCCTACGCTCTGTTTCGAGAGTGCTTCGCAAAAGTGACAGTCACCTTTTATTTAATAACCCTCGCCCGCATCACAAATCGATTCACTCCGCCAAAGCGATATTTGTAATCTTCATCGCCGCGCATGAAGTCGAATTCAGAGCGTCCGTTTTCGCAGCACCATTGAATGGTGTGGCCCATTAATACCCAGCCGGGAGAAAATTCCATGTGTTCGCGGCTGACACCAGAGTTATAGCCCCAGAGTTTATTTTTGTAATCGAAGTTCAGCGATGCTGCGGCTTTAACACCGTCCACTTCGAGGAAGGCGAGCCAGAGATAACCCTGGTCATGTGCAATACGAATAGACTTGGACATCTGGTCGCGCATCACCTCATGTAAAAATTCAGCTTTACCGGGATCTTGAATCATCAGATGAAAGAAGGATTCCAATTCGGGTTCGATATCTACATCTTTATCGATCACATAAAAACGGACACGTCCGCTTTCAGCGGCGCGGCGCATCTTGCGTTTGATCTCGTGACGTTGTTTCTTGTCGATCTTGGCAAGATATTCTTCAAACGAGCCGTTCAAGGCGATGCGCGGCGTGGGACGATAAATTTCTTCTTGATAATTCCAGCCGCGTTGTTCAGAGTCCGCTTTGAGGGCGGCGAGGGTGGGAGAGTTATCGGCGAGGTTATACCAATCGAGGGAGGACCAGCTATCGGGTAGAGATGCAGCGAGGAAGTCGATGAGTCCAGCGATGAAGCGCGCTAAGTCCGTTTCACGTACGATCAAATCCAGATAGTCTGAGATCTCAATACTGCCAACCAGCAGAAGTGCTTTGCGACCATCATATTCTTCAATAAAGAGCGGTGCGATACCGATAAGTAGGGGCGGGGTTTCCCCGCCCTGATCTTCGTATGCAGAGACCAAAACGAGTTCAGCATTCTTCCACTCGCCGCCGCCGCGGGTGCGCCACCATTCACTTAAATATTCATAACGTGAGAATGGCGTATCTGCGATGCTTTGTTCAACCATTGTGTTCCATGCCTGAGGGTCGATCTCAGAAAAATCCGTATGTATTTTAAAATTCATCCTATGGCCTTCCGCCTTCGTCCTTTATTAGAACTCTTGCATAAGTAGTATCTTGATCTGTGTGGTTAATTTTTCAGCCACGGATTTACCCTACGGGCACAATGTCACAGATTCTCACGGATTTATTTTAAAAAAATCAGTGGAAATTCGTGCAATCCGTGGCAAAAAAGACTTTTGCAGGAGGTCTATTGAGATTTTACCAGTATAATGATAGAAACTTTTTCGATAATCTTACGCCGTGGCTACATTCGACTTAAACATCCTCCCCATTCACCGCAATAATGGACAAGACCTGCCGGATCTGCCGGGCTTGTTGGCTGTCACTGCGCCTCGCAAAGCCGCGCGCGGGCGCGAAAAAGACAACCTGATCATCTACCTGATGCTTTCAGGCAACGCCACGTTTTCAACCACCGAACTCAACCAACTCAATAGCAACACTGCGAATCTATTCTATCAATCAGCCGGTTCGCTGACCTCTGCCATGCGCAAGGCGGCCGAGAACATCAACAGCGTGTTGCACGAACGCAATTTAGCCACCACCGGGCGCGGACAGTATGCACTGGGCTTGTTGGTATTGGCTGTGATCCGTGAGAACCAATGCACCTTGTTACTGAGCGGACCTACACATGCAGTTTGGGTCAGTGAGGGACAGTCGCGTCACATCTATGATGCCGCGCTTTCGGGCAAGGGCTTGGGTTCAAGCCTGAACATTCAGACGTATCTTTCACAAGTTGAATTACATTCCAATGATTTGTTGGTGTTGTGCGGAAAATTCCCGAAAGATTGGGAAGCCGATCTGCTGGGCGAACGTCCGCCCGCTCTGCTCGAAGCCTGTTATCGCAAACTGACTTTCACCAAAGGCGACTTGAACGCCGCGCTGATCCAATCCCAAATCGGACATGGCTCGATCACCGTCCTGCGTGCGGATGTAGGTTCAACGCCTCGTTCGCAGCCTGTACCTGTCTCTGTTACCCAAGCGGTTGCTTCATCTGAATCCTTTGACCTGCGCGAAGAGTTTGACACCACCGATGAAACGGAAGCTGTCATCCTCGAAGCGCCGCAAAGTTTTCAAGAAGACACCTACAACGAACAACCATCAATTACTAATTACCAACCTCCAAGCACCGATCCCCAATCTCCCGATTCGCCCACCTCCATCACCGAAGAAGAACTCGATGAACTGGCAGACTTCGCTGTGCATATGATTCAGCCCTCGGCATACGCGATCCCGCCGCAACCGGAAGAATTTAATCCGCTCCCACCTCTTCCAAAAGAAGAGCAACCTTTGACCGCAAGCACGCCGACTCCCAGCACGCCACGCAATTTTCCGCCTTCGATACCGCGTATCAAATCAGTCGAGCAAAAGATCGTTCAACCGATCATTGCCCAACCCATTGTTGAAGAACCCGATGAAGAACCAGAAGAAGAGGAAGACACTGAGATCGAAGAACCTGTTTCAGTGACTTCATCTTCCGATCTAAAACCACAAAAGCCCGATGCGCATGTGATCGCAACCCGTCAGATGGCAAAGGTAATGGTTGGCGGAATCCAGGGCGGACGGCGCATCAACGAACGCCTCGGCACATTCCTGCGGCACTTTATTCCACGTTTGCTCCCCGGCGCAGAAAGTGCGGATTCGGTTGAAGGCGCAAAGGGTGAGCCCAAACAACAGCAGATGTTCTTCATGCCAACCTACGCGATGGTTTTCATTGCGGTTGTGATTCCGGTTTTGGTTGTGACGATCGCTTCAGTCGTTTATTTGCGCTTCGGTCAAAGTGTGCAATATGATGAATATTATTCGCAGGCGCTGAACGCCCGCGCCCAAGCCGTGAGCGCGACCGATCCCGCCCGTCAACGCGATGCGTGGCAGAATGTCGTCAACTCCTTGGACCGCGCTGAAGACTATCGTCAAACCGATGCGTCAAAATTACTGCGCACTGAAGCGCAAACAAATCTCGATACCTTGATGGGCATTGCGCGGCTTGAATTCGTCCCTGCGTTTACGAATGGAATCGGCGGTGCCACGCAGGTCAGTCGCATGGCGGCGAGCGAAAGCGACTTATACATGCTCGATGCCGAACGCGGAAGCATTCTGCATGCCACGTTCACAGGTCGCAGCCTGGAAATGGATAGCGCGTTCAACTGCCAGCCCGGCACGTATGCGGGTTATCAAGTCAGCACGTTGGTCGATCTACTCGCGTTGCCCAAGATCAACGCGGCGGGTGCAAATGTGCTGGGCATCGACTCAAGCGGCAACCTCTTATACTGCGCGCCGGGACAAGTACCGCAAGCCATTCCGCTTCCCGCCCTGCCCAACACCAATTGGGGTCGCATTACATCGTTCGTGTTGGACAACGGTAATTTATATGTACTCGATGCTACCTCGCGCGCGGTCTGGGTCTTTGTTGGCAAAGACAGCGCCTTCGTGGATACGCCCTATTTTTATTTCGGCAATCAGATCCCTGCCAGCATTGATAATGCCATTGATCTATCGGTGAGCGGCGATGACCTTTATCTGCTCCACGCGGATGGACATATCTCCACTTGTGTTTTCAGCCGCATCCAGGAAACTCCCACGCGCTGTGTAGACCCGGTCATCTATCAAGATCAATTCCCGGCGCATCAAGGGCTCAATGTTTTTGCGCAGGCGCATTTCACGCAAATGTCGCTGACCAACCCGCCGAACTCAGTTGTCCTTTTGCTCGATTCTGAAAACCAGACCGTCTTCCGTTTTGCGCCGCGTTCGCTCGAACTACAGAACCAGATCAAAAGCTATGCGGGCAAGGGCAATCCTTTCAAATCCGGCGCAGTGGGCGCGATGACAGTGAGTCCGAATTACGTGTTGTATCTTGCGATCGGGGATCAAGTCTACTTCGCGACGAATCTGCCGTAGCGACTAACCACTGAGTCACAGAAACCCTGAGACTCTTCCCGCTTCTTCCCAAGCCGGTAACTGCCATGTCATCCTCAGACGAATCTCCTCAACTGACAATTCTCAAAACCCTCGTCATTGTCTATGACCCCGTCATGGATCAAACCTCCGGCAAAAAACTTTCGGAGTATATGCAGTGGAATAGAGTCGATGACCTAATCCAAGGCTACATATCCGATATTCAACAAGTCAGTGGCGGACTGGTCCAACATCAGATCATCGAACGCATTGACGTGGATGCCTTCCCAGCCAAAGTGGATGGCTATGTCTACAATGCGCAAACCTATTTGAATGTTGTGTGGGGAGTCTCCCAGAAATACATGCCGCAAGAGGCAGATTATTACGCCATTATCGAGCGCTTCAACATCCTGCAACGTGTGGCACAAAACGAAATCGACGAAGTGTGGGCTTTTGGTTTTCCCCACGCCGGTTTCTACGAATCCATCATGGGCGGACCTGGCGCTTTTTGGTGCAACGCTCCCCCACTCATGAATACAGAAACTTCATTGCGCCGCTTTGTCATCATGGGCTTTTCCTATGAACGTGGTGTCGGAGAAATGCTAGAAGATTTTGGACATCGCGCGGAATCAATCATGGAAAAGACCTTTGAGAAATTATCCGGCGAAGACAACTTATGGCAGCGTTTTATCTGTTACGAGCAGACCCATCCCGGCAAAGCCGCAGTGGGCAATGTCCATTTTGCGCCGAATAGCCAGAGTGACTATGATTGGGGCAACCCATCCACAGTCATCAGCGAATGTGACGACTGGCTCTACAACTTCCCCGATTTCAAAGGTGTGACTCGCCAAGTCACCGCGGTGGATTGGGGCAATGGTGATATCCGCGAACATCACAAATGGTGGCTGAGGCACTTCCCGAAAACAGCAGGAAGCAAAAACGGTGTCAGCTATAACTGGTGGCAGTATATTGCGAATCCGAATAACGTTATATGAAATAAAACTTCGGAAGTCTTCAAGACTTCCGAAGTTTTATTTTTGCCACACTTGATACAACCCCAAATTGCCCGTTTCCCCATCTAAATAAAATGTATCCGTGATCTGAAAACCACTTGCTTCAGCGAGTTCTTTCAACTCCCCTTCATCAAAGTGATGGACATAACGCAGACCTTCGCCGCCGCTGCGCCAATCGAGCAGGTAGTCGTTCGGGTCAACAGCGTTGGGTGAAAGGCTGGCTTTGTCCCAACCTTGAATCCTAGCCTTGAGTTTTTCGCTGTTCAAGAACTGCCAGTTGGAGTGGATGAAGAGTCCGTTGGGGCTTAGTAATTGGTAAATGGTTTGTAAAATACTTAAGCGCAATTCACGGCTGGGGATATGATGCAAGACAGCAAAGGCAGTGACAAGATCAAATGATGAATGATGAATGATGAATGATGAAGTTTCAATGGCAGTTAAATCAGCTTGGAAAAATTTAGCAGAAAAACTTTTCGGCTGCGAAGTTTCCGTAGAGGGAGATTCCGCATCTCGGAGCAGAGGCAGGCTAAAGTCCACGCCCAGATACGAGCCGTGCTGTCCGCGCTTTGCCAGTTCGCGCGCGAGCTCGCCGTTGCCGCAGCCCAAGTCCAATATGTTCTCGTCCCCTTTGAGCATTTCGAGCACGCGCCGCACACCGGGTTGGATGCGATGACGCGTGGCGGAGAATGAGTCGCCGAAGCGAGTGTAAAAATCTTTATTCAGTTCAATTAAACGCGCAGCAGTGACCGAATTCATGATGCGATTATAACGGGTATAATCGCCGCCATGCTTACGCCGCTTGAGATCGAAGAACTCTCGGAAGAATTTGAGACAAAGACTCCGCAGGAAATTATCACTTGGGCGATTGGCTCGTTCTGGCCCCAGGTCGCGATGAGTTCATCGTTCCAAACGCAGAGCGTGCCGCTGCTGCACATGGTGTCGCAGATCAATCGCAACTTGCTGATCTACTTTATCGATACTGGCTATCACTTTTGGGAGACTTCGATCTTCCGCGAACAATTGGCTTCGGATTGGCATTTGAATGTGCTGGATCTGTATCGCGATTCACGTTGGGATGTGTATGTGAGAAACAACACGCGCAAGCTCCCGCTGGAAGACCCGAATTTGTGCTGCTATATTCACAAGGTTCAGCCGTTACAAGCCGCGATGAAAGACATGCTGGCATGGATCAGCGGCATCCGCCGCGATCAGACCGCCACGCGCGCCCACGCCAAGATCCTGGAATTACAGGAAGACGGTTTGCTGAAGATCAATCCGCTGTTGAATTGGACGAAGGCGGATGTGAAGCGTTATATGGAAGAAAACGGACTGCCATCACATCCATTACTTGAGAAGGGTTATCGCAGTGTGGGCTGTGCACCTTGTACGGTGGCGATCGGCATCAATGATGATGAACGCGCCGGTCGCTGGCAGGGACGCGGGAAGACCGAGTGTGGATTACATACCGATATGTTCAAGAATAAGGATCTCTCAAAGTTAAAGAATGATTTCCAAATGGATATTTCGGTCATGGAAAGAAGAAAAACATCCAGGTAAGTATGCAATCTGAAAAACGTGAACGCTGGCGCGAGACGCATCTCCTCACCCCCGATAAAAAAGATCTGGCACGTTTTGTGCTGGATGAAATTCGACGCGGCCGCGATGTGACCAAGACTTTGCGCAGTCATCCGCTCGAAGACGGGAGCGGGTATCTCAACAAGTCCATGCTGGTGACGATCTATAATGAAATGGTCACGGCAGGGGAGATGGAAGAAGACCCGCGCCTGCTCGAGCGGATTCGCATGAAGCCGATGCGGACGCTTTCGGGCGTGACAACGGTCACCGTTCTGACGAAGCCGTATCCGTGCCCTGGCAAATGTATCTTCTGCCCCACTGACGTGCGGATGCCGAAGTCGTATTTGCCTGATGAACCCGGAGCCATGCGCGCGGTGGAGCATCAATTTGATCCTTATGCTCAGGTGCGATCACGCATCACGCAATTGAAATCGCTGGGACATCCCACCGATAAAATCGAATTGTTGATTCTGGGCGGGACATGGTCATCCTATAAACGTGATTATCAGGAATGGTTCATCAAACGCTGTTTCGACGCGATGAATGATTTCGCAGATCTCCCCATAGAAGAAATGAAGATCGGACAGGATGAACTCGATCAAGCCCATACTTATAATGAGAACACTCATCATCGCAATGTAGGGCTGGTCATCGAGACGCGACCCGATGAGATCACACCGGATGAGATCAAATGGCTGCGTCATCTTGGTGTGACCAAGGTGCAGATGGGTGCACAAAGCCTCGATGACCGCATCCTCGATATGAACAAACGCGGACACGATGTGGAATGTACACGCAAAGCCACTGCCCTGCTCCGTGCGGCAGGCTTCAAGATCGTTTTACACTGGATGCCCAACCTGCATGGCGCAACGCCCGAATCAGACCGCGAAGATTTCGCGCGTTTGTGGAATGATTTTTGTCCCGATGAAATAAAAATATATCCCAACCAATTATTGGCAAATGCCGAGTTATATGAATACTGGCAGCGCGGCGAGTTCAAGCCGTACACCACACAAGATCTGATTGACCTGATCGCTGATATCAAACCGACCATTCCGAGATATTGTCGCGTGAACCGCGTTATCCGTGATATTCCGTCCACGAATGTGGTGGAGGGGAATCGTCGCACGAGTTTGCGGCAGGATGTGCAGGATGAAATGAAGCGGCGCGGGACACATTGTCAGTGTGTGCGTTGTCGGGAAGTGAAAGGCAAATCGGTCAGCGCTGAGTCGTTGCGACTCGATGATATGACCTATCAAGCTGGGCTGGCAGAGGAACATTTCATTTCCTATATCACGCCAGATGATAAACTCACGGGCTTTATTCGATTGTCATTGCCAGGTAAAGACTCGCCACAAACCGGCATCAACGATTTGGACGGCGCGGCATTGATCCGTGAAGTACACGTGTACGGACAGTCTCTGGCGGTGGGAGCAGAGCGCGAGGGTTCGGCGCAACATGCCGGGTTGGGAACACGTCTGTTGGAAGAGGCGGAGCGTATCGCAAAAGCGAACGGATTTGAACGCATGGCGGTCATTTCGGCGGTGGGGACACGAGGTTATTATCTCGGGCGTGGATTTGAGCGGAATACGTTATATCTCACGAAAAAGCTCGTTTAATCAGAATCAATCATCGGCTGGGAAAGAAGCGGGGCTACATCCACGTCTGATGAATTAGAGTTGTGTTAGACATCCAGAAGGGTGCTTGACTTGCGTCTTGCGCGGTGATAACAATACAGTTATGGACTACAAAGATTATTACAAAACACTCGGTGTGGAACGCAAAGCCACTGAAGATGATATTCGCAAGGCGTATCGCAAACTTGCGAAGCAATATCATCCCGATTACAACCCCAACAACAAACAAGCTGAGGAGCGTTTCAAAGAGATCAATGAAGCCTATGAAGTATTGAGCGATGCCAAAAAACGCCCGCATTATGACCGGCTGGGTTCCGATTATTCGCAATGGCAGCAGCGCGGCAATCCGGGCGATTTCAATTGGGGTCAGTATGGCGGTCCCGGCGGTTCGCGCGTGAACATGGATGATCTCAACGAGATGTTCGGCGGCGGCGGTTTCTCTGATTTCTTTCAGTCCATTTTTGGCGGCGCACAGCCTTCTGCACGTGCACAACCCCAGGGCTATCAACAGGAACTTGAGATCACGCTTGAAGAAGCCTACAAAGGCACCCAGCGCCGTATTCAAACCGATGGCAAAGAAAAGATCGTGCGCATTCCAGTAGGTGTGCGCACTGGTTCAAAAGTGCGCGTGGCGGGTGCGGGTCCGAATGGGCTCGATCTCTATTTGATCTTGGATGTCACCAAAGATCAGAAATTCGAACGCCATGGCAATGACCTGCACACAAACGCAACGGTCAGCGTCTTCACGGCGATCCTCGGCGGCGAGGCGGATGTGGAAACCATGGAAGGCAAGGTCACGCTGAACGTTCCCGCCGGTACACAGCACGATCAGGTTTTTCGGTTGGCTGGTCGCGGCATGCCGCATTTGAAAAATCCCAAAGAAAAAGGCGACCTGTTTGTAAAGCTAAAAATTCAGATCCCTAAATATCTTTCCGCGAAACAACGCGAATTATTGGATGAAGCTTCGCGCATCAAATTTTAAAAAGGACATCATGAAACGTATATTACTAGTTCTCTCGGTCTTATTGGTCACATCTCTGGCTTGTCAACTGGGCGGACTCGCGCCTCTTTCTCAGCCGACATCTGCTCTGCCATCCCAATCCACCTCGCCCCTGCAAGTGGATTCTTCGAAGATCATTCCGCAAGATGGGTCTCTACAACTGCTGTATCAACAAGTTATGCCGGGAGTTGTCTCGATCCAGGTATCCAATCCACAAGGCGGCGGGTTGGGTTCTGGCTTCGTCTATGATACCCAGGGACATGTCATTACCAACTTCCATGTTGTGGATGGTGCTACAGCGGTCGAAGTGGATTTTGCCTCCGGCTTCAAATCCCGCGGCACGGTGATCGGCGTGGATAAAGATTCAGATATCGCTGTGATCAAAGTCGATGCGCCTGAGGCGGAACTTCATCCCCTGCCGTTGGGTGATTCAAACAGCCTGCAAGTGGGTCAGACGGTGATCGCGATCGGCAATCCCTTTGGGTTGAACGGCACCATGACCCTTGGCATCGTCTCGGCGCTTGGGCGTACGCAAACCTCAGCCCACAGCATCAATGGTGGCGGCTTTTTCAGCGCGGCTGATATCATTCAAACCGATGCGGCGATCAATCCCGGCAATAGCGGTGGTCCATTACTCAACACCAGCGGAGAAGTGGTTGGTATTAATCGTGCCATCGCCACGGATAGCAGTACCGCCTCTGGTCAGCCCACCAATTCCGGGATCGCATTTGCAATTTCCGGAAATATCGTCAAACGGGTTACACCCTTCTTGATTAAGGATGGGGCTTATGATTATCCCTATATGGGGATTTCATTTCTCCCAGATCAAGTCATGAATCTGGATGTTATTGAAGCGCTCAATCTGAAAACCTACACCGGCGCTTATGTAATAGATGTAACCAAGGGCGGTCCTGCCGATCAGGCGGGTATCCGCGCCGGTGATAAGCCCACGCGTATTGATGCGATATTGGCTGGCGGTGATCTCATCACTGCCATTGATGGAAAATCCGTCCGCACCTTCGATGAGTTGATCAGTTATCTGGTTACCAATAAATCGCCTGGTGACTCTGTTGTGCTTACCTTAATCCGCGATGGGCAATCTCAAGATATAACGATAACGTTGGGCGCGCGCCCCAAGTAAATAAAAAAACGGGTCGAGAAAAATTCTCGACCCGTTTTGCTTATCCAAACCTTTCTTCTTTCCATACATCAGCGCGGTTGTGATAACCAGCCTGTTCCCAAAATCCACGGCGGTCATGCGGCATGAATTCAAGTGAACGTAACCACTTCGCACCTTTCCATAAGTAGGGTGTCTCCAGGTTTTCGTTGCCGGGAATAAATCCCACCGTACCACGCAATGGATAGCCGTGGTCAGGTGTGATGGGCTCACCGTCAAAATGCGTGGCGAGCAGGAAGTTCTCCTGTAAGACAACTTCCAAGGGCAGGTTGACCGTGAATCCGTATTCGGCGTGTTGCATGACATGTGTGGCACCGGGCTTGATCTTGAACAAGCCCTGCTCAACCATTGCTTTGACAGAGACACCTTCCCAGAGCGTGTCAAACTTGCTCCAGCGCGTCACGCAGTGAATATCCATCTGGATCTTGGCACGCGGCAGTTTGTTGAACTCGTCCCACGTCCAGCGCTTTTCCTCTTCCACTTCGCCCCACACGCGGAAGTCCCAGGTGGCGGGGTTGAAGTGCGGCACAGGCCCATAATGGAGAACCGGGAACTTGACAGTCAGCGCCTGCCCAGGCGGGAGGCGTCCTTCTTTGCGAATGCGGTCTTCCTGCTTGCGCCGGTCGGCTCCTTCAAATGATGAAAACATACCAATCTCCTCTCTTGAATTATATCAATAACTTCATAAGGATAGACTCCCTGTAAGGAGTGGTTGTTAC
>JBDTWO010000041.1:0-30461 GCA_040006635.1 Chloroflexota bacterium
TTTTCCAGCCAAATAGATCCTGATAAAACTTGCCCGCTCCTTCTACATTTACAGCCGGAATCTCAACATGGACAATATTACGCTTGGACATAATCTGCTCCTTTTGAATACGGATAACGATGGTCAAATTATAGAACGCACGTTCTAAAGAGTCAAGCGTCAGATGTGGAGAGATTGATGGAAGAGGAAACAGATATGGGGGCGAGAGATGCGATTACTCGTATTTGAGCGCCAACACGGGAATCATCGTCGCGGCACGCAGGGCGGGATAAAGTCCAGAAAGCATCCCAATGAAAGTAGAAAACACTAACGCAAAGACCGGCAACCAAACCGGAGTATAAACCGCCACGCTCGGAGGTATGCCGCCCTGTGACCCAGCTTGACCTGCCAGATAAACGATCGCGATGACATTGATAGCCTGACCTGCAAGCCAACCCACAATGACGCCGCCCAGCCCGCCGAGAAAACCGATGCCCGCGGCTTCGCCCAAAAAAATCGCCAGCACATCGCGGTTGGTCGCACCGACCGCTTTCATCAAACCGATCTCGCGCGTGCGTTCAAGAATAGACATTGCCATCGTGTTGGCAATACCGATCGCGGCAACCAATAAGGCGATCGCGCCAACGCCACCAAAAATGATTTGCAGGATCTGATAAAAGTTATTGATGCCCTGCACAAAAGATTGTGGGGTGAAAGCCTGAAAACCCATATCGGTGATCTGCTGGGAAATATCCAGCACCTGCTCGACATCGCTGACTTTGACAACCACCTGGCTATAGCCTTCTTTGTTGTAGTTGATGCGACGGTTCTGCGCCCATTCGTTGAGAAGTTTGATCTGCTCGAGCGGCATATATACCGTGTAATCAGGTTCGCTGCGGGTCTCCTTGAGAACCCCTGTAACACGCAGACTCAAGTTCTTACGAGTCTCAACTCCATTGGCATCGTATTTCGACACAATCATTTGAATTTGCTGATCCATCAGTTCAGGCTTTGGAGGCGGCTCCTGACCAGGGCGCGCACGCGGATCATAAAAGTTCTGCGGCACCATCACACCGATCACAACAGCGCCACGTCCCAGTGCAGTCGCGCCCTGGCTGGCTTCAATACCCAGGTCTGCCAGATCAGTTGTCCCAATGCCGATGATATTGACGCCCGCTTCCAATTTCTGATACTTGACAATCACACCCGTCATCAGATATTCACGCGGGATGACCGACTCAACGCCGGGAATGGCGCGCAATTCATCCAGCGCCGCGTTCGTTAATAACTTGGGCTGATTGGCGGCGCCAGCACCTCCTACTTTTCCACCGCCCCCACCGCCTCCCGGACCCATTACCGCTTCCCCGCCATACGACGGGTTGACCTGAATCTGAGTCAGATCACCGATCCCATAAAGTTGTTCGTTCGCACTTTTCTGCAAACCGATCGCCAGCGAAACCAGAATCACCACAGCCGCCGTACCAATGACCACACCTATGGCGGTCAATGCCACGCGCGCTTTGCGGCGACTCAAATTTCCAAAGATCAAACGGAGCAGGTCAAAGGGTTTCATAACAACTTGAATCTATCAGCCTTTACCGCCACCAGCAGGCGACTGAATCGGCTGTTCAATCGGAGCTCCACCACCGGGCGCCTGCCAAACAGGCCACGCGCTATCCAAGCCAAAGAGTCCCTTGATAAAGCGAAAAATCTTATGCAGGGTTGTTTCGTCCTGGGTAACAATTTCTCCGCCACCTCCACCACCATTCAGAGATGGATCAGGGGTCGGCTCGATGAAACCTTCCTGCACTTCGATCTCCAATTTTTTGGTGAGCGTACGCGCCTGATTGAAATCATCCACATATTCGATGACGACATCCAGAGTCTGCGGACCGGATTGCTCCGCCGTGAACATCGAGTCCAGCGTGAAATAACCTCCCGCATCCAGCGACCCGACCAGGCTGGTCCCGTTATCGATCTGCCCACTACCCGCTGACAGCTTAATGTTCCCCAACACAGCTAAGCGCTTACCGAGATTCACAACCTGGATCGGCAACGCGCCCGGCTGCCCCACGAAGAATGGATCGGGCACGCGGTAGAAACTTACATCTACACTCGGTAGACTATACACAAGCAAGGTAATGACCTGCTCATCATTGATCACTTCACCCTTATCATTCAAATAGGAGAATGTGACTTTCATCGGATACGCGCCCGGATTCGTAGACACATTCACGATCAAATTCTGACTCACGTCAGCCTTATCCCCCACCCCAAGATCGCCAATGGATTGCACATTCGAAGCACCGACCGGCGCAAAGTTGGCAAAATCGCCACTACCGCCAGAGACACCGCCAGGCTGTGGTGTACCGCCGCTCGTTCCGCTCGTTCCGCCGCCGATGATCATCGTGATGCGTTGCGCTTTAGCGTTGCCCACATTTTGGACGCTCATCTTCAAGGCAAATTGTTCGCCGGGCTGAAGCGGATCGACATCAGCTGAATAACTTGAGATCACCAACTGCGAACTTTTCACGCCAGTCGGTGTGGCAGTGGCAGCAATCGAACCACCGCCGCCTGAAGTGGAGGTCCCATTGACTGGAACCGACAGCGTAAACTTATCAGAATATGTGGCGCCTTTATCGTCGTAATAAGTCATGGTCATATCGACGGTCAGAATGGTTTTTCCAACCAACTCAGTGGCAACATAAAAAGTTTGGCTGGCATCTCTTTCCTCATCAAAGGGTACCGCCCCCAGGGCAGCAACACCGCCGGTTTTGGTAGGCACAAGATCAGTCGAAGTAAAAGCAGCTTGTGCGTTATAAGCAGTCGCCTGCCCCATATTCTCGACAACAACTTTCAAAGTAAATTCTTTACCAGTCTGCACTTTACCGAGGGCTTTGGTCACCCGCACAACAAATTGCGGGCGAGCAAAGGGTAACGGCCCAGTTGTAGCGGTGGGAATTGGAGTTGGAGGAATCGGGGTCGGATCTGCAATCGTCAATGTAGCTGAGCCAGTCACAACCGTGCCAGTCATGGTGACAGTCACTGTATACGAACCGGCAGATAATCCGGTCGGGACTGTGGCAGTCAGAGTTTGGTCATTGCCAAAACTCGTAGCAAGCGCGGAGCCATTCAATAGAACAACTGCAGTATTATCAAACCCAGTCCCGCTGATCGTGATCGTATTTGAGATGTTATTGACAATAGTACCCGGCGTCACTGACAGGACACCTGCCGCAGACACCGGCGTAATAGGAATAAGTGCCATTAGCATGGCAAGAATAACAGCAAGGGGAATTAAGCGTGAATAGTTGAATTTCATAGTTCTCCAAGTTTCAAAAGACTCTGGAGTCCATCAGCTTGCTGATGGATCAGTCAGGCAGCAAGCTGCCCGACTCCAGAATTAAGATTTCGAATTAAATCTGTGCTTCCAACGCCGCGGATTGATATTCCGCTTCGCTGACTTGTTTACCGTCCAGCAAAAAGATCTTGTGCGTGGCGAAGCGCATCATGCGCGGATCGTGCGTCACAACCAAAACAGTGCGACCTGAACGATGCAAGTCCGAAAGTAGTTGCATGACCACCACACCGCTGGATGTATCGAGGTTGCCGGTCGGTTCGTCAGCGAGGATCAGGCTTGGGTCATTGACCAGCGCCCGGGCAATCGCGACGCGTTGCTGTTGTCCACCGGAAAGCTCACCGGGTTTGTGCAGTCCGCGGTCAGCGAGACCTACTTGTTGAAGGAGTTGCACAGCACGGTCATTCCGTTGTGCGGAAGAAGTGCCATTGAACTGCATTGGGAAAGCCACGTTCTCCATGGCAGACATGCTTGAAATCAGGTTGAAGGATTGAAAAACAAAACCCATCATGCGACGGCGAAACAGCGCCAACGCATTTTCATCCATGTCGGTCAAGCGCTCGTTCGCGATCGAGATCTCACCCGAGGTGGCACGGTCCAAACCACCCAACAGATAAAGTAATGTGCTCTTACCAGAACCAGAAGGACCCATCACAACTGTGAAAGTGTGTTCTTCGATCTCGAGATCCACCCCATCCAATGCGCGGACGATCTGTCCGCCCATCTCATAGTGCTTCTTTAATGCAACGATACGAATGAAAAGATTCGTCATGAGTTAGAAGGGACGCTGGATCGCCGTGCCGCTAAAGTTGGATATGAGGGTACCCAAACCGGCTTGCGCAGCCAGCATGACAGTCACAACCACAAGAATACCAATCACAGCCTTACCGCGCGGCAAACCATCAGCAAGTGAAAAACCGATCACCAATAAAATAATACGCCAGATCAGAAAAATATCCGTATGAGTTAGAAGCTGAACGAGGAATGGGCTGGTCGCAAAACCGGAGAGTCCGGGGCTGGTAATGGCGTGGCTCGCAGACAACATATAAGCGATCCGCAATACATCGCGCACAACAAATGGCAGACTCGCCCAGGCGACAATGTTCAACGCGCCTTGCATCGAACCGCGCCCGCCCAAAAGCGTTGAGCCGAGATGTAACAAACCACCCAGCACGATCCAGCCAAGCCATAAGCCTGTCCACGCGCTGATGAGCGGAATGACATACATAAAGACTTTGCCCTGAGTGAGTTGCTGCGCCTGCATATAGTTGTTTTGCATGTCAGGCGTCCAGTATTGCCAATCGGGCGGCAAAGCAACTTCGCCCATCGCCGCCGCACGGGTCTTGAGATAACCGCTGACCAGCACAAGCAATAATGCGGTAACGCTCAAGATCAGCATGGGCGTTAGCCAGGTGGCGCGCGCCTCGGCTATGGTCGCCGCAAAAGCTTGCCGCGGACGAAGTAAAATACCGAACACACGCTGAAAATCCAAGCGACGAACGGGCTGTTTATTGGAAATTGTTTCTGTCATAAAAGAAATTCACCTTATGAGTTTCCGCAGAAAGCGTTGATGGCTGTACCCTTGGCTCAAACCCATTAAGATTCTAACATGGTTTGAGCCACCCATTTTTAACGAACAAGTGGCTAGGATTGTTCCCAGCCACTCTAAAGTTTCATATAACAATTAACAATTTTACGACCCGAATTTCTCCAAAATCCGCATGAAAATCTCCTGGTCTTCAGGCATGATCTCCACAATAGCAAACCCAACATGATATAAATTCGGCTGAATATTATCGATGTTACACCAGCGGGTTCGGGCAACGAAAATGATATAAGGCACATTCCCAAGGTCAGCGGTTAATTCAACGCGCAGGTAATATTCCTTATTCAAGGGAAGAGGTCCAACGGTTTCCAGTCGCAAGCCAGTCGGGCTAACCTCCACCATGTGACCAAGGATCGCTTGCGTGTCATCGTCCAAAACACGCATATAAAAATCAAATTTCTTACGGGATATATTCCGTCGTTCAGGCATATTGGATCTCCTGTTTTACAGATTTACTTCCTCAATCGTACCACTTCTACAAATCGTAGTCGATGAAATCATCCACGCCAAATTGATCTTCATAACGACGCAACAATTCATCGGCTTTGAGTAAAAATGCCTGCGCTTCGGTGCTCAGCTTTCGTTCCGCAGATTCTTCAAAATACTCCTTCTGAGCGATCAAGCGTTCGCGAAAGCTGGTGCTGGTTGAGGCTGGCAATAAAGTCTCCAGCTCGCGGATCATTTGGAGTGTTTCTTGAATCACAGTCATTGCTTCTGGCAACTGGATATCATCATCCAGAAGGCGCCTGAGGGTTGTGCATTTATAGGTGCCGCAACTCCGCGGATAATCGAGGGAAGTGTAGATGGTGCAGATCCCATTCCACAGCGGACAGGGTTGAGTAAAGCCGCGTTGACGTGGATCATGCCGTATCACAGTTAAGCCCAAGGCTTCGGAGCGATCCAGTTCATTGGCGTTGAGTCGCACCCAGGCAAATAAATGCCCACTGCAACAGAGCCCGCAGGATTTGCATAGGACAGTTGCCGGGGAATCGTTATGTTCAGCAGGTTCAGCCATTATGGGATATCATATCGCAAGATACAAAAAAGCGGTGAACGCTTTAGGTTTTGCCCTATTCGTCCACCGCATCTCTTTAGCTGACTTAGATCCCATCAAACAGATCGCGCTTCCGCTGGAAGCTCTCACGAACAGGTGGATAGGCGCGCATATAATCTTCTCTTTCGCCAAAGGCACGGGTGACAAAGCCCATCAAACCGCGTCGCATTTGCCCGCCGCCCTGCGAGGCATGTTGGGCGCTGGCGTGGCTTTTGATCTCGCTCACAGAACGCAGATCCAAGCGGACGTGAATCGGGAATTCCACTAGCAACGTCGTCAGATCAATATCGCCATTACGCCCAAACTTTTTCGGGTCTCTGCCGAACAGGGGCATCAGGCGGACTGCCCATTTGAGGAAACCATGCGGGAAAACCTGATAGTAGAGAGCCAGCGGCTTGAAAGGCGCACCAGCCTCGGGGTGGAAAGAGGCGTCGTCCGCTTTTTCGAAGGCGAGCGTTGTCGCTTGTTGAATATGAATGTGATCCGGATGTCGATATCCGCCGATGGGGTCGAAGGTCAACACAATATCAGGCTTGAGTTCACGAATATATTTAACGACGCGCCCAGCCACTTCGTTGATCGAATGCGCAACTTGCGCATCAGGATGTTTGTTATCTTCAGAGCCGGGCATGCCGGAATCACGATAGCCCAAAAAGAAAACTTCTTTGAGCCCCAATATTTTGGCGGCACGTAGCAACTCGGCAGTTCGCATCTCAGCGGTATCTTTGTAGCCTTTCATAAACTCCGGGTCGGCTGAACCCACTTCACCACGCGTGGCACAGACGTAATAAGTCTCATATCCTTTTTGTGCATATAACGCCAGCGTGCCACCCAAGCCAAAGGTCTCATCATCGGGATGGGCCAAAACTGCCAAAATCGTTTTTGTCATGTTTCCTCGTATAATCAAATTTACATTCGTTTACCAGACAACATCTTACTCGAAAAATATACAAGGAGCACACATGAACTTTGAGACACTCGCGATTCATGCCGGGCAGGAACCCGACCCAAACAACGGCGCGGTTATGACGCCTGTTTATTTCACATCCACTTACATGCAAGATGGCGTTGGCAAACCACGTCAAGGCTATGAATACTCACGCACCATGAACCCCACACGCAAAGCGTTGCAAGATTGTCTCGCCGCGCTCGAAGGTGGAAACTATGGGCTGGCGTTCGGGTCGGGGCTCGCCGCAACCGATACCGTTCTGCGTTTACTCAATGCGGATTCACATGTGCTGGCAGGCAATGATGTCTACGGCGGCACGTTTCGACTCTTTGACAAAGTGCTGCGCCGCTTCTCTCTCGACTTTACATTTGCCGACACAACCGATCCTGAATCTGTGGCTGAAGCCTTGACTCCGTCCACCCGCCTCGTGTGGCTTGAGACTCCCACGAATCCGATGCTCCGCATTACAGACATCCGCGCCGTTGCAGAGATCGTGCATGCGCATCCGAACAATCCTATCCTCGTTGTGGACAACACATTTGCAACTCCGTATCTACAACGACCGCTTGAATTAGGCGCTGACATCGTTGTCCATTCGATGACCAAATATCTCGGCGGTCATTCGGATGTGGTCGGCGGTGCAGTGATCGTCAAAGACAAAGAACTCGCTGATAAACTTTACTTCCTGCAAAACGCCGTCGGCGCCGTGATCGGACCGATGGACTCATTCCTCGTGTTGCGTGGCATCAAGACTCTCCCCCTCCGCATGGATCGTCACTACGAGAACGCTTCAGCTATCGTAGAATTTCTTTCCAAACATCCCAAGGTTGAGAAATTGATCTATCCCTTTCACGAAAGTCATCCGCAGTATAAAGTTGCCAAACAGCAAATGAAGAACGGCGGCGGCATGATCTCTTTTACGGTAAAAGGCGGCAAGGAAGCCGCGATCCGCATGGTAGAGGCAACAAAAATATTTACACTGGCAGAATCACTGGGCGGCGTCGAGTCGCTGATCGAAGTCCCTGCCGCGATGACTCATCTTTCTGTGGCCGGTTCCCAATTAGACGTTGACCCGGCACTCGTGCGGTTATCGGTCGGCATTGAAAATAAAGAGGACTTACTTGAAGACGTAAAGCAGGCTTTGGACAAGGCGTAGCAAGATGACCAAAGAGCAGCGTGATGTTCTTCTATTCCATATTGCTTTCGCAATCCTTGCGGCAATCGGATTGCTTCTTCCGTTCGCTTCACTCGGGTTACGCATTCTCGTTCTCGTGGTTATTTACAATCTTGCCTTACCGACCTTCGCGCACCTAAGTGGCTACCCGCAAGTTTCAAAACTCTGGATTTTTCTTGCGCCTATCAGCCTAATGATGATCTTTCCCGATTGGTTTCTGGCAGGGAAACTTCACGTGCTAGTCTTTCCGCAAACAGGCGCGCCATCTATTGGTCCCATTCCCATCTTCATGGCTGGCATGTGGATTATTCCTTTGTTTATCATTCTCTATCTCGGTGAACAAGTGGAGAACTCATTCAATAGAACCTCCGCTTTGATCGCGGTTGCACTTTTGTCTTTGATCACGTTCGTAAGTTCGGAAGCCACGCTATGGGCTGTCCCCATTTGGTATGCGCAGAACGTAACGCAGATCGGGCATGTAGCGCTGTATGTGATCGTTCCAGAGATACTATTCGGTTTATCAGTTTATCTTTCCTACCGGATCACTGAAAACAAGAACTGGCAAACCCGCCTGTTAGCCGCTTATGTCATCATGGTCTTATACCTTGGGAACCTCAGTCTGTTTTACCTGCTGATGGAATAAAGTAACTCACGCACCAGCCAACTTTAAAGAAAGAGACCGAGTTTTCGAAACTCGGTCTCTTATTATTTTGCGTGAACTGCGACCAGTGTCACATCGTCATCCTGCTTTGAGCCATTCTGATATTCCATCAAAGTATCGAATAACTGGTCACACCCGCCTTGCGCAGTGTTGTCTCTTAATTCGGTCATGGTGCTCTTGATGCGCTCCAAGCCGAACGGTTCACCTTTGGGGTTACGGCAGTCAGTCATTCCATCCGTAAACATCATCAGCAAAGAACCTTTGGGGAGAACCAGGCTATATTCATCCAAGGCGATATTTTCCCATAAGCCCAACGCCATGCCCGGCTGATGCGGCAAACGCCGCACCGTGCCATCCGCTTCCAGCAATAGTGGAGGCTCATGACCTGCGCGTGCATAAGAGAACTCGCGGGTGGTTGTATCCAATACACCATATAATGCGGTCACAAATTGAGTCGACTTTTCCAGACGGGTAATATGTTTATTTACCATGCGCAATACTTCACCGGGCGAGGCAGCACGGTCAGCTTCCGCGATGATCAAGGCATGCGCCCGCGCCATAAAGATCGCCGAAGGGACACCTTTATCAGCAACATCCCCGATCAAAACTCCGAGCTTGTTATTTCCAAGCTCAAAGACATCGTAAAAATCGCCGCCCACCTGACGGGCTGGCAGAATTCGTCCGCCAAAATCATAGTCGGGATGCGAAGGCAGCACATCCGGCAGAATGGATAGCTGAATTTCCGCGGCAACCTTCAACTCGCGTTCAAGGCGTTCCTTTTCGATCAGCTGTTCCTGTGCGGCTTTGAGTTCATCATAGGCTGCCTGCAGCTGCCGGTTCTTTTCGGTCAACCCACGGAAGGTAGCCACATTCGTGTTGACCAAGCGCTGGCTTAAGACGCTCACCATCGGCTTTGCCAATTCGGGGTGTCTGATCAACAAATCCTTGAATTGGTCCCGGCTCATGCTAAGCAAGACAACCTCGCCGAGAGAGCGCGCGCTTGCAGTACGCAGTCCCCCCGGCTGAATGAGACTCATCTCGCCGACATATTCGCCTTCATGCACAACATTCAAGATCAGTTCATCATGGGTACCAGGACCCATGAGTATTTCGAGTTCACCTGATACAACGATGTATAAATGTTCGCCCGCATCGCCCTCACGATACAAGATTTCACCTGACCTTAAATTCACCACCGCCAATTCAGATAACAAACGATCCAACTCGACATTGGGGAGATCAGTAAAAAACGGGATATTCGCGAGCAGATTTACAGACATGGTTTTGAGGTCATTTCCTATTTTCTATGTGGTTCACCTATATTTTACACGATGAATGATGTTTTTACGCAACCCACATAATGAGGGCGGGCTAAAAGTATGCAGATGGATTTACTCCCTTCGCCGAGGACGGCAGCTTGAGCTTACGTGCTAACAAACCTTGAGTGCTCCCATAATGACGTGTTTATAACCCACACGAGTAGATCTAATCTCCTAAAATTCCACAACCTCTTTACCGGCTAATTTATCCTGGATTCTTTCGACCACGGTATCCAAATGCTTGGGCTGATGGACAAAATCAAGGTCATCTGATCTCAAGGTGAGTACCGGGCACAGGTCAAACGCACCCAACCACTCGTCATAGAAGGAATCGAGTAAGGTCAAATAGTCAGGCGTGATACCGGTTTCCATATTCCGGGCACGGCGGCGAATCCGATCCATCAACACATTCACCGGCGCCTTGAGATAGATCAACAAATTCGGACGCGGGATGCTGTTCACCGTCAATTCATACAAACGACGATAAGCAAGATAATCCCGCTCGCCCAAATCGCCCATGTGATGCAAGGCACGCGCAAAAATATGGAAATCTTCGTAAATACTTCGATCCAGGATCGCCGAACGCGCATCGCGTGCCGCTTCCAAATATTGCTCAGCGCGATGCCCCAGAAAAAAGACCTGCAAATGGAAAGACCACGCGCGCATATCACTGTAAAAGTCCGCCAGATAGGGGTTATCTGCCACCGATTCGTAACCCGTCCGCCAGCCGAGCCGCGCACCGATGCGTTCGGTTAGCGATGTCTTTCCCACGCCAATGTTCCCAGCCACTACAATAAGGTGCTTGGTCATACAAAACCTCACAAATTAAAGATGGTTGCAGTATAGGGGCAACAAACAATTTTGTCGAGAGCCGGCAGAACTACATCAAGAGTATAATTTTGAAAATAAGGAGATTCATCATACTCATGCTCAAAATAAAAGACACCTCCGGCTGGACCATGTTCATATTTGGAGCGCTTGCGCTTCTCCTTGGACTTTTGGGCCTGCTTCGCCCCGAATTGCTCTTATCTCTCCTCGGCTTTACCGTGCTAGATCGCGCAGCCCGAGTCGCCGGGGATTACACACTTGTTTTTATGATCGCTTCATCCATGGCTTCGTTCAACATCGGTGTTTACTATATTCTCGCCGCTAAAAATGATCTGAAACCTTTCTACAAGTGGACAGTCCCCTATCGCTGCCTCACCTTCATCGTTTTTACAACCGTTGCACTAACTGGCTTAGCCCCCACCCGCTTCTTAGCCGTAGGCGCTTGGGAATTGACCGGTGCCATTGCCACCGGGCTGGCACTGTATTCTGAAAGCAAAAAGTAGGAGACTTCGCCATGCGCTCAAACTGGATCGAATTTAAAGGCAAAAAAATCTTTTACCAGGATTTTTCGAAACACTTCTACAACTCAGCAGCTGTCAAAGCGGAATTGGCTGAAGTGCAAAAGATTGTTCTGGGTGAACCAGAAAATTCCGTGCTGGTGCTATCGGATATGCGCGATACAAACGTAGGCGGCGACCTGCTCCCAGCCATGAATGCCGCCTCCACCGCCACCAAAAGTCATGTGCGGAAGACCGCCGTACTAGGTGTAACTGGTATGAAGCGCAAGCTTGCAGACCTGCTCACAAATCTCACAGGGCAGCCGCTCAAATATTTTGACGATATTGAGTCAGCCAAAAACTGGCTAGTGGAAGAAGACGAAGAATAAGAATACCAAACTCCGGGACGTGAACAGCCCGGAGTTTTTATTTTGATATAATCCCATTAGCATTGCTTAATAATTTAGTTGAACCATCATCGAATAGGTGGAACCATGAATGATTTTTTGCAGTTCATTAATACAGCCAGCATAGACTCGCTGACAAAAATTTCCGGTATCTCCCAATCTCTGGCTGAAAATCTCATTGCAACGCGTCCCTTCGATACAATCGAGGATTGTTTGAAAGTGCGTGGCATGGGGAAGAATTTGCTCGCACGTGCACAGTCCGCTTTTGAAGCGCTCGAACCGGAAACAAAGGAAACCGCCATGATATCCACCGAAGAAAAAGAACCGCTACAGATCGAGAAAAGCCAGCTAACCCCAATCCCAGAACCAGAGCCGAAAGATAAGCCATCCTTCGGTAAACGTGCGGGACAAGTGCTTTTGAATGTTTTTCGAGCATTGCTACGACTGCTTCTGCTTGTCATACTCATCGGCGGCGTTGGCGCGGGAATTTATTATGGTGTTCCCTATATTCGAGAAAAATTCATCACACCCGTGGAACAAAACGCCGCGCGCGTCAATGAACTTGAAAATCAGATCGCAACTTTGCAGACTCAATTAGCAGAGATCAACAACCAATTAACCGAAACCAATAACCAGTTGGCTGAAACAAATACTCGCGTTGACGAAATCAAACAATCCGTGGAAACGCATACAGCTTCACTTGAAAAACTCGCGGGCATCCAAACTACCCTCGAAGTTCAGATCAAAGAAAGCAACGACAAGACTCTGCTGGCATTGAAACATGAAGTCCTGCTGACTCGCGCATTGGACACGCTCGCCCGTGCCAGGTTGTATCTTGCCCAAAGCAATTTCGGTCTTGCGAAAGAGGATGTCCAGTCCGCGCGGGATTTACTTGAGGTGCTAAAAACCGAAGCGCCAGATGAAGTTCTAACTCAAGTAATCGCACGTTTGGATCTGGCATTAGGCAACCTGCCTGCATTCCCCGTGGTTGCTTCAGGAGATTTGGAGATCGCCTGGCAAATCCTGATAACCGGCGAAGCCATTGCGACTTCTACACCTGAGCCAGCATCAACGACAACAGGCACTCCCCTACCTGAGCCCACTGTGGGAACTACCCCAACCGCAACTGCAACTCCGTAATACCAAAGAACCCCGAGGATAAGCTCGGGGTTCTTTTTTGGCTGATATATAATGCCCGCAAGGGTATAATTTCGTAAGTCATCATACCTTAGGAGAATTTCCATGACATTCAAAATCAAATTCGGCACAGACGGCTGGCGCGGAGTCATCGCGGAAGATTATACGTTTGACAATGTCCGGCGCGCGGCGCAAGGCTTCGCATCTTATCTCATCGAAAAGGGATATGCAGACAGATGGGTCGTGGTGGGGCACGACAAACGCTTCCACTCAGAGAATTTCGCGGCGGCGGTCGCTGAAGTGTTGGCAGGTAATGGACTAAATGTTTATCTCACCGATGGTGCGACGCCCACACCGGTGATCGCATTTGAAGTGGTCAATAAGAAGGCGTGCGGCGCGGTCAATATTACGGCGTCACACAACCCGCCCACGGATAATGGATTCAAAGTCCGTGACCCGAATGGCGGAGCGATCGACCCCGAGGGTCTGAAAAGGATCGAAGCGCTGATTCCAGATTCGGTTGAAGAAACGAAGCGGATTAACATCAAGGACGGCATCAAAGATGGGAAAATCGTCAAGTTCGATGCGTCCGAAGCGTATTTTGTCCACGTCCAGAAATTTGTGGGTATTCAAAAGATCAAGGATGCGGGTTTCACGGTGATGGTGGACGCGATGTGGGGCAACGGCGCGGGCTGGTTCACGCGCTTGCTCGGCGGCGGCAAGACCAAGATCATTGAAATTCATAACGAACGCAATCCGTCGTTCCCCGAAATGAAGCGACCAGAACCGATCCGCCCGAACATTGACGTAGGACTCAAAGCCACGGTCACCAACAACGCGGATGTGCTACTCATCACCGATGGCGATGCGGATCGCTGTGGCATTGGCGACGAGAATGGTGAGTTCATCAATCAATTGCGCGTGTATGCGCTGCTGGCTTTTTATCTGCTGGAAGTACGCGGTGAACGTGGACCGATCGTGAAGACTCTCTCGACAACTGGTATGTTGAACAAGCTTGGTCAAATGTATGGCGTGCCTGTATATGAGACCGGTGTGGGATTCAAATATGTAGCGCCGAAGATGATGGAAACGGATGCGATGATAGGCGGCGAAGAAAGTGGTGGATACGCCTTCCGGGGCAACGTCCCTGAGCGCGATGGGATTCTGGCGGGCTTGTATTTCCTCGACTTCATGGTGCGCACCGGCAAGAAGCCGACTGAACTGCTCACGATGTTGTTCGATAAACTCGGCGGTGAATATTTCTACGACCGCGTGGACACACCCTTCAGCGGTGATCGCAAGACCCGTGAAGAACTAATTCTCAATGCCAAGCCTCAGACCCTGGGCGGCTTGAAAGTAACCGAACTCATCACCGTGGACGGCTTCCAGTTCAAGCTCGAAGATGGCGGCTGGTTGCTCATCCGTTTCAGCGGCACCGAACCGATCATGCGTGTGTATTGCGAGACCATGCACGGTGACAAAGTGAAGGCGATGCTGGAAGATGGTTTGAAAGTAGCTGGGATCAAATAACTTTTAACCAACCCGTAAATCCCTGTCAATTGACAGGGATTTTTTATTCAGGACAATCAATACCTGTTTTCTGTGATTTTCAGTCATGTGACATTGCTTAAATAGCCAGTTATAATCCCAACGCATTTAGGACTTGAGAAATTAAGATGCTCACTGACACCCACTGCCACTTGGATTTGGATAAATTCGATGAAGACCGCGAAGCAGTACTTCAACGCGCATTCGCTGTAGGCGTTGAACGGATTCTGATCCCCGCGCTGGATTACGAATCGAGTCTCGCGGCGATCAGACTGGCGGAGGCACACCCAAATATTTACGCAGCGGTTGGTTTCCACCCGACGGATTTGGATAAATGGGATGAGTCGTCAATTCAAAATCTGCGCAAATTAATTTCCCAACGCAATGTCACCCTGAGCGAAAGCGAAGGGTCTCTACTCCGCGAGGGAGATTCTTCGGTCGCCGCAAAGCGGCTCCCTCAGAATGACATGGCAAATAAGATCGTCGCCATCGGCGAGATCGGGCTCGACTACTACTGGGTCAAAGAAGCCGATAAACAAGCAGTTCAACGCGAGATACTCAAACAACAACTCCAGCTTGCACAAGACGCGAACAAACCTGTCATCATCCACATGCGCGAAGAGAATGACGCGTGGTTCGGGCAAGCAGCCATTGACTTGCTGGATATTCTCAGCGAGTGGCATCAAGAACTTCGCATGCAGAATCATCCGCTCGCGGAGAAGCCCGGTGTCTTACATTCCTTCAACGGCAATCTTGAAACCGCGCAAAAGGCGCTTGAACTCAATTTCTACATCGGGGTCACCGGTCCAGTCACGTATAAAAACGCGGAAGAGAAGCGTCAAATCATCCGCCAATTGCCGTTGGATCGGCTGCTCATCGAAACCGACTCGCCCTTCCTCGCCCCCGTCCCGCAGCGTGGCAAACGCAACGAACCTGCATTCGTAGCGCATATTGCTGATAAAATTGCAGAAATTCACATGACAACCCGCGAACAGATCGCCGAGCGCACCTCGGCAAATGCCAATCGTCTGTTCGGTTGGGGAGGCTAACGTTTGAGCTCGACTACATTTTTTACCTCAGTACACGATCAACTTCAATTCGTTGAAGAACGGATTCGGAATCAGGCTGGCGAAGAACAGCATCCCGACTTGCGTTCTGCGCTGGAACATTTGCTCGCCGCCGGAGGCAAACGCATCAGACCGACCCTCGGCCTGCTCGTCGGAAATATGCTGGGTGCCCCCGAAGACAAACTCATCACTCTCGGCGCCTCCGTGGAACTGCTCCACACCGCAACCCTGGTTCACGATGACCTGATCGACGGCGCACTGCTTCGGCGCGGCATGCCCACACTCAATGCACGCTGGTCCCCTGCTGCGACCGTCCTCACCGGCGATTTCCTCTTTGCGCGCGCTGCCAAACTTGCCGCCGAAACTGATTATTTGCCGCTCATGAAATTATTCTCTGAGACGCTCGCCACCATCGTCAACGGTGAATTGACTCAGATGTTCTCGGCGCGTGGCGTGATCGAACGCAACAACTATTACAACCGCATCTATGCCAAGACCGCGTCTTTATTTGAAATGTCCTCGCTCGCAGCAACCATGGTCGCCACCGAGAATCAGGATGTCCGCGATTCAATGAAAGCATTTGGTTACGAAGTCGGCATGGCATTCCAGATCGTGGACGACATTCTCGATTTCACCGGCGACCAGTCCACTGTCGGCAAGCCGATCGGCTCAGACCTGCTGAACGGACTCGTTACCCTGCCTGCGATCTATTACGCCGAAGAACATCCTGATGATGAAGATGTATTATCCCTGCCTGGTGGCGGCTGGAAAGATACCGAACGCGTTCAACGTATCGTGGATAACATCCGCCAGAACGCCGCGATCGAGAAGGCGATGAACGAGGCGCGACAAGCTGTCAGCCGCGCACTCAGCGCCTTGGAAGAATCCCCAGCCTGCCCTGAGAGAGACTCGCTCGAAGAACTCGCGAAATTCATTGTCGATCGGAAAGTCTAATTCTGGAGTTCATCCCAGTCAGCAAGCTGACTGAGTCCAGAGGAAAATCTTATGACCAATCCCCGTAAACCATTCCGTATAAACGTCGGCTTTATTGTCCATGAGGAAATTGGATACGATCACGAATTTCCTTTTGAGGTTGAAAAGATCGTTATTGACGACCTTGAACTGAGAAATGTGCTTGGGTCGGTGCATGTTGGGCGCACGCAGCAGGGACTCGTCGTACAGGGCAACTTCGAAGGCGACACTACGATTGAGTGCGTGCGCTGTCTGAAGGATTTCTCGCATCACGTGACCTGGGAACTGACCGAACTATACGCCTTCCACAATAAACCGGTGGGCGACTCGGGTTTGATCCTGCCGGAAAGCAACCAAATTGATCTGGCTCCCATCTTGCGCGAATATGCCATCCTTGAATTTCCGATCAAACCTTTACACGACCCTGAGTGCAAAGGTTTGTGCATCGAATGTGGAGAGGACCTGAACCTCAAGGACTGCGGTCACAGCCAGGAGACGGACGATTCGCCGTTTGCGGCTTTGAAAAAATTATTGTAGCAAGATTAGTTCACCGCCCCAATAATAAGCAACTATCAATTTACTTTTTCTTCTCCTGATAGCGCTTATAGACCCTCTTCCAGGCATCAGTTGGATTCTCTGGTTTATTTTTTTTATGGGTGTCTTTGCTCAAATGGAAGGCAAAGTCTTCCAAGAGAATTGAAATAGATTCATGCGGTTTTTGGAAAACCGGGGGTTGACCTAGGTTAATGGCATCTACGAGCACATCTTGAACATAGGGAATTGTGGCAAGGGCGGGTATTCCCAACGCGCCTTCGATCTTTTCTTTTGTCAGGCTGGAATGCGGGAACGGGGCACTTAGCACGAATTTAATTTTATCTTTCGAATAACCCAATTTTTCATATGTATCGATTGCCGCAGTAACCGCACGGATGGATGCCATATCTGGTGACGCAACCATCAGGATGACATTGGCTACATCCAACGTTTGAATAGTGAATTCACTAAAATCGTGCGGCAAGTCGGCGACAACATACGCATATTGAGATTTGACAATTTGCAAGGTTGCTCCCAGAGTTTCCCCGCGCAAAGTTTCAGCATCAGATGGAAAAGTGGGAGCAGCAATAAAATGCAAACCGCTCTCATGTGAGCCGATGACTGAACTAATCACATCAATATCCAACTCGTTCGTGGAATAATGAGCAAGATCAGCCCAGGTGCGTCTCAATGTCATATTGAGCATCAACGCCACCTGCCCGGCTGTCATCGACAAATCCAGTAACATGGTCGGCTCGCGCCACAGACCTGCCAACCCAACACCCAAATTGACAGCCAGAGTAGTGGAACCGGTTCCGCCCCTCAGGCTGTGGACGGCGATCATTTGTGTCCCGTCTTTCGCCGCCACTTTTTGTTCCGATAGTTTGACCGCCTCAACCCGCCTCAGCAATGAGGTAACCCGAGCGACAAGTTCCGCGGGATCGAAAGGTTTGGTTAAATGGTCATCAGCGCCAGCCTCATAAGATTTGATCTTGTCCTGCAAACCCGATTGGGCGGTCAACACCAGGATGGGCGTGGCGGCAAACTGCAACTCACGCCGCAAGATGCGCGTCACCTCATAGCCATTGATATCAGGCATCATCACATCCGTGATAATCACGTCGGGCTTCACGGCCCGAGCCTGGGCAATACCACTTTTCCCGTTTTCAGCATAATGGATCTCACACTGCAGAGGTGATAATGCATGCGAAACAAGTTGATGGTTGATCGGTTCATCGTCAATAACAAGGATACGAGTCATAAGTTTATTCCTTACTGCGTAATGGTGGCTAAGTATTTTTCAAAGCGGTCAACTTCCAAATCCAATTGGGTAACGAAGATAGACGCCCCTTCTGTATCTTCACGCAGAGCAGTCGTCTCAATCTCCAACGCGGTTTGCGCCATCGGACCTGCATTAATGTTTAGTGATATACCTTTAAGATTGTGCGCCTGACGGCTCAGTGAATTCATATCTCTGGCTTGTAACGCGTGGTGGATTTCCTGCATGCGCTCGGGTAAATTATTTTTGAAATCATTGATAACGCTCATCACAAAAACGCTGTCGTTATCAAAACGTTCAACAACCGCTTGAATATCAACGGGAGACTGCTCGAGCGAGTTGACTTTCGGTTGGATAACTGGAACAGCTTTTTTAGTCGAAGGTGAAGCGGTTGAAGGTTCGCCAAACAAACCGTCATCAAAATCCAATGTGCCAATCTCAGTTGAGGACGAATAGTCTTCCAAGATTTTTTCAGCTTTGGAGTCGACCGTTTCAATCCTGATCCAGCGGTCTAACACACTAAATAAGACTCGCGGCTGAAGCGGCTTGGTAATGTAATCATCCATGCCAGCCTCCAGGCAGCGTTCACGGTCACCTTGCATGGCATGAGCGGTCATTGCGATAATTGGAATATGAGCTCCACTATTCTGCTCCCAAACCCGGATCTGTTGAGTCGCCTCAAAACCGTCCATGACAGGCATTTGGACATCCATCAGAATTGCGTTGTACTGATTCGTCATAGCCTTGGAGACAGCCTCGCTCCCGGTATCAACTGTATCAACAGAGTAACCGGCTTTTTGTAAAACCGTAATAGCCAACTTCTGGTTAATTGGATTATCTTCAGCAAGTAACAGACGCTGAGAAACTTTTCTTTGCTCTGCAAGTGTATGACGTGTGATCAACGGTGGGATTTCTTCGGTCACGCGGCCTAACACGGTCATGGTCGCTTCAAACAGCATTTGTTGCTTGACCGGCTTAAGCAGATATCCGGAACAACCCAGTGATTCCATGCGAGCGGCATCGCCACGATGGCCCATGGATGTGAGAATAATTATTTTGACATCCTTTATAGCGGGATCACTCTTGATGGCACGCGCGGTTTGTTCGCCATCCATACCGGGCATTTGCATATCCAACAGCACGACGTGATACGGCTCGCCCGCACGATAAGCATTGCGCAGACTTTCCAGACCTTTTGCTCCGCTGGAAACTGCTTCGACTCGACAACCCATTGCTTCGACATTTTTCGTCAACACGATCTGGTTGGTCTTGTTGTCATCCACAACCAGGATTCGTGCTTCACTCAAATTAATCAGCCCGATTTTTAGAGGCGCAGTATCGCCAGTCTTACCCGGTTGTTTTCCAAATTTAATGTCAAACCAGAAATTGCTGCCCATTCCCGGCGTGCTTTCAATACCGATCTTCCCACCCATAGCTTCAACCAATTGTTTAGAAATCGTCAAACCCAAACCGGTTCCGCCATATTTGCGAGTTGTAGACCCGTCCGCCTGCGTGAAGCGTTCAAAGACTGCCGCCTGCCGTTCCAATGGAATGCCAACACCAGTATCTTGAACAGAAAAATGAATGACCGTATAGTCATCAGTTTTCTCGATCGGCTCTGCATGTATCACGATCTCACCCTGGTGCGTGAACTTAATCGCATTCCCAACGAGATTCACCAATATTTGTCGCAGGCGACCAGGGTCACCACGCAAACTAGAGATAATGTTGGAGTGAATTAAACACGCCATCTCAAGCCCCTTGGCTTGCGCCCGCGCTGCCAGCGTATAAGCCACATCTTCCACGGTGTTACGAAGATTAAAGTTAATCTGTTCCAACTCGAGCCGGCCCGCTTCGATCTTGGAAAAGTCCAAGATATCGTTGAGCAGCGCCAATAACGCTTCAGCGCTGTGCAAGGATGTTTCCAGAAAGTCCCTTTGCTCCACTGTCAATTGTGTATCTAGGGCAAGCTCCAACATGCCCATAACTCCGTTCATCGGGGTGCGGATCTCGTGACTCATATTAGCAAGGAACTCACTCTTGGCGCGATTCGATTCTTCAGCTTCCCGCCGTGCGCTTTCCAATTCGGTGATGTCATGATAAATAGCCAGGATCCCAAGCTGCTCATTTTCAAGCTGCACCGGAACACCGAATAACTCAACATTGACTGGGCGCCCGTCCTTCCGACGGCGCATACCAAAAGCATGGACCGCCCCTGCTTGTGCCTTCTGGGTATAGGCAATAGCATCTGGCAGCACCGCTGCGGTGGTGATCAAAGAATCAAGATTCCTGCCAACAATTTCCAGGGGGCTATATCCAAACATCTGCTCGAAAGCCGGGTTGGAAGAAACGACATCCCCAGAGGCATCCAACACCGTGATCGAAACAGGAGTGTTCAGGTTCAAAGCTTCCAGAAATTGTTTCTCGCGGACAAGTTCTGCTTCTATCCGCTTGCGCTCGGTGATATCTTCTTTAACCGCCAGGAAGTGGGTGATATTTCCCAGTTCATTTAGGACTGGCGAAATGGTCGCCGATTCCCAATATAGATCGCCATTCTTCTTTTGATTATGAAATTCGCCGCGCCATTCCCCGCCTGATTTGATCGTTGTCCATAAATCCTTATATTTTTCCTCGGATGTATACCCCGATTTTAAAATACGTGGATTCTTTCCGAAAGCCTCAGCGAGGGTGTACCCAGTCATTTCGACAAATTTCTGATTTATATAAACAATGTTTCCATTTGGGTCTGTGATGACAATTGTGGATGCGCTCTGCTCCACCGCGCGGGAAAGCTGGCGTATCTTTTCATCCGCGAGCTTCTGGTTGGTTATATCTCTTCCAACGCCCACCAACCCCACAATCTGTTCTTCATTATCCCGTAGAGGCACCTTGGTAGTCATGACCCAAACCCGATTGCCATCCAAGTCCAACCCAGGCTCTTCACGATTAAGCACCACCGTTCCAGAATCAAGGACCGTTTTATCGTCTTCCCAATATTTTTCTGCCAATTCGGCTGGATACAAATCAAAATCAGACTTCCCGATCACGTCCTGCATTTGTTTTCCACCCGAAGCATACAAGTCTGCTTTATTGGAAATCGTTTTACGCCCCTTGTGATCTTTGACATAAATTCGATCAGGCAGTGTATCAATCAGGGTTCGTAAGAGAGTTCGCTCCATGGCGAGGTTGTTCTCCATTTTTACGCGCTGGGTAATATCGTGCAAAATGAAGAGGCTCTGCCGCTCTGTATCTGCTAACTCGATCGGAATGGTGGAAACATGATAGAGGCGACCATACCACCATAATCCCTGGGCGTGCTCATTGAGGTCATCAGCAGTATGCCCCTCAGGGGTAGACAATATCTCAGCGATGAGCTTTCCAATTACATTGATATAGCGGGTGTTAAGACGATCAATGACAGCATGATTACAACGAACAATGAACCCATTCGTATCGGTCACAAAGATCAGGTCTGAAAAAGAATCGAAGATCGCCTCCCATTCCTTTTTTCCGCGTTCAATCACCAAAGCTAGGTTGCGCTGTGCTCCCAAAATTCCCGCTATAAAACCCAGGATCAGGGGTGTAGTATCAATGATCCACAATAAGGGTTGATTCAGCTGGGTAATCCAAATTGATCGCAATGTGAGCGGCAACCCATGTGTAGCTAATTCGATTAAGGTTCCAATAATCGGAAATACTAAACCACCCAACACCCCCCAGACCGCGTATCGACGAGGCTGGTCACTCTGATACCACTTCATAAAGACCTCCATCCAATCACGAAAATGGAGTGGCTGACTATTAAGGTCAGTATAGTCCATGGACAGTTAACATTATCTTGTAGTTATGAGATTCAAGGAGGTAGGGTTTTCCCGTATTTGTCGACTTCTATTGACAAACCCTCCCCCACAGCCTAAAATAACGCTCATGCAGTTCAGACCTGACTTCCCAATGGTGCCAATGACCATGTTGATGTCTCCCGATCAAATGGAGATGTCAAGTCGCGCCTGGATCGCACGTTAGGCTTTTTGCACCTATAATAACGGGCTGTCCATTTCGCGGACAGCCTTTTTGTTTGTACTTAGCAGTTAGCTGTCAGCAATTAGCATTTAGCTAAAAGCCAAAAGCCAATTGCTTCGCCGAAAACAAGTCAAGAAAATTAAGCGGAGTTATCCAATGAGTGAAAACATTCTAATTGCCATCGCCTGGCCCTATGCCAATGCTGAAATCCATGTCGGGAATATTACCGGTTCCCATTTACCTGGTGACATTGCTGCGCGCTACCATCGTCTTAAAGGGAATAAGGTGCTCATGGTCAGCGGCACGGACTCGCACGGAACGCCCGTGGTCATTGCGGCAGACAAAGAGGGCAAGGCTGTTGAAGAAGTATACAAGCGTTATCATGACGGTTTCCTTGAACTCTTCAAAGGTTTTGGTATCACGTATGATTTATTCACTACTACACACACCGAGACACACTTCAAGGTCTCACAAGCCATTTTCCTTGCTTTGTTAAAGAACGGATTTATGTTCAAGCAATTCAGCAAGCAGTGGTACTCCCCCTCTGCGAAAAAGTTTCTGCCCGATCGTTACGTTGAAGGGACTTGTTACATCTGCGGTTTCGAAGGCGCGCGCTCCGATCAATGCGATAACTGCGGCAACGTGCTTGAGCCCGAGAAGTTGATCAATCCACGTGCCAAGACTGGCGATGGCGCGCTCGAATTACGCGAGACCGAACATTTTTATCTCGACCTCTCGAAGCTTGAACCGGATGTCAAAAAATTTCTACAAGACCGCGCGAGCCATACCCGCGAAACTGTCTTGGGTGAATCGCTCGGCAAGATCGAAAGTGAAGGACTCAAAGCGCGTTCCATTACACGCGACCTCGATTGGGGTATCCCCGTTCCAGTGGAAGAAGAAGGTTGGGAAACGAAAAAACTCTACGTGTGGTTTGAAGCAGTGATCGGCTACCTCTCCGCTCCCATTGAGTGGGCGCAGTTAGCGGGTCAGAAAGACGCGTGGCACGATTGGTGGACGAATCCCGAAGCGAAGCAATTCCATTTCATCGGCAAGGACAATATCTTCTTCCACACGTCGCAGTGGCCCGCAGAGTTAATGGGCGCGGGCGCACAGTTCGCAGAAATCTTTTCTGGCGATCCGGTCCCGTTAACATTGCCGTATGATGTGCCTGCGAATCAGTTCATGAATCTTGAAGGCAAAAAGATCAGCGGCTCGCGCAATTGGGCGGTGTGGGGACGCGATGCGCTGACGCGGTATGACCCCGATGCGTTGCGTTATTATCTGACGGTGAATATGCCCGAGACCAAAGACAGCGATTGGGACTGGGCTGAGTTTGTGGCGCGCAATAACAACGAGCTGGTGGCGACGTGGGGCAACCTTGCGAATCGCGTGCTGGCATTCTGTTATAAAAATTGGGAAGGTTATGTGCCTTCGTTCGGTGAAGGCGCGGAGACCGCGCCCCTACGGGATGCTGATAAAAAAATATTGGAAACCATCGAAAATGGATTCAACACGGTCGGCGCGGAACTCGAAGCCGTGCATCTGCGTGCGGCATTGGGCGAAGCGATGAAACTCGCCACCGCTGTGAACGTCTACCTCGATGTCAACGCGCCATGGACCGCTCTCAAAACGGACAAAGCTGCTGCCGCGCTGACGGTCTACACCGCGCTCAAAGCCATCGACTCGCTCAAGGTGATGTTCGCGCCCTTCCTGCCGTTCACGTGCGAAAGGCTGCATGATTTCTTCGGCCATGAGACTCCACTCTTCGGCGAGCAATACACCGAGACAGTGAAGGACTCGCTCGGCGAGCATACGGTGTTGCGATACAAAGGTGTTGATGGAATTCAATGGAAGCCCAGCGACTTGAAGCCGGGACAGAAGTTGAATCAGCCGGGTCCGTTGTTCAAGAAATTGGAAGAGAGCGTCGTTGAAGAGGAGCGGGCAAGGTTGGGGAAGTAAAAAAGAAACTTCCGAAGTCATGATCTCGGAAGTTTTACTTTACTGAATCAATTATAAATAATAAAATACCAGGATTATTCCTTTATACCAGACAAGGTATCACGAATAGCATTAGCTTCATAAGCCATTTTTAATCGCTTCATCATAGAAAGACTAGTTTTTATAAGTTTGATTCCTTTTTCAGTTTCTCCTTTCTTTATTAAAGCCAATCCATAAAATTTTTGGGCGCGAGCCTTTTCAAAAAGAGATCCCTCATCGTGCATAATCTTGATAGCTTTTTTGAAATCTTCTTCAGCCTTAGACCAATCCCCCAACTCCGCCAACGATCGCCCAAGAACCTCATAACCAAAGGCTTGCTCATACGCATCAAAATCATCGGAGCCTTTTTCTGCACTGAGCAGACTCTTCTTTGCGGCATCATAAGCCGCATTCGCATCACCGACACCCAAGTATGCCCTTGCCAAGTCATAATAACTGTAAGGGTCATTCCAAGTTTGTTTGAGATCTTCAAACAAAGAAATCCCCATTTTCAGGGCAGTGATTGCAGCCTGATAATTTTCTAGGCCTACGTATGCGGCACCCATAATTGTATAGGAATAAGACTGATCCTCAAACAACCCTTTATCCAAACCTTCTTGCAGGCAATCCTCTGCTATTTGCAAGGCTTCTTGAAATTTCCCGTGATCAATAATGTTATAAGCTAAGTTCATTAGTGCAGTTCTAGCCTCTTGGGAATTACCGACTTTTAATGCAATTGCGGCTGAGCGCCTAAGTGCATTATGCCCCTCATCATATGCTCCAACTGAATTCAAAACCAAGCCCAAATAATTAAGAGTCTCATAGAGTAATATTTCTCGACCTTGACTCGGGGGCAAGTTTTCGCCTTTTTCAATAACTGACTTTAACAATTCGACCGTTTTCCATCCTTTACCTTTCTCGTGACTAAGTAATCGTCCTAACCGAGCATCCAACCATAATCTCGTCAAGCTATTTTCAGGATTGTTACTAAGAATCTGCAAACCTAAATCAATATATTGATGTGCTTTCTGTATCTGCCCCTGGATCTCAAGATAACCTGAAAGGTCTTGACACATAAAAGCGATATGTTCTGGGGAGTCGCCAATTTTCAAAGCCTTTTTAATTGCTTCTTCGTATCGTTCAATCACTTCCTCATAATTCCCTATTGAGCTATATCCCGGCACGCCGATTTCCAACAAGGAGACCGGTAAAGACTCGCCCTCAGCCCCAAATAGTCCGATAATTTCCAAACGCTTCTGTAAGCTCAAAAGCAAACCTTTAAACCCTTTATTCCTTTTTTCTAACGGAAAGTAATCAATATAGTGCCGAGACTGTAAACGTTGGGACGGGTCGCATTCTTCTAATCGTAATGGAATAATAAAAATAGTTCCTTCGGGCTTTTCATCAGCGACATCTAGAACTTTTCGCAATTCTTTCTGAACATATCCTTCTTTGGTCACCGAATTGTTAGAAAGGCACACAATCACCGCATCGGAAGCTTCTACTGCTTCCTCAATTTCCACATTCCAATCCTGACCCGGAAGAAGTTTCTCTTCATCCAACCAGGGATCGATCCAGCCTTCGGCGAGGAGTCGCTGGTACAACTCGCGAACAATAGGCTTGTCTTGCGAGGCATGGCAGAGAAAGACGCGGAGCTTGCGGGATTCGGTCATAAAGGTTTCCCCGAATACGGGATGATGGTCAAATTATACGGCAGAATCTCGTAGGGGCAGGACTTGTCCCTGCCCCATTCTATATATACATTTCATTTTTATACCAACAGATTATCTCAAGATATGCAGAGATCGTTTGAAACAAGATAATCACATGCAACAGGGCGACCATAAAGGTCGCCCCTACGGATTGCGGTTTGGATTCTCTTCGTCTTCATCCCAATTGGCAGGGTTAGATTGAATGTAATCCCGAATTCGATTCAAATCTGCTTCGTCGCGGACAACATGTTCGTAATAATTTCTTTGCCATAACTGTTTGTAGAATCTGGACCAATGTTGATTGTCCACGCCTTGGATGTATGCATGCGTGGTAATGGATTTGAACGCGCCCACAATATCACCCAATGTGGGCGCGTTCTCACGGGCGACCACAAGGGTCGCCCGTACGAAAACGATGATACCGTGAAAATGGTTGGGCATGATCTGGTAAACATCTAATTCAATGCACGGGAATCTTTCGACCAAGGCGAGCCATTGTTCTTCGATCATTTTCCCCGCTTCATTCAATACCATTTCATCATCCACAATTTCACCGAATAGACATTCTCGGTTCTGCACATCAATCGTCACATAATAGGCTCCTGTTTGGGAGTAATCGTAATCTTTCAGACGAATGGAACGACGGTGGTGTTTTTGTGGGTCAAATTTCATTTCGGAAAATTTTAACCCGTAACTCGTTACGTTCCAACCCTTATTGGAATAATTAACCAAATTCAAGAAAAAGGGAGTATATTGAAAGCGTAACGATTGGTATCTACATCCGATCACCTGCCTCCTATTTTCACAAGTGAGACTCACCCTTGAAAAAACAAACCAAACCCATTAAACGCACGCCGAAAAAGGCGAACCCAAAACCAAATAAAGAAGCGCCTGCAGCAATCACAGCGAGCGCCCCCTTCCCTATCATCGGCATCGGGTCATCCGCCGGGGGGTTGGAGGCGCTCGAATTATTTCTCACCAACGTGCCCAAAGACAGCGGCATGGCGTTCGTTATCGTTCAGCACCTCGACCCCACCCGCAAAGACCTGATGGTGGAATTGCTCCAGCGCTGCACCACCATGCCCGTAATGCAGGTGAAAGACCGCACACCGGTCAAACCCAACTGTGTATATGTCATTCCACCCAATTATGATATGTCCATTCTGCATGATGTCCTGCATTTGCTTCCACCCGTGGAGCCGCGCGGATTACGTTTACCGATCGATTTCTTCCTGCGCTCACTCGCTCAAGACCGCCAGCAGTACAGCATCGGTGTGATCCTTTCAGGCATGGGCTCGGATGGCACACTGGGTTTGCGCGCCATCAAGGAAAAAGCCGGCATGATCTTTGTGCAGGAACTCGCCTCCGCGAAATTTGATGGTATGCCTCAAAGCGCCATTCGATCCGGGTTGGCTGATGTAATTGCACCCGTGGAGGCCCTGCCAGACCGCATTCTCAGCTATCTTCGACATGCGCCCATGATCACCGAGCATGGGCTGGCGTTGGAAGACAAAGCCAACAATGGTCTCGAAAAAGTAGTGATCCTCCTGCGCTCAAAGACCGGTCATGATTTTTCGCTCTATAAAAAGACCACCATCTATCGCCGCATCGAGCGGCGCATGGCAATTCACCAGATCGAAAAAATTTCCACCTATGTGCGCTACTTGCAGGAAAATCCGCAGGAATTGGATTTGCTCTTTCAGGAATTGTTGATCGGGGTGACCAGTTTCTTCCGCGACCCGGCGGCGTGGGAACAATTGAAAAAGAACATGCTCAGCAAATTACTCTCTGTGCGTGCGCCAAGTCAAAACCTGCGCGCCTGGGTCCCCGCTGCCTCGACCGGCGAGGAAGCCTACTCGCTCGCGATCCTCTTTATGGAAGCCATGGAGAAACTCAAACCGACCGGCAATATCACCCTGCAGATCTTTGCCACCGACCTCGACAAGCAAGCGGTTGATAAAGCGCGTGAAGGGGTGTATCCGGCTAATATCGCCGCAGACGTTTCGGCTGAGCGCCTGAAGCGCTACTTCGTCAAAATGGATCGCGGTTATCAGGTCATAAAGTCCATTCGCGAGATGGTCGTCTTCGCACCCCAGAACATCATTATGGATCCGCCTTTTACAAAACTCGATATTCTGTGCTGCCGCAATTTGCTGATCTACCTAACTCCCGAGCTTCAGAAGAAGCTCATGCCGCTCTTTCATTACAGCCTGAACCCCGCTGGCATTTTATTTTTAGGAAGCGCTGAGACGGTGGGCACGTTCAACGACCTGTTTACAGCGCTGGATACGAAATCACGCCTCTATCAGCGCCACGCTTCAGTGCCTGACCCGAAACTGCTCGAGTTTCCATCAAAATTTATCTCGCCCCGGCAGTCTGCCGAGCTTAAGCCAGTCAAGCCTGTTCAAAACCTGGAAGTACTGGCTGATCAGTTGCTTTTGCAAACCTACGCCCCAGCCGCCGTGCTCACCAATGACAAGGGCGATATCCTATATATCAGCGGGCGCACAGGCAAGTATCTGGAACCCGCCGCGGGCAAAGTTAACTGGAATATTTTTGCCATGGCACGCAAAGGTATAAGTTACGAATTATCGGGTGCCTTCAACAAGGCATTGCGGCAAAAGAACGCGGTGACACTTAAGGATTTGGTGGTGGGCACAAACGGCGGCAAACAAACTGTCGAGGTCATCCTCCAACCAGTCAATGAGCCGGAAGCGCTGCGGGGCTTGATGATGGTCGTCTTTAAAGATGTGGCAGCCCCACTGAAAATAAAAGCGGCGGGCAAATCACCACGCACCACGACCCATTCCGCCAGCAAGATCGCAGACCTGGAGCAGGAAGTTGGGCATGCGCGTCATGAAGTGCAAACCATTCGCGAGGAAATGCAAACCTCACAGGAGGAGCTGAAATCCGCGAACGAGGAGCTACAGTCCACGAATGAAGAATTGCAATCCACCAACGAGGAGTTGACCACCTCCAAAGAGGAAATGCAATCCATGAATGAGGAACTCCAGACCATCAATCATGAACTGCAATCCAAGCTGGATGAACTTTCACACACCAACGATGATATGAAGAACCTGCTCGATAGCACCGATATCGCCACCCTCTTTCTTGATAAAGAAATGCATGTGCGGCGCTTTACCAGCCAGACTACCAAGGTCACCAAATTGATCGCCGGGGATGTGGGACGTCCCATTACTGATATCGCTTCTGACTTGCTCTACGCTGAAATGGACCAGGATGCCCGTGAGGTCCTGCGTACGCTTGTGAGTATCGAGAAACAGGTCGCCACACTTTCTAAACGCTGGTTCTCCGTGCGCATTTTGCCATACCGCACACTGCACGATATGATCGACGGGGTGGTTATCACCTTTACCGATATTACTATCTCCAAAAATCTGGAAGCGGAACTGCGGCGCTTGCAGACTGGTTTGGAGAAACGGATTGATGACCAGCACGAACTATTAGAGCAATCTGACGCCAGATTACAACTGGAAAAACAACGCGGCCAAAGCGGGAAAAATGATGAAACCAAAAGCGCGACTGAAAAGAAGGATACCCCCACGTGAAAAAAAAGCAGGGTAAGCCAGCGGATGCCACCGCTCCTCCGGCAGGCTCATATAGTCCGAATGTTTCCACGGGGAGACAAGAGCTGCGCCGCCAGGCGGAAGCAAAGCTGAAAGTCAAACCCAAAGGCAAGGCTTCACCCGTTACCGGCGCTGTGGAAACACAGCGGCTGTTACACGAACTACAAGTGCACCAGATCGAATTAGAAATGCAGAACGATGAGTTAGTACAATCGAAAGCCGAGTTGGAATTCACTTTATCGCTATATGCCGAACTCTACGCCTTCGCCCCGGTGGGTTACTTTACGCTAACGCGTGACGGCACGATCCGCCGCGCCAACTTAAGCGGCGCAAAACTAATGGGCTTGGGACTCAGCGACCTGATCAAGAAGCGCTTCGGAACGTTTGTTTCGCTTTCAGCGCGTACAACTTTCAGCGATTTTCTGGATCAGGTTTTTACCAGCGACAAAAAAGAGTCATGTGAGGTCACGCTCAATAAAGATGGACCTGCTCCGTTTTGGGTGTTGATCGAAGCCGTTGTCGAAAATTCGGGTGGAGAAAATGAATTATGTTACGCGATTGTAAGTGACATCTGTGAGCGCAAACAAGCAGAAGCAGAGCTAAGGCATCAAAGCACGCACGATATATTAACCGGCTTGTACAATTATGGTTTTTTTATGGAAGAACTGGTGCGGCTTGAGCGCGGACGCCAATTCCCTGTCAGTATTGTGATGGCGGATGTGGATCATCTAAAAGAAGTAAATAGACATTATCCGAAATAGTAAAAACGGCATTATGATGTGCGGATGCTGAC